>NZ_JBBPHJ010000003.1:0-256553 GCF_038039665.1 Myroides sp. C4067
TAGTTAGTTAGTTAGTTAGTTAGTTAGTTAGTTAGTTAGTTAGTTAGTTAGTTAGAGTCAATAAAAAAGCCGTTTAAGATGTCTTAAACGGCTTTATACTTATATTAAGTAATGTTATTTTAATTCTCTAATTAGATAGATATAAACAGGGAAGTGGTCACTGTAACCTGGTTCTCCATTAGTATTTCTAAGAGGATAACCTTTATATTGTCCTGTTGGTTGAACCATAAATGGTTTTTTATAGATTTTCGCTTTCCAGTATGCCCATGATGAGTAATCATCTCTAACATAAGGCTCGCTAATTACCATTTGGTCAAAAACATCCCATGCATCACGGTAAGCTAATGTCCCTAATCCATCTTTTGACATTTTTTCCATTGGATTAAAAAGACCTTGTGGAGTAAGTTCAGATTTTTTACCAGCTGTTTTCAGTACTTTTTTCATACTGTTATTGTATGGACCGTCATTCATATCTCCCATAGTGATTACTTTCGCATTTGGGTTGATAGTGTATAATGAATCGATGATTTTTTTGTTTAATGCAGCAGCAGCTTCACGTAATGGGCTACTTCTTTTCTCTCCACCCACTCTAGAAGGCCAGTGATTTACGATGAAGTGTACTTCCTCTCCATCTAAAAGACCTGTTACTAACAGCTGATCACGTGTGTAGATACGAGTACCTTTTTCTCCTGTATGTTTGTCTACTTTATTCATATCGTAGATATAAAGAGGATGCGGAGTCGCATTAGTTACAGAGAAGTGTTTTTTCTGATATAACAATCCTACATCAATACCACGCTTGTCAGGAGAGTCAAAGTGCGCTATACCATAATCTCCAGGTGCAAGTTGTGGGTCGCGTACTAAGTCTTCTAGAACTGCTCTATTTTCAACTTCAGCAACGCCTATTACTGCAGGCATTTTAGTGTTTTCGTCCGTACCAATCTGAGACATAACTTTCGCAAGATTGTGGATTTTCTTTTGGTACTTTTTAGATGTCCAAGCTTGTGCTCCTGTAGGAGTCCACTCTTCATCATAAATTTTAGGGTCTCTAATTGTATCAAACAAGTTCTCGCAGTTGTAGAACGCAATTGTTTGAATCTCATACTTTTTCTCTTGTGCTTGTGCTCCCATTGTGATAAGAGCAAACAACAAAATGATTCTTTGAAGTTTGATGTGCATGACTAGGTTAATTTAAGTAAAGAATTGTCTTATTTCTTTGACAAAAATAGCTAATATTATTATAATAACATACCTTTGTATTAGAAATAACCTTACGGTGTTTCTTAACATAGCACTTTAATCATTTTTAATTTATGAAGAAACTTTTATTTAGTTTGTTCTTTGTGTTGCAGGTAGTTATATCTTATGCACAAGGAGTTCAGGAAATTAAAGGGAAAGTTGTGGATGGTACCACTCAGATGCCGATGAATGCGGTATCTGTAAGAGTACAAGCTACTACCACTTCCTCTTTAACAGACAATGAAGGAAGATTCACTTTAGAAAATGTTAAAACGGGTAACCATGATGTTGTAATCTCTTATGTGGGATATGTAACAAAGCGTTTACCTGTAGAGGTAGGTGATGGCATCATCGACCTTGGTACAATTTCTTTAGACGAGGATTTCGCTTCTATTGCAAATTTAGGGCTTATTACACTTACGGAGAATGACCTAAGTGATGATGACTCTAGTAACGACACTTCATCAGGTTTGTTACAAGCTACAAAAGACCCTTTCCAACAAGCAGCAGCTTATAACTGGGGGTCTGCATTCTACAGATTGCGTGGACTTGATAACGAATATGGTAAGACAATGATCAATGGGGTGGTGATGAACAAAGTTCATGATGGTCGCCCACAATGGGGGAACTGGGGAGGTCTAAATGACGCTACTCGTAACCAAGTTTTCTCTTCAGGATCTACTCCTTCAGATTTCTCTTTTGGTGGAATCTTAGGAACACAAAACATCACTACAAGAGCATCTCAAATCAGAAAAGGTGCTAAAGCTGGTTTCTCTGGTTCTAATACGAACTATACTTGGAGACCTTACGTTATTTACTCTTCTGGTTTAGATAAGAATGGATGGGCATTTGCTTTATCTGCATCTTATAGAGGAGCTAAAGAAGGTTATTTTGATGGAACGAATTATGATGCACTATCTTTATTCGCTGCCGTTGAAAAGAAATTTAATGATAATCACAGTTTAAACTTTACAGCTATTTATGCTCAAAATAAAAGAGGGAAAAACTCTCCTATTACAGATGAGCAAGCTGATTTAAAAGATTTTAAATACAATTCATACTGGGGATATCAAAATGGAGATAAAAGAAATTCTCGTTATAAAGATGTTTCTGAACCAATCTTCCAATTGACACACTATTGGAAAATAGATGAGTTAAATAACTTAACGACAACTGCTTCTTATCAATTTGGACATATTGCTAACAGTCGTTTAGGATACCAAGATAATTTAAATCCAGATCCTACATATTATCAAAGAATGCCAAGTTTCGCTTTAAACAAGACGGATCGAGATGATATCAGAAAATGGACTCCAGATAGAGATGGTGCAAGAGAAGCTGCTAATTATTTTATAGGGAATGGACAGTTAGATTGGGAATGGATTTATGGAGTAAACCAAAATTATGCTGATAGTCGTAGTAGAATTGTATTGTATGAAGACCGTCAAGATGATAAAACATTTTCTTTTAATACTAACTTAAAGTCTGTATTATCTGATCATGTTACTTTAGATGCAGGGTTTAATTATAGAAGAGTACATTCATCTTATTATAAAAAGTTAGTTGATTTATTAGGAGGAGATTACTATTTAGATATTGATACATATCAAAAAGGAGATAATGCACATAGTGATTTAAATAATCGTAATCGTAAAGTTGGTGAAGGTGATAAATTCGGATACAACTATACTGTAGATTCAAATATTATAGATGTATTTACACAGTTCAATTTTGATTATGATAAGTTTGATTTCTATATAGCACAGAAGATAGGATATACTTCTTATGAGAGAGATGGAAAATATAAAAATGGTGTTTATGCTAACAATTCTTATGGAAAAGGTGGTTTAGTAGATTTTAATAACTTCGGATTTAAAGGAGGAGCTACTTACCATATTACTGGGCGTCATGCTCTTAATATGAATGTTGCGTACTATAATCAAGCACCATCTATTAGAAATACTTTTGCTAATGGACGTGTAAATAATTTAGTTACTAAAGACTTAACGAATGAAGATATATTTAGTGTTGATGGTAGCTATATTGTTAGAACACCTAAGTTAAAAGCTCGTGTTTCTGGATACTTATCTGAGATTAAGAATAGTACTCAAGTTAATTTCTATTATGCTGATGGAGCAGGTGTTATGAATGCTGAAGGAGAGTTGTATAATGGAAATGGTTCAACATTCGTATCAGAGATATTAACAGGAGTGAATAAGCGTAATATAGGATTAGAGCTTGGAGCTGAATATCAGTTAACTCAAACATTAAAGGCAACAGCTGCAGCAGCTATAGGACAATCTTTTTACACAAATGATCCTACTCTTCGTTTAAATTCTGATAACGTAGCTAAGAGTTTCGACTATGGTAAATCTTATTTAAAAAATTATAAAGTAGCGAATGGACCTCAGACAGCACTGTCTTTAGGACTGGAATATAGAGATCCAGCTTATTGGTGGGTAGGAGCAAATGTTAACTATATGGATAATGCATATACGAATGTTTCTGCTTTAAGAAGAACAGATAACTTTGCTACTGAACCGTTGTATCCAGGTCAATCTTTTGCCGATATTAATCAAGCAGATGTGGATAGAATGCTTAAACAAGAGAAGTTAGCGGACTTTACTGTATTTAATATTACAGGAGGAAAATCTTGGAGATTACCTAATAGAAACCTAATTGGTTTCTTTGCTAGTATTAATAATGTATTCAATAGACATTATAAAACTGGTGGGTTTGAACAAGCAAGAAATGCTAATTATAAGCAAGAAATTATTAATAATGGGCAACTAGTAAACGAAGGTCATGGATATAATACTTTCGGAAACAAGTACTGGTACGCTTATGGACGTAATTTCTTTGTAAATGTTTATTACAACTTCTAATTCTTAGAACAATGAAAACAATTTTTAAATCAATTTTATATATATCATTTGCCAGCCTTCTTGCTGTAGGTTGTGCTAAAAATGATGATTTTACGACACCTGATGCTACACATTGTGATGAGCCTCAGATAAAAGCAAATAAAACGATAGAGGAAATTTTTAAACTTTCTTCTACTACTAAAAAAGCATATGAGTCTTCAACAGAAGATTTTATCTCTGGAGTAGTTGTTTCTAGTGATGAAGGAGGTAACTTCTATAAAGATTTATATATCGAAACAATAGATGGAGGTATTGCTGCTCGTGTAAAAATTAATAGAGGAGGAACATATGGACTTTATCCTGTAGGTAGAGTAATTCATATTCGATTGAATGGATTATTTACTCAGATAGATAATGGTGTACTAGCTATTGGTATTAATGATCCTGCAACTAATTATACTGGAGGAATAACTAATATACCTAAGCATATTTTTAGATCTTGTAAAACAATTACAGGAGATGACTTTAATAAGACATATAATCACGTTGTTAGTTTAAAAGAAGCGATTACTGATAATTATTTAGGTAAACTAGTTACAATTACGGATGTACAGTTCAAGGAAAAATTCTGGGACAAACCATTTTGGGATGAAAATAATTTAGTGTCTCCTACAAATAAAGCTACAAATGTAGAAATTGAATCTAAAGAAAGTGTTACTGCTAATGTTATTTTTAGAGTAGCTGAGCAGTCTAGTGGGTTTAAAAATCATAAGGTTCCTGCTAAGAGCGGTACTATGACTGGGGTAATGACTAAATTCTCTAAAGATTATCAATTTGTGCCTCGTACTATGGTTGACTTAGTAGGATTGGATAAAGACCCTTTCAAAGGGAATACTGGAGGTAGTGAAGAAGGAAGTTATGATGATCCTAATATGAAATTAGAGTTAGGAAAATATCTTGCTTTCCCTGGTGCTAACTTTGATAAATGGGAGGACTTTACATCTGTAGTGAATAGTTATGGATTGAAGCATGTTGCTTTAGCTGAAAAACAGGGATGGAATAATACTAATGGAATGAGCATTAAAGCTACTCCTAGTGGTAATGATTTCTTATTTACTTTAGAAAAAGTTAAGAATGTACCTACGGGAGCAACTAAATTATCTTTCTTAGTAAAAGGAACTGCTGGAGCTTCTTTAGTACCACTTATGTATAAAGCTGATGGAAAATCTTATGTAGCTTATAATGTAGGAAATCTATCTGTGCATAGAGTTGTTAAAGCAAATACTACACCTTTAGGGAATAATACTACTCCAGAATATAAAGGTAATATCGACACTAAAGGACAATGGGTAAAAGTTGTTCTTGACTTGACTTCTGCTCCAGAAGGTTCAGGATATAATACTTCAGGAGTTGGTAATTTCTTTGCTATTAAGGTTGGAAAAGAACAAGCATATGATTTAATCATTGATGAAATTCGTTTTGAGGATGGTACACCTGGAGATGGAGGGACAACTGAGCCAGAAGTTCCTGCTGGTGACTTACCAGAAGCAAAAGCACTTGTAGAAAATTTTGAAAAGAAATTTACTAAGGAAGATAGAGCTAGTAGTTATGATGCTAAGGAATTAGATTTTGAAATCGGAAAATGGTCTTTCTCTGATAGTGGTGTTTATTCGGACGCTAATGATTTAAAATCTTCAGGAGAACAATCAATAAGATTTCGTGGAAACGATAAAGCAGAAGCTTTTTTAGAATCAAAGTTTGTTGTTACAGGTTTGAAAAAAGTAGAGTTCCAATTTGGTGGGGCTACTTTTAAAGAAGATCCTGACGCAGACAAAGAGATTGCAGTAGAGTTCTTTTATTCAATAGATTCTGGTAAAACATGGAAGTTAGTTGGGAAAAAAGTTGGAAAAAGAGGTGAGTTAACTACTGCTTCTTTTGATATTGCAGCAAAAGCAACTGATAAAGTATCTATCAAAATACAAAATGCTTCTTTTGTAAGAAGTACAAAAAATAGACTTAGAGTTAATATTGATGATATTAAATTCATTAAGTAGTTAAATTCTGATTTATAAATAAAAAAGCTCGGCTATGCCGAGCTTTTTTTATGTTCTTTACTTAGAGTGTATTCTAGAATTATTGTTTTAGAATAGGACTAAAACATCTTATTGATGATCTCTTGACCATAAACCAGAGATACTTCTTCAACGAATGATTGAAAGCTAAAGCTTGCCTCTTCATTTGCGTTATCGGAGATTGTACGTATCACAATAAACGGTACTCCAAACTCAAAACAAACCTGAGCTACTGCAGCTCCTTCCATTTCTACACATAATACTTCTGGTAATTGTGACTGAAGATTGTTTTTTTGTTCAGATGTAGAGAAGAATTGATCCCCACTAGCTATTGTGCCATAATGAACAGTAGGTTTAGTAATATTAAATTTAGCTAACTCTGATGGTGTAATTAGTTGGTGTAGATTCTCTAGCCCAAACATATTCTCTATATGCTTACAAGTCTCTTTTGACCAATCAGTATCAGTTTCAAAATACGTTTTACCTAGTAGAGGTATTTCAAATTTTGGTCTTAGAGGAGAAGCATCCATATCATATTGTACCAAATCCTTTGCTACGACTACATCACCTACTTTTACATTAGGGTGAATACCGCCAGCTACACCAATAAAAGCAATACGATCTACTTTAAACTCTAATAAAAGTGTTGCCACAGTTGCAGCAGCTGCTACCTTACCAATGCGAGAGTAGACTATAACTACTTTTTGGTTATTAATATAACCTTCATAGTAAGTGCGATTACCTATTTTTCTTTCAGTTTTATCTCTTAGTTGAGTGATAATTCCATTTACTTCTTGTGGAATTGCCCCTAATATACCTATCGTATTTGTTGAGTGCATAAGTTTAGTACTATTTTGAGTAACCAAAATTACGAAAATTATATGCAACCTATTTTGATAGTTATTGAAGTAGTGTATTTCCTTGTCGAATACATGTAGAGTCCGTGCAATATTCTGGTTAATAGTAGGTTTTTTAGCAAGAATACAATTATAATTGCCATCGAATTATGCATTGAGATAGGTATGATAATTTTTATAAAGAGTTATTAAAAGAATGTTTTAATGATAAGATAACCATGTTAAGTTGTATTTCTTTTTATATCTTGTCATTTCTGATGTTTAAAAAGATATTTTTTTAGGACAAATCAAGGTCAAAATACAATGTAAAGTAAGGTGTAGATGTGCGCTGTAGTCTTTTTTAAATAAGATAATTAAGCGAAATAGGATGTGAAATAGTTGTATAATAAAAAATTATTTAAGAGAGATGTAAAAATAGTATCTTTACAGCGAGTAAATAAATGCAATAATTCCCGAAAGGGATTCAATATATAAAAATTATTAGATGGCTTGTACAAATTGTTCAACAGAAAAAGATAGTAGTGGGCTCCCGAAGGGATGCCAGAATAAGGGGACGTGCGGAACAGACGGCTGTAATAAATTAGCAGTTTTTGATTGGTTGTCAAATATGGTTTATCCTAATGGCACCGAAATATATGATATAGTAGAGGTTCGTTTTAAGAATGGTAGAAAAGATTTTTATCGATACCCAAAAGAGATTGCAATCTCTATGGGAGATATCGTAGCTACAGAATCTTCTCCTGGACATGATATTGGTATTGTTTCATTAGTAGGGGAGTTAGTGAAAGTGCAGATGAAAAAGAAAAAAGCTGATCCTAATGGAGAGGTTTTAAAAATCTACCGAAAAGCAACTCAAAAAGATATTGATATTTGGCAAGAGGCACGTAATAGAGAAGAGACCGTTAAAGTTAGAGCTCGTGAGATTGCTATAGCTTTAAAATTAGAGATGAAAATCTCTGATGTAGAGTTTCAAGGTGATGCTTCTAAGGCTACTTTTTATTATACAGCGAGTGAACGTGTAGATTTCCGACAGTTAATTAAAGACTTTGCCAGAGAGTTTAGCATTCGTATAGAGATGAAGCAGGTTGGGTTTAGACAAGAAGCTGCTCGACTAGGTGGAGTGGGGTCTTGTGGACGTGAATTATGTTGTTCTACTTGGTTAACTGACTTTAGAAGTGTAAATACCTCTGCAGCACGTTATCAACAGTTATCACTTAATCCGCAAAAGTTAGCAGGACAGTGTGGTAAATTGAAATGTTGTTTAAACTTTGAGCTAGATACGTATCTAGAAGCCTTAAAAGATATGCCTGATTCTGATACAAAACTAATGACTGTAAAAGGATTAGCAATATGTCAGAAGATAGATATATTCAAAGGACAAATGTGGTTTGCTTATATTAATAATTCTGCAAATTGGTATGTACTGTCTACTGAGATGGTGAAAGAGATTCTTGCTTTGAATAGAAAAGATCAGAAAGGACAAGAGCTAGAGAGTTATATGCTGGAAGTAGAGTGCGAGGAGATAGACTTTAACAATGCATCTGAACAAGATAGCGTTACTCGTTTTGATCAGCCTAAACGTAAGAAAAAGCCATCTAGAAATAATAAGAAGAAGGATGGGCAGGCTAGAGAGGGACAAGAAACTCAGGCACCTAATACATCTCGCGAGAAAACATCTAATGGGGAGGCACGTAATAATAAGCAACCTAAACAAGGTGAAAGAGAGCCTAGAGATAAGCAACAATCTCGTAATAGAAACAAGAATAGAGCAGAGGGAAATAAAGAGAGAGAAGGTGTAAATCTTGAGAAACAGAATACGGGAGAACAAAAAAATACTCGTAAAGAGGTAAAAGGAGGGCCTAGAGAACAGAAAGGTCCTAGAGAACCTAGAAATGAAAATAAGGGGCCGCGAGAGGGCAAACCTCATTTTAAGGAAAAGAAGAAACCTGTAGAGGGATCTAATGAAGGAGGTACTGATGGTGAAGGGACTGCTAAGGCAAAACAACATCATAAAGGCAACCGCCCAAATAGAAATAAACGATTTAAAAAAGATAATAATAGTGACAATTCTAATGCAGAGAATTAGTAGTTATTTATTGGTGTTAAGTGCTGTGATGCTCTTTGTTGTATCTTGTCAGAGAGATACGAATATGGTCTTTGACCAATATCAGAAGACTTCAGGTGCTTGGGATAGAACAGATGTAAAAACATTTGTGTATGACGTGCATGATACAGTACAGCGTCATAATCTTTATTTGAATATAAGAGTGAATAAGAACTATCCTTATAGTAATTTATTTGTTATTTTTAAAATGCATCAACCTAATTTAGATGTCGTGATAGACACCCTACAGTTCCAAATGGCTAATCCAGATGGGACGTTATTAGGAAATGGTTTTTCTGATGTAAAGGAGAGCAAACTAGAATTGAAAGAAGACCTTGCTTTTCTTGTTAAGGGAAGCTATAAGTTTACTATAGAACAAGTTGTTCGTGAATTAGGAGAAGTAGAAGGAGTTAATTCTTTAGAAGGGGTTTCAGAAGTAGGCTTTCGTATAGAAAAACAATAATAGAATAATAGATTTATAAGTATTATAGACTTTATGAGTTCAAGTAAAAACAAAAGAGGGGATAAGAAGCAACCAAAGAGTTTGCGAGGTTATTTAAAAGCGTTTTGGATTCTATTCTTAGGAATGGTTGCCGCAGTTATTTTCTTTTTCTTATGCGCATCATGGGGAGTTTTTGGGCCGATGCCAACCTTCGATGAGTTAGAGAACCCTGCTAGCAATGTAGCGACTGAGATTATCTCTTCAGACGGTAAAACGATAGGTAAATTTTATTTAGAAAATCGTGTACCTGTTAAGTATGAAGATTTACCAGAGTATTTAGTTAATGCATTAATAGCTACAGAAGATGAGCGCTTTAAAGAGCATTCAGGTATAGATGCTCGTGGTACACTTAGAGCAATTACTTCTGTGGGAAGTAGTGGTGGAGCTAGTACCATCACACAGCAGTTAGCTAAATTATTGTTTCACGGAGAAGGGTCAAGAAGTTTGCCTAAGCGTATTACTCAAAAGGCAAAAGAATGGGTTATCGCTGTGAAACTAGAAAGACAGTATACAAAAGAAGAGATTCTTACGATGTATTTAAATAAAGCTGATTTTGTTAATAATGCAGTAGGTATTCGCTCTGCTACTCGTATCTATATGGGTAAAGAGCCTAAAGATCTTACTATAGATGAGGCTGCTATGTTCGTAGGAATGTTACAAAATCCTGCTTATTTTAATCCTGTTCGTAGACCTGAGTTAGTACATAAAAGACGTAATGTAGTGTTGCACCAGATGGCTCGTAATGGCTTTATTTCAAAAGAAGAAAGTGTAAAACTACAAGAGTTACCACTGGCATTAAACTTTACTCCAGAAAGTCATAGAGAAGGTATCGCTACTTATTTCCGTGAGTATTTACGTGATTATATGCGCCGTTGGGTAAAAGAGAATCCTAAAAAAGACGGTACTACTTATGATATTTATCGCGATGGATTAAAGATATATGTATCTATAGATTCGCGTATGCAGAAGTATGGTGAAGAAGCTGTAGAAGCACATATTGCTAACTTACAAGAAGAGTTTTTTATAGATCAGAAGAATAATAAGATGGCTCCATTTTATAAAATTAACCAACAAGAGGTTGATAATATTATGATGAGAGCAATGAAGACTTCTGAGCGTTGGAGACAGATGAAGGAGCAAGGTAAATCTGAAAGTGATATAATCAAATCATTTGATGTGAAAACAGAGATGAGAATCTTCTCTTGGAAAGGAGAGAGAGATACTGTTATGACTCCTAAGGACTCTATCCGTTATTATAAGCATTTCTTACAAGCGGGTATGATGGCAATGGAGCCTCAGACAGGACATATTAAAGCATGGGTAGGAGGTATAAATTATAAACACTTCCAATATGACCACGTAGGACAAGGAGCGAGACAAGTAGGTTCTACATTTAAACCATTTGTATATGCTACTGCTATAGAGCAATTGCATTATTCTCCATGTGACTCTATTATAGATTCACCATTCACTATGCCTAAAGGTAGATATGGTATCTCTAGAGACTGGAGTCCTCAGAACTCGAACCGTTCATATAGAGGTATTATGACCTTAAAACAAGCTTTAGCTGGGTCTGTAAATACTATAACAGCTAAGTTGATGGATAAAGTAGGGCCTAAGGCTGTTGTGAATATGTGTAGAGATTTAGGTATCTCAGGAGATATTCCACAAAGTCCAGCGATTGCATTAGGAGCTGTTGATATTACTGTTAGTGATATGGTGGCAGCTTATAGTACATTTGCGAATCAAGGTATCTATGTGAAGCCTATCTTTATTACACGCATAGCTGATAAGAATGGAGTTATTTTATTCAATGCTATACCTGAGACGAAGGATGTAGTGAGTAAGGATGTAGCTTATGCTATTATTAAGTTGTTAGAAGGGGTTACTGAGTCAGGATCAGGGGTAAGATTACGTACTACTTGGCAAGGATTAGGTTATAAACGTGTAACAGGTCACCCTTATAAGTTTACTAATCCTATTGCAGGTAAAACAGGAACGAGTCAGAACAATAGTGACGGTTGGTTTATCGGTATGGTACCAAATTTAGCAACAGGAGTATGGGTTGGTAACGATGATAGAGCAGCTCACTTTAGAACGATGACTTATGGACAAGGAGCAACATTAGCATTACCTATCTGGGGTATATTCATGAATAAGTGTTATGCTGATAAGAGTTTAGAGGTAGCTAAGTCAGGCTTCCCTGTACCAGAACACCTATCTATACGAGTAGATTGTACGAAAATTGTTCAACCAGAAACGGATGATGTTTCTGAAGGAGCTTTAGATACAGAAGAATTTGATTTTTAATAATAGAAACGCCTTTTTTTAAAGGCGTTTTTTTTTGTATTTTAGGAACATATTACTAAACCAAATATTATGATCAATAAAAAGGTAGCTAATGTTCAAGAAGCTTTAGCAGATATACAGAATGACATGACTATCATGTTAGGAGGATTTGGCCTTTGTGGTATTCCTGAGAATAGCATAGCCGAATTGGTAAAGAAGAACGTAAGTGGTCTAACGTGCATTTCTAATAATGCAGGTGTAGATAATTTCGGCTTAGGATTGTTATTACAGAAGCGTCAGATAAAGAAGATGATCTCTTCTTATGTAGGAGAGAATGCTGAGTTTGAACGCCAGATGTTATCTGGAGAGTTAGAAGTAGAGCTTACTCCACAGGGTACCTTAGCAGAGAAGTGTAGAGCTGCTCAGATGGGGATCCCTGGTTTTTATACTCCAGCAGGGTATGGTACTGAGGTAGCAGAGGGTAAAGAGGTAAGAGAGTTTAAAGGTAAACCACATATATTAGAATTAGCCTTTGACGCTGATTTTGCCATCGTAAAAGCATGGAAAGGTGATGAGGCAGGTAATTTAGTTTTTAAAGGAACAGCGCGTAATTTTAATGCTTGTATGGCTGGAGCTGCTAAGATAACTGTAGCAGAAGTGGAAGAATTAGTTCCTGCAGGACAATTAGATCCGAATGAAATACATGTACCTGGGATATTCGTTAAGCGTATTTTTCAAGGAGAACAGTATGAGAAGAGAATTGAGCAACGCACAGTTCGTTCAAAGAATTAATCACCTTTTAAACTTAAGTTATGTTAGATAAAGTAGGAATTGCAAAACGTATAGCAAAAGAAGTTAAAGATGGCTTCTATGTAAATTTAGGAATAGGTATACCAACATTAGTGGCAAACTATGTGCCTGAAGGTATGAATGTTGAGTTTCAGAGTGAGAACGGTATATTAGGTATGGGGCCTTTTCCATATGAAGGTGAGGAGGACCCGGATTTAATTAATGCAGGTAAACAAACGATTACGAGTTTACCAGGGGCGTCTTTTTTTGATTCGGCAACTAGCTTTGGGATGATACGTGGACAACATGTAGATTTAACTATTCTAGGAGCTATGGAAGTATCAGAGCAAGGAGACATTGCGAACTGGAAGATTCCTGGGAAGATGGTAAAAGGTATGGGAGGAGCTATGGATTTAGTAGCTTCTGCAGAGAATATCATTGTGGCGATGATGCATGTGAATAAGGCTGGAGAGTCTAAGATATTAAAAGAATGTACATTACCCTTAACAGGTGTGAAGTGTGTTAAAAAGATAGTTACAGAGTTAGCTGTTATGGAAGTAACAGATCAAGGTATTAAGCTATTAGAAAGAGCACCAGGAGTATCTGTAGAAGACATTATAAAGGCTACTGAGGTTACTTTAATCATTGAGGGAGATATTCCTGAAATGACAATATAAAAATTAAATAGAAGAGCTCTAAGAGCTCTTTTTTTATTTAAGCTTCTTTATTTCTGAATGTATATATGTTGATTAAGTCTGTAATTGTTTATTTTTATATAAAAAATGTACATGAATAAGTTTGTCCAATTCCCTTTGTATCTAAAGATAACCTGTGTTTTACTTAGCTTGGTTGTATTTAGTTATATCGCTATTTTACTTGAGAACATATTTGTACCTATGTTTTTAGGTGTATTGGTAGCTTCTTTATTAGTTCCTTTTAGTGAGTTTTTAGAGAAGAAATTTAGATTTTCTCGTGGTATTGCTTCTATAGTAGTTGTAGTCTTAGCTTTGCTTATTTTGAGTAGTGTTCTATTGCTGATAGGAATGCAATTAACACACTTACAAGATGATTGGCCAGCATTCCAACAGCAGTTGTTAGAAGGAGTCTCTAATATCCAAGAATGGGTGTATAGTAAGTTTGGTATTGCGAAGGAGAATCAAATGAATTACTTAGAATCAGCTGCATCTAATTCACTAAAGACAGGTACAGATATATTAGGAGCCGCTATGAGTTCTTTGTCTACTTTATTAATGTTTCTTGTATTCACGTTCTTATATTCAGTATTCCTATTGATCTATAGGGGACATTTGGTACGCTTTGTATTAATGTTATTTCACAGTGATCACAAGGATAAAGTGTTAGATACGATACATGCGATTCAGAATATGGTGAAGAAGTATTTAGTAGGGTTGATGTTACAGATGATGATCGTTACTACATTAGCATTTATAGCGTTTTTAATACTAGATATTAAGTATTCGTTTATGCTAGCATTGATTACGGGAGTATTGAATGTATTACCTTATATCGGTATTCTAATCGCTTTAGTTATTACTATTTTAGTGACATTTGCGTCAGCTTCTGGAGCCAAGGTGTTATTTGTGTTAATAGCCTTTGTTGTTATCCATGCTATTGATGGTAATATTGTGATGCCTAAAATAGTTGGTTCTAAAGTTAAAGTCAATTCTTTGGCCGTGATAGTAGGACTTATTTTAGGAGAGATGGCATGGGGAATATCAGGTATGTTATTAGCCATACCTACTTTAGCAATAATGAAGATTATATGTGATCGCGTAGATAGTTTAAGACCTTGGGGGTATTTATTAGGAGAAGAGACTTATCCCGAAAAGATAAACATAGAAGAAGAAAATAAAGAGTAAGTATAAAAGTAAAGAGGTTAGCCATTGGCTAACCTCTTTACTTTTAAAGCGATTTACTTCTTAGATTTATACACAAAGAAAGGAACTTTTAAGCGTTTAGCTAAGTGCTGTGTAACGCTCTTAGATAAGATATTCTCTATAAAAGTTTTGTTTCTTTTAATCGTTGCTACTAGATCTACAGGTTCATGTTCTATAAAGTCAAGTAGTGTCTTCTCTATATTTTCTGCATTGAATATATGGAAGCTGACAGGAGCATCTTTATACTTCTCTTTCCATTTATTATATATCTCTTCGCATGAGACACACCCTTTTGATTTAACATGAACTATTTTTAAATGTGCTTTATTGGCTTCAACACCTTTAATAAGGTCATCAAGCGTAGCTTCCTCTTCTTGTTCAAAGCGAGAAGTAAAGATGATATTATTTAGATCTCTAAAATGAGCTTCTTTAGGAATACTTAATACAGGTATATCTACCTTTGTAATTGTATTGATAGTATTAGATCCTAATAGTTTTTTGTGAAAACTAGCATTCGCTCCATCAGTACCCATTACTAGAAAGTCAATGTGATTTTCTTCAATAGCATTCAGTATTTCAGGGATTAGTAATCCCTCTTTTACTTTAAAGAATACAGGTACATGTTCTAAGTTTAGCTCACGTCTTGTTTCGATAAGTGCAGGGCTATTCGCATGTAATTGTTCCAGTTTCTCAAAATCGTTTTTCTTAATAACATTTTCCACTAGATGTGGACTGATACCACCCGATATAATAGGAGGATCATAGACATGTAATACATAGAGCTCAGCCTCTCTATAGTTAGCTAACTGCAGTGCATATTTAAAAGCATTGTTTGCAGTCTCTGAATAATCAGTTGGAAATAATATCTTTTTCATAATAGAAGACTTTCTTGTAGCATACAAGATACTAAAAAAAATGATGGTAAATTATTTTTATAACAATAGAATTAATGATACATTTCTATTGATTAACTAGAAAAATCTAGAACATATATTTGAATAATTGCTTTTTTTTTATCTAAAATTTATACGATAAATCAGTAGCCATAGCGATTTTATTTCCACTGATTTTCTTGTAAAAAGCGCTATTATTCTCTCCTATAGGAGGTAAAGTTAGACTGTGTTTAGTCGCCTCTTGTGTGTAATAATCTAACCTGTTTTTATACTTAGGCGATACGATATTGTAGATATGGTTACCTGTGAATCCTTTTTCTATAATGGCAGTAGATAGCGTGATAATATCATTAAGATGAATCATATTAATAGGCAACTCAGGGTTCTCTAATATATTTCTTCGAACGATGTAGTCTACTGGTCTTCTTTCTTCACTGAATAATCCACCTAAGCGTAAGATACAAGTGTTGATTCCATCTTCATTTAATAGTACATCTTCAGCTTCTCTAATCTGTACTGCTGTAGGTTCATTTGAGAATAGTTGATTGTCTTCTGTGATCTCTTCGTTTTGTGGAGCATATACAGATACAGAACTCATCATGATAACATTCTTGATATTGTGTTTACGAATATAAGGAAGTAACTTTTTAAAGTTCTCAGCATACGTTGGTTGAGGCTCATCTCTAATAGGAGGGATAGTAATGATAAGAAGTTCAGCATTGCCAATGAATGAATCTAAAAACTGAACATTATCTTCATATAGATTAATGTGGTAAGGTTTGATCTGATGTTCCTCTAAGATATTCATTTTAGCTAGAGTAGTAGTCGAGCCCTTGACGTGATATCCTTTTTCTATTAAATTTTCGGCCAATGGTGTGCCTAACCATCCACTACCGAGTATGCTTATATGTTTCATATTAAGTGGTGTAATTTTTAAAATAGTTATAAAAATAGGAATTTACTTTGTAAGGATAAATTTATCTACGGATATTTGGTCAAGAAAAACAAAACAACATGAAGAAAATACTATTCCCCTTATTAACTTTCGGGTTGTGTTTGACAATGTCTAGCACTGTTTCTGCTCAAGAAGTACAAAAACAAATCGTAGTAGAAAATCGAGTTAACGATAGTAAACAAGTAGATAAACCTTATGTTATCTTGATCTCTATTGATGGTTTCCGTTACGATTATATCGAGAAGTTTGGAACGAAGTTTTTAGAGAAGTTTGGAAAAGAAGGTGTGAGAGCAGAGTCTATGCAACCATCTTATCCATCAGTTACTTTCCCTAACCATTATACGATAGCGACAGGACTATATCCTTCACACCATGGTTTAGTTGGTAATAATATGTATGATCCAAAGATAGAGGAGAGATATTCTCTTAGAAATGCTAAAGCTGTACACGACCCTGCTTGGTATGGAGGTACACCATTATGGGTATTAGCAGAGCAACAAGGAATGTTGAGTGCATGTTACTATTGGCCTGGATCTGAAGCACCTATTAAAGGGACTTTACCATCATATTACTATGCTTACTCTGAGAAGTTTGATATGGATGGACGTATTAATGAAGTAGTGAATTGGTTGACATTACCAGAAGAGAAAAGACCTCACTTCATTACCTTCTATTTACCAGAAGTAGATCATGCAGGTCATGGATTCGGACCAGATGCAGAAGAGACAAAAGAAGCAGTTCACTATGCTGACCAATCTATAGAGAAACTTGTAGCAGCAGTAGATAAGTTAAACTTACCTGTGAACTATGTGATTGTCTCTGATCACGGAATGCTAGCACTTGACCAAGAAACGCTATTGAGCTTTCCTTTAAAGTTAAAAGGAGATGAGATGAAACTAGCGAGTAATGGTACTTATATAAGTGCTTTTATCAATGATAAGACTCAGATAGACAAGTACTATAAGAAGATTAAAAAAGCGAGTAACCCTAAACACATGAAAGTGTATAAAACAGAAGATCTACCTAAAGAGTTTCATTTTAGCAAAGAGCATGATCGCTTTGGTAGAATAGGGGATATCGTGGTAACAGCGGAAGCTCCATACTATTTCACTAACAGAAAATTAGCAGGAAGTCATGGTTTTGACCCAAACTCTGTTAAGGAGATGCATGCTATTTTCTTAGCTAAAGGTCCACAGTTTCAATCAGGGAAGACAATAGGAACATTTGAGAACATCGATGTATATCCTGTTATCGCTAAGATATTAGGTTTAGAGATTACAGAAGAAATAGACGGTACAGATAAAGTAGCTAAAGAAGTATTAGTAAAATAGTCAGAATAATCTATTCTATTGAAATAAGAAAAGGCTTGTAGAGTACTCTACAAGCCTTTTTATTTGCGTTTTAAGACACTTTAATTAGAATTGGTACCCAAACCCTAAGTTTAAGTATATATTGTGCATAGAGAATGATATAGCGTCAAAATCGCTATTTAATACTCCATTAAATCCATAAGATAACTCTCCTAGTAAAAAGAAGTGATTATTCATCTTCCATTCAGCACCTACTTGAGTACCCCATTGGAATTTGCGTACTTCATCAGAGAAGTCATAAGGAGCACTACTATCATCCTCGAAAGTTAATTTAATACCATTAGGGTCAGTTTGTCTTAGATGACCATTCGATACATATCCATCAAATGTTTTGTCTATTAAAGCTGAGAAATATAGCCCTCCATAGATATTCCAGTTATCATTGATAGAATACACCACATTTACAGGTACGGTTAGATAAGTGTTTCTCACCTTCGTTTTTACATCTCCAGTGAAGTAACCTCTTACTTTAGAGTTGTCTTGTATAATCTCTGTTAAGTAACCTTTTACATTTGCCTTCGTTGTCATTCCTTTTCCTTCAAAGCGCAGACCTAAACGAACTCCCCACTGTTTATCATCAGTTAACCATTTCGTAGCATTAGCTTCTAATCCTAACTGTAATCCTGGGTTGTAACTATTGATTTTTCGTATTTCTCTTGGAAGACCTAGAGGAGAAGAACCACCGATACTAAAATGTGCTCTTATCTGGTAATCCATATTTTCTGTAAAGAACTTTTCAAAAGAATTTTTGTCTGATGCTTTTGATTCTTCTTGATTTTGTGCAGAAGTAGTAGTCAGTATTCCTAATGAGAATATTAACGTATATATTATTTTTTTCATTGTCTCTTAATTATGTATTGTACTAATATTACTTATCGAAGTCTAATTCAACTTCATCAATTTGTAGAGTACTACCAACAGCTCCATTGAAGATATCTCCTTCCACACTTGCAGAGAATACGATAGCAATCATATAGTTAGCCTTCGGATCAAAAGTTTTCCCCTCTACCATTTGGAATGGGATTTCAAATTTTGTCCATTCATCAGTTTCAACTCTGTTCTTATCGTCTAATCTTGCGATAGCAACCATCCTAGGATCTAAGAATTTGTGGTCACCTGCTAAGAATTCTTTTTTAGGATTGTCTCCTTTTTCAAAGATAATAGCATATGCATCCCATGCATCTTTAGTTAGTGCAGATCCTTCTTTGCTTGTGATTGTAAAGTCTTTTCCAGCTTTATATTTATAGTATCCTTTTAATGTTTTAGGCATATTAATTCCTGTACTATAAGGAATACCAAATCTTGTAGATTTAATAGCTGGGAATGTAAAATTAAAAGTACCTAAGTATAAGTTCCCTGCTGCGATAGGAGACCCCATCATACTACCAAGAGGTCCAGTACTTCTAGTTACCATTTTTACTCCTTTACCTTTGTATCCATCATTAATAGAGAAAGTCGGGTATACTGCTGGTGATAGCTCTTGATCGTCTTCTAGTAATGTTTCTGCCAGCATATTATAGCCTTGGTTACCACTAGCCCAGTCGTATTTTGTCATACCATCAGGAAGTACCTCGAAGAATTCGTGGTATTGTCCTTCTGGCCCTTCAGTCACTTCTGTGTGTACATTCTCAAAATCATAATGTGTAATAAACGTATTTGTCAAGAAACTTACATTGTATGCTTTTTTCCATTTACCATCTTGTGATGTAATAACGTACTGTACTGGACCTTTAGAGAAGTTTTGTTTTGACCCATTTTCAGGAGTGATAGTTGCTCCGTCCGATAATTTAAATAGCGGTGCAAACTCTCTTTCGTCTACGTCAGGAAGAAGTCTAAAGAACACATTATTATTAGTAATTGTTGGAGTAGTAAGTAAGAACTTATTCGCATCTTCAATTGTTGCAGAAGTAATGTCTGATTCCATTGTGTCTGCCTCATCTTTTATACAAGAAGAGAACGTGATCCCTATGGTTGTTAATAGGGCGAATAATAAGTAGTTTATTCTCATAAGTATTGTATTATTTATGTTATATAAAATTATTGCTTGCTATTTAATGATAACTTAATGTTTAATTAACTGTCAAATAACAAACGAACATACAAAGATAAGGATTATCACTCTAATAGTCGTTTCCTTTAAATACGTTAAAGATATGAGGACAACTTCTTGTTTTGATATTATTGTAAGTGATTCGGTTTTTTGTACTCTTAAAGTTTGCCTATTCATTGAGAAAATGAAAAACACTGTGAGAATGTTTCAAATGGTTTTTAAATAATAAAGGTCAATCTATACGATTGACCTTCATAGTTTAATGTTTTTTTAACGTTAGAACGTATATCCAAAACCGAGATTTAAGTAAATATTATACATTTTAAAAGATATAGCATCAAAGTCTTTTTTGAAGACACCATTCAGTCCCCAGTTTAGATCCGAGAATATGCGGAAATGTGTATTTAGCTTGTATTCACCTCCTAATTGTATACCGTATTGAAACCTGTTAAGGTCTTCTGAGAAGTCATAGTCGCCTTTAGCATCTCCTTCGAATTCTACAGGTGTACCGATAGGCGTACCTTCTCTTAATACTCCATCATACACATATCCTGTAAAGTCCTTGTCTATTAATCCTGATAGATACAGTCCTCCATAGGCATTCCAGTTCTCAGATGCATTATAGGCTACTAATACAGGGAAGGTTATATAAGAGTTTTTCATCGTTGTTTTTACATTTCCTGTGAAGTACCCTTTGGTTTGTTTCCCATCACCACCATCTATCTGGGTATAATAGTTCTTTACACGAGCATCAGTTTTCATACCTCTACCTTCCATGCGCAGTCCTGTACGGATTCCCCATTTGTGGTCATTGCTCAACCATTTAGTGACGTTTAACTCTAGTCCTAATTGCAGCGTAGGGTTATAGCTATTGATTTCTCGTATCTCAGCAGGCATACCGAGTGGAGTACTTCCTCCTATACTGAATTGTCCTCTTAGTTGGTATTCTATATTTTCTTTAAAGAAAGCTTTAAATCCTGTTGTGTCTTTAGTTTGAGCGAAAGACACTGTGTTTATTCCTATCAATAGGATTAAACAAATACTATATCTCTGTAGTAATCCCATCTTATTCCTTATTATCTTTTTCATAAACTAACTCTATCTCGTCTACTAGCAGTGTACTGCCTACTGCGCCCTTAAAGTCCGCTCCATCTATACTAGATGTCATCACGATAGCGAGTATATAATCTTTCTGTGGATCATAGGTCTTACCAGGTACTAGCACAAACGGGACATTAAACTCCGTCCACAAGTTTGTCTCTATTCTATCTTTAGCTTCTATTCTAGCGATAGCTACATTTCTAGGATCTTTAAAAGCGTGATCACCTGCTAGGAAGTTGTTTTTCTTTTGTGTTTCAAATAATATTGCATAGATATCAAAAGTGTCTTTTGCACCAGGTATCTCGTTATAGTTACTGTCTGTCACGATTTTACCAGCAGTGTATTTAAACGAACCTCTTAAACTACTAGGTAGCTCACCTGTGTAGGGTAGCCCAAACTTGGTAGATTTAATAGGAAACAGAGGATTGAGTTTAAAAGTACCTAGGAATAAGTTACCGGCAGCTATAGGGTTACCTGCTATCTGTCCCGTTTTTGAAGTATAGACCGTCTGCATCTTTACAGACAGACCACCTCTTCTACCAGGTGCTATCGTAGTAGGGTATCCTTCTGGTGGCGTGTTTCCTGCTACAGTAGAGTATCCCTCATTACCGCTATCCCAGTCGTATATTTTATCTCCATTAGAGCCTATTTCGTAGAATCTATAGTATCTGTTTTTATTTGTAAGTTCTGCATTGTTAAAGGTGTATAATGTACTTAGCTCATCACTCGTGAAGCTAACGATATACTTCTTTTTCCAACTTTGATCTTGTGCTGTTACGATAACTTCCTGACTATTTCTGAAGTCCCTTGTTGTACCATTAGGAGGATCCATAGTAGCATTAGGCGAGATGATAAAGAAAGGTGTTTGTTTTTCTAAATCAACATTCGCTTTTACTCTAAATTCTACAGATGTATTCGTGATAATAGGATCTGTCTTTAGATACTCAGAAGGAATATATGCCTCTAGAATGTCTGCATTCGTATCTAGTTCCTCATCCTTGATACATGATGAGAAGATTAGTGGAGTTAGCAGTAAGAAGGCTTTAATGTACTGATTCATATAAGTCTTTTTTATTGGGATAACAATATTCTTGCCACAGTTAGTTTTAGTATGATGTCTTCTTCATTTAGATACCCTATATCCTCCGTCATAATCGAGATAAAAATAAAAATATTGTTCTGATTATTTATCTAAAAGATGATTTTTTAGTTAGTATTTATACCTGTTTTAATGTGATGATTATTAGGTTTTTGCATAATAAAAAAAGGGATGACCATTCAGATCACCCCTTAGTTAGTATATATTGGATTGTATTATTTCAGAGCTCTAGTTTGATATAGATCCGTACGTCTATCTTTTTTGATACGTACACTACCGTGCTCGTGTAGTTCTTTTAGTAAGTCTACATCCACATCTACGATAAGTGTCATCTCTGTATTAGGTGTTGCTTCTGCTTTTACCCCATTTGTTGGGAAGGCAAAGTCAGATGGAGTAAGTACAGCTGCCTGAGCGAACTGTATATCCATATTATTCACCTTCGGTAGGTTACCCACACATCCAGCTATCGCCACATAACACTCATTCTCGATCGCTCTAGCAGCAGCACAGTTTCTCACACGAGTATATCCATTCTGCGTATCTGTAAGGAATGGAACGAATAAGATATCCATCCCTTGATCTGCTAGTAATCTAGACAATTCTGGGAACTCCACATCATAGCATATCATGATACCGATCTTACCACAGTCTGTATCGAAGGTCTGTATCTTAGATCCTCCTCTCATACCCCAGTAGTGTACTTCGTTAGGAGTGATATGGATCTTAGAATACATCTCGTATGTACCATCTCGCTTACATAAGAATCCTACGTTATATAAGATACCATCTACTAAGTATGGCATACTTCCTGTGATGATATTGATATTATAAGAGATAGCAAACTCCTGAAACTTCTTGCGTATAGAGTCAGTATATCTTGCTAATTCACGTATTGCATCTGCCTCAGATAAGTGGTTATAGTCAGCCATAAGTGGTGCTGTAAACAACTCTGGGAACATAGCGAAGTCACTCTCATAGTCTGATACCGCATTGATAAAGAATTCTGCCTGATCGAAGAACTCTTGTAGATCGTTTAGCGGTCTCATCTGCCACTGTATCAGCCCTAGTCTGATTACACTTTTTTTAGCATTGATCAGCTGTACATCTTTCTCATAGTAGATATTATTCCACTCTAGAAGTACTGCATATTCCTTAGAACTCGTGTCTCCCTCTAGGTAATTGCGCATTAGGCGTACCATGTGGAAGTCGTTAGCCATCTGGAATGACATCACAGGATCGTGTATTTCTTTTGTTTTTACTTTTTCTAGATATTGCTTAGGCGTTAGCTCATCAGCATATTTAGAATATTTAGGGATACGCCCTGCGAATACGATAGACTTCAGATTTAACTGTTCACACATTTCTTTACGCGCATCATATAACCTTCTTCCTAATCTAAGTCCTCTATACTTAGGATGGATGAATACGTCTATACCATATAGTACATTTCCTTCCGGATTATGCGTGCTAAAGGTAGAATATCCTGTAATCTGCTCATAGGTATGGGCAGACATTGCCTGTTTTTCATCAATAATAAGTGACAAAGCTGACCCTACTACAACACCATCTACTAAAACGACAAGCTGTCCTTCTGGAAAGACTTCTAATAATTGTTCGATTTCATCTTTGTTCCAGTACGAATCTTCTAGCCCTTGGTATGATTCGAGCATTGATTTTTTTAGCTCTAAATAATCGTCAATTAATAAATTTCTTAATTCTACTTTATTGATAGTAGTCTCCATAATGAATTTTTTTGTTTGCAATTTACGAATAAAAGAAAACAAAGTAAATGAGAAGTTTGGTTAAATATTCAAATAAGTGTTAAAAAATGGGGCTATTTTTGATATTGTTTCTATTGAACAAAGCTATATGTAATAAAATATTAACCATTAAAAAAAACAGTTATGAGTTCAATAAAAAACAAAGTGCAATTAATTGGCAGGGTTGGACAAGACCCAGAAGTGAAAATGTATGAATCGAATAAAAAGCGTGCTACTTTCTCACTTGCGATAAACGATGTGTATTATAACGATGCAGGAGAGCGAGTAGAATCTTGTAATTGGCATAATATTACGGTCTGGGGGAAGCTAGCCGACATTGTTGAAAAGTTTGTTAATAAAGGAAAAGAAATTGCTGTCGAAGGTAAGCTAGTTAATCGTAGCTTTGAAGATAAAGATGGTAATCAGCGCTATGTTACCGAAATTGCTGTTTCAGAATTAGTTTTTCTAGGCAGTAAGTAAAGTTTTATTATTTCTGTTGTCGCTCAATATTCGCAAGAATTTTGAGCGACTTTTTTTGGTGTTAATCCTTTGTAGGCAATATGTAGAGTGGGATTTAGCAACTATTTAGTACACTGTAATTTAACTTTATAATTAAAGTCTTACATCTCATTTTTTAAAAAAGCCTTACCTTGCTACAGGATAATTTAAGTAGTAATACAGTGGATAAAATATTAGTTATCGAAGATGATATTCGCGTAGCAGAATTACTTCAGCGCAGTCTAGAGGAACAAAACTTTGAAGTAGATGTAGCTTATGACGGATACTTAGGGAAGAAACTTGCCTTGCAGAAACCGTATGCACTAATCATAACAGATGTAATCTTACCTAAGATCAATGGTATCGATCTGTGTAAGGAGATAAAGGCTACCTTACCTCATATCCCTATCATTATGCTTACAGCACTAGGTACTACAGATGATAAGGTAGAGGGATTCGATGCAGGGGCAGATGACTATTTAGTCAAGCCATTTGAGCTAAGAGAACTTTATGTACGTATACGCGCATTGCTTAAGCGCTTCGAACATATACAGTCTACTGACGCTCATCTTTTAAAATATGCAGATTTAGAATTAGACCTAAACGAAAAGGTATTTAAGAGAAACGGACAAGAGATACATCTGACTCCTAAAGAGTTTAACCTACTGCAGTATATGATGGAGAATCCTGAGCGTGTACTATCTAGAACAGAGATTTCTGAGAAAGTATGGGATACACATTTCGATACAGGAACTAACTTTATCGATGTCTACATCAACTATCTGCGCAAAAAGATAGAAATAGACCCTTCTAATAAAGTGATTCATACCAAATCTGGTATGGGATTTATACTAAAGAGTAATGAGAATTAAGACTAGACTTACCTTATTGTTTACCTTACTAGTGGCATCTATATTATTAGTATTTGCTGTAGTAGTGTATTGGTCATCGTCTAAAAATAGGGAAGTGGAGTTCTTTGAAGAGTTAGAGAAGGAAGCCATCACTAAGGCTAAGCTATATCTAGAGACAGAGGTAAAGTCATCTACACTACATAAAATATACCGATATAATAATGAAGTCATTAATGAGGTACAGGTAGCTGTATATGACTTTGACTTTAATCTATTATACCACGATGCAGAAGAAATCGATAGTGTCAAGGAGACTAAAGAGATGATCGATCAGATCGCTTCACAAGGGCGTGTACACCTATTCCAAGATGATTGGCAGGTGATCGGTATAGTGTATAACAGTGGAGGTAAAGACTATGTAATCACAGCCATCGCTCTAGATCAGTACGGATATACGAAGCTGCACAATCTCTTTCTGACCATACTTGTGTTGAGCATTGTGTCCTTGATTGTTATTTTCTTTGTGGGAAGCTTCTTTGCAGAGCGTGTTCTACGTCCATTGAAGCTAATGAATGAAGAGATTAATAATATCACGGCTACTAATCTAGATTTGCGCGTGAGTACTGAGGCTAATCAGGATGAGCTGAGCCGATTAGGGAATACATTTAATACGATGCTAGACCGACTAGAACAGTCTTTTGATTCACAGAAGCAGTTCGTGTCGAATATCTCACATGAGCTACGCACTCCATTAGCAGCGGTGATAGCAGAGTTAGAATTATCACTGTCTAAAGAACAAGACACCGCTAGTTATATCAGAACAATAGAGAATGCTTTATCTGATGCTAAGAAATTGGTACGATTATCAAATAGTTTACTAGACTTTGCGAAGGCGAGTTATGATCCTACCGAGATTGTATTCAAGCCTACTAGAATAGATGAGGTTATATTAGATGCCTGTCAGAAGATACAGAGGGGAAATGCTGGATATACTTTCAGCTTTATGATAGACGAAGAGATAGACAGCGAAGAGCTAGTGACAGTACGAGCAAACCCTTACTTATTGGAAGTAGCGATTATTAACTTGTTAGAGAATGCGTGTAAGTACTCCGATAATCATCATGGTAAGGTAAGTATTTCTAATCTGAATAAGGCTGTAGTGATCAAGATAGCAGATGAAGGATTAGGGATGAGTGCTGAGGATCTAGACGGGATTTTTAAACCATTTTTTAGAGGTGAGAACGGAAAACACCTAGACGGAAATGGTATTGGACTCTCATTGACCAAGAAAGTTATTGACTTACATAAAGGTACTATTACAGTCACTTCAGAGATAAATAAAGGTACAGAGTTTACGATAACCTTATAGTACAACCATATAACAGCAGAAAGCACTCCTAGTAGGGGTGCTTTTTTTTGTGGTGTTGTTTCTCCTTATGATTAGCTATTAGAAGGTGTTCTAACCCTGTTGAATGTCTTTTTTTTCCTTTTTCGGTAGTGGTGGTCGGCATGTGGTCGGCTAGTGATGGGCATTTGGTCGGCTTATAAGTACCAAAAATAGCCTATCACTAGCCTATCATACCTATATCATTAGGCAATCAAGTGAACTTAAAACGAAATAATGTCAAGCAGAGTGATGATTTAATCGCTTTTGGAACGCTATATGTGGGTATTCTAATAGGATTCTAATTTTTTTCTAAAAGCTTTCTAATAGCCTCTAGATGGGGTAATACCTACTTTTGCCAAGTCAAAAAAAATAAGAGATGGAAACAGAATCCACATTAGTTAAACGGGAATGTTAAACCTTCTTTCTGAATATGCATGATAACAATGTAGCTCAGAAAGAGCAAAAAAATAGTTATCATGTTAATTACAGTATTTATAGGAAGATTAGCTCTTGCTTTTATTTTAGGAGCTCTTATCGGGGCAGAGAGACAAGTGAGACAAAAAAGTGCGGGTCTAAGAACCAATACGCTAGTGAGTATTGGTGCAGCAGGCTTTGTGTTGATGGCGTATACCATCGGAGATATGGCTGTGGGTAGAGTAGCCTCTTATGTAGTAAGTGGTATAGGATTCTTAGGAGCTGGAGTGATTATGAAAGACGGATTCAGTATCCGTGGATTGAACACTGCTGCTACGATCTGGTGTTCGGCTTCAGTAGGGTCTATGTGTGCAGTAGGCTTATGGATGGAAGCGATAGCGATGACAGTATTGATTTTATTAGCACATATCTCACTTAAACCTATTGGTAATATGATTAATAAACTCTCTTTTGAGAGTGAGACAGACTCAGCTGAGGTTCATTACGAGATTATCGTAGGATGTAAAGAACAAGTAGAGAATCATATCAGAGTAATGGTGTTAGAGAATCTACGCGCTCAGAAAGACCTTCAGCTACGTTCATTAAAAAGTACAGATAATGGCAATCCTGCTTTTTCTTACCTGAAGTTTGAGATACTATGCATCGGTAAGAAAGATGATATTCTAGAGCAGATTACGAGTAAAGTGTCTTTAGAATATGGCGTATCAGAAGTGACATGGGAATTGACAGCGTATTAATCTATTAAAAACTGAGGTATTATGAGAATGCATAACAGAGATTTAAAAAATCTACAGAAGATAGCAACTGATATGAACAGTATGGAGAAGATAACGATGATGCTGCCTGTGATCAAGAAGATGCCTATTATCGACATCAGCGAGCTACTGAGTAGAGTGGCTAATGATGATTTGGTTCTTGTGTTTAATGAGTTTACAATAGCGGAGCAAGGGGAGATTTTTGCAGAATTTCCATTGGTGAAGCAGTTAGGGTTCTTTCAGAGAGTGAGTAAGAAGCTATTCGCTAGGATATTCGAAGAGATGCCATCAGATGCTAGAGCAGATCTGTTTCAGCTGATGACACAGCAGGAGCAGGTAGACTTACTACCTTATCTGACGAAGAATATACGTGAGAATGTGCTAGCACTTAGTTCGTATCCTGCGCATACAGCAGGTGGAATTATGATTACAGATTTCGCTACAGTGTCTAAAGACATGACGTGCTTCGAAGCGATACAACAAGTGCGCAAAGACTCTCCTTCTAAAAAGACGATATATTATGTATATGTAGTGAATGAGGATAAGACTTTAGTAGGCTTTATTACTTTAAAAGATTTGATCATAGCTGAGCCTGATGTATTAGTTAAAGACGAATTACATACAGAGTTTGTATTTGGTTTTTTAAGTGATAGCAGTGAGTCAGTAGCGAAGAAAATAGATAAGTATCAGTTAGTAGCCTTGCCGATACTAAACGATAAGAAACAGCTAGTAGGAATAGTGACACATGATGAGGCACTAGATGTGATACAAGCAGAACATACAGAAGATATGGAACGCTTCATGGGAATCATCGGTACGAATGAGGAGTCTGATTATAATCAGACGAGTATATTCAACCATTTTAAGAAGAGAGTGTTTTGGCTAGTGACACTAGCAGTAATCGGGATAGGAGCAGGGATGATCATCTACAGTTATGAAGCGACATTAATGCAGCTGATGATTCTAGCCTTATACATGCCGATGATAGCTTCTACAGGAGGTAATGCAGGGAGTCAATCTGCGACAGTAGTGATCAGATCACTAGCACTAGGACAGATTACAGTAAAGTCATGGTTAAAGGTATTGTGGAAGGAGTTAAGGATAGCGCTGATGTTGTCTTCGTTTCTAGGTTTAGTCGCTTTTGGTATCGTAGTATTTCTAAACTGGGGGACAGAGATTCCGACAGGTTACACACTAGCGTCCATAGGAGGAGTAATCGCGTTAGCCCTGTCGCTACAGGTGATTACCTCTACGATAATAGGAGCTTTGTTACCTATGTTGGTTCGCAGGTTTAATGGTGACCCTGCAGTAGCAGCTAGCCCAGCTATCACTACGATCGTAGATATATCGGGGTTACTGATTTACTTTAGTATAGCAGCTCATTTCTTTAACTTAAAGTAGCACGGTTATTGTAGATTACACTTAACATAAATTATATAAAAAAGAATGCAAAAATTACGCTCTCGATGCGATCTGTCAGCAGAAGGCTAATAAAAATTCATAAAATGCTTCGTTATTTAATATGGAATCTCCGTATTATGAAGTAACTTTAAAGTGTTTTTAAGATAAAAACTTAGTGAAATAATAAATAAGGTATTAATTAAAAATAAACATAATGGCTAAAACATTAAAACTAGCAGGTATTTTAGGAGTTAGCATATTATTGAGCTATTGTTCTGAGAAGAAAGAGCAGGCAGCAGATAGTGCTCAGTTTACAGTAGAAAATAAGATCATCACTCTAACTGAAACTTCAAATCTAAAAGACAGAATAAAAACAAGTAAGGTATCAGAAGAAGACTTTACTTTCGATCTAGTTACTGCTGGGGTAGTGAAAGCTATTCCCAACCATTATGCAGAAATAGCATCTCCTTTCTCAGGGAGAATAGTCAAATCATTTATCAAACTTGGGCAAAAAGTGAGTGAGAACACTCCTTTATTTGAAGTGTCTTCACCTGACTACTTCGAGGCTCAAAAGGATTACTTCGATTCAAAACAAGAGTTTAAACAAGCAGCTCTAAACCTTAAAAGACAAGAAGACTTACTGAACAACGGTGTTGGGGTAAGACAGGAGTTTGAAGAGGCAGAGACAGAATACTCTATCGCTAAGGCGGCTTATGATAACGCTCGTGCAGCATTAAAGATATATAGTGTAGATGCTAGCTCACTAGTACTAGGACAGGCATTGACAGTGCGCTCTCCTATAGCTGGAGAGGTCTTAGAGAACAACCTAGTGATAGGACAGTTCATTAACGATGAGGCTGACCCAGTAGTGAAGATCGCTTCACTAGGTAAAATATGGATAGTAGGTAAAGTGAAAGAAAAAGATATCAATCACTTAGCTAAACTAAACAAAGTACAAGTGGAACTTGCAGCATATCCTGATGCTCCACTATCGGGTACTATCTATCATATCAACGAGATCGTGGATGAGGAGACTAGAAGTATAGATGTACTGATAGAAGTGGATAATGAGAAGAGAATTCTAAAACCTGGTATGTATGTGAGTGTTCGTTTTATCGATCAACCAGAACCAGTAATCTTAGTGCCTTCTAGAGCAGTATTACAAGGAGAGGATAACTCATTCGTATTCGTGAAGGTAGGAGAGAATAAGTATGCTAAGAAGAGTATCGTGATCGGAGGAGTTTCTGGAGATAAGACCGTTATCCTATCAGGATTAGATAAACAAGATGAGGTAGTAAGTGAAGGAGGAATCTACTTGCCACAAGCTATTTAATAATAAACAATAATACAATGAAGAAAGGTATAATAGATACAGCTATTCACAAAAGATGGCTTGTAGCAGCGTTGTTTGCTTTGCTGTGTATATTTGGATATTATTCTTGGAAACAATTATCAATAGAAGCTTATCCAGATATAGCAGATACTACTTCTCAGGTAGTAACACAAGTGCCAGGGCTGGCAGCAGAAGAGATAGAATTACAGATTACCATTCCGATAGAGCGCGCTCTTAATGGTATGCCTGGAATGCACGTGATGCGTAGTAACAGTACATTCGGACTGTCTATGATCACGATAGTATTCGCTGATGGAGTAGATGACTACTTCGCTCGTCAACGAATCCAAGAGAGATTAAACGATGTAGAGTTGCCTTATGATGCGACTCCTGAGTTAGATCCGCTGACATCGCCTATCGGTGAGGTATATAGATATATTATAGAGGGAGATGGATATAGTCTTAGAGAATTAACGGATTTACAAAACTTCGTGATTATCCCTAAGCTTAATCAAGTGCCTGGTGTAGCTGAGGTAACTAACTTCGGTGGAATCACTACTCAGTTTCAAATCGAATTAGATCCACATAAATTAGAACAATATGGTCTATCGCTAAGCGATGTGACAGAGACGATAGAAGAGAATAACGTCAATGCAGGAGGAAGTGTTCTAACGAGAGGAGACCTTGGGTATGTGGTGAGAGGTATCGGGTTGATTAAAGATTTAGAGGATTTAGGTAAAATCGTTGTTAAGGCAGAAGATGGTATACCTGTATTCTTAAACGATTTAGGCCGCTTAAAATATGGAAATGTAGAGCGCAAAGGTATTCTTGGTTTTACAGATAGAGAAAGAGATTATTCTGATAGTATCGAGGGGATTGTACTGTTATTAAAACACGAAAACCCATCTGTAGTATTAGATAAGATACACCAATATGTAGATGAACTGAACAATGGTTTATTGCCAGAAGGTGTTAGAATACATACTTTCTTAGATCGTACAGATTTAGTAGATACGACATTACATACTGTGTCTACTACGCTAATCGAAGGAATTAGTTTAGTAGTGATTGTATTGATTGTATTCTTAGGAAGTTGGAGAGGAGCGCTATTAGTAGCGATTACAATCCCTGTATCTCTGTTGTTTGCATTTATCATGATGCACTTCACAGATATACCTGCTAACTTACTTTCGTTAGGAGCAATAGACTTCGGTATTATAGTGGATGGTGCCATCGTGATGATGGAGTCCATACTGAAGAAGAGGGAGGACAATCCGGAAGAAGAACTAAAAGAGAAGTCTATAGCACAGCGTACCAAAGAGGTGGCTAAGCCTATCTTCTTCGCTACAATCATTATTATCACAGCATACTTACCACTATTCGCTTTTGAACGTGTAGAGAAGAAGCTGTTTACACCGATGGCGTTTACAGTGGGATATGCCTTGATAGGTGCGTTATTAGTAGCCTTGATTTTGATACCAGGTCTTGCGTATGCGGTGTATAGAAAACCAAGAAAGATCTACCACAATAAGTGGTTAGAGAAGCTAACGAATTTATATCACAATAGAATTATCAAGATTGTAAATAAGCCAAAGCAAGTATTCGTACCGCTATTAGTTGTTTTAGCGATTACAATAGGATTGTCAATGAAGGTAGGTAAAGATTTCTTACCTCCATTAGACGAAGGTTCTATCTGGCTTCAAGTAACCTTGCCTCCTGGTATCTCATTAGAGAAATCAAAAGAGATGAGTGATACACTACGTGCTAGAACAATGAAGTATGATGAGGTAACGTATATCATGGTACAGTCTGGGCGTAATGATGATGGAACAGACCCATTTACTCCATCACATTTCGAATGTTCGGTAGGTATCAAGCCTTATAAAGAATGGCCTCGTGGTAAGACTAAAGATGACTTAATCGAAGAGCTGGCAGCAGAGTATGAGTCTTTACCTGGATTTACAGTTGGGTTCGCTCAGCCAATGATCGATGGGGTAATGGATAAGATATCTGGAGCACATAGTGAATTAGTAGTGAAGGTATATGGAGAAGATTTTCACGAGACTAGACGTATAGCGAATGAGGTATTAGGTACACTGCGTACGGTAGATGGAGCAGTAGATTTAGCGATAGATCAAGAGCCACCATTACCACAGCTACAGATCCATGCGAATAGAGATAAGATAGCTCAATATGGATTAAACGTATCTGATGTTGCAGAACTTATCGAGGTAGCTATAGGTGGTAAGGCTATATCACAGATATTCATTGGAAATAAGGTATATGACATCAGTGCTAGATATACTGAAGAGAGTAGAAATACACCAGAGAAGATCGCTAACTTAATGTTGACTTCTAGTACAGGTGCTAAGATTCCGCTGTCTCAGGTAGCAGATGTTAAGACGAGTACAGGAGAGAGTACGATCACTCGTGAGATGAATAGACGTCACTTAACTGTAAAACTAAACGTGCGTAATAGAGACTTAGCGTCACTATTAAAAGAAGCGCAACAAAAGATAGAAAGCAATATCACGTATGATCATGAGAAGTTCCACATCGAATGGGGTGGACAGTTCGAGAATCAGAATAGAGCGTATAGCCGTTTGGCAGTAATTGTTCCTTTGACCTTGTGTTTAATGTTTGTATTACTATACGGAGCTTTTGGACAGTTTAGACAAGCTGGATTATTGATGATCGTAGTACCGTTAGCTTTATTTGGAGGGATGTTAGCCTTGAACATTAGAGGAATGTCATTGAACGTATCTTCAGCAGTAGGATTTATTGCGTTGTTTGGGGTTGCGATACAGAATGGGGTGATTATGATCTCCCATATCAATAATCTCCGCAGAAGAGGTATAGCATTAAAAGAAGCAGTACTAACAGGTGCAGAAGAGCGTTTCAGACCTGTATTGATGACGGCTACAGTGGCAGTATTGGGGTTATTCCCTGCTTCGTTAGCTACAGGTATCGGTTCGGATGTACAGAGACCTCTAGCAACTGTGATCGTTTATGGTCTATTATTCGCTACTGTTCTTACACTATTTGTATTACCTGCCTTGTATTATATGGTAGAGCGCAAATGGGGTAGTGATAGCGACTTCGTAAAAAGTGAAACAGACGAAAATTAGGATTAGGTATGAATGTTATTAGAAAATATATACTAGTAGGATTATTAGCATTGTTCTGTAATGAAGTTGTGGTAGCACAACTTCATACAGAGAATGTAAGTGATAAGACAGCATTGACATATAAGGAGTACCTTCATAAGATGTCAATGAATAACTTAGGATATGCCGCTGCAAAGTATAATATCGATATTGCAGAAGCTGAGGTACAAGCAGCTAAGATGTTCCCAGACCCTGAGCTGAGTTTTGGTTGGTTTGATAATCAACAGAAGCGTATGCAGATGGGTTATGGCTTTGAGGCAGAGTTATCATGGGATTTAGAATTAGGTGGTAAGCGCAAGGCAAGAAAGAATTTAGCTGCAGATCAGAAGACATTAGCAGAATTAGAGTTGCAAGAGTTCTTCCAGACTATGCGTGCAGAGTCTACTATCTTATATTTAGAAGCCTTGCAGAATAAGATGTTGTTTGATATACAACGCGACTCTTATGAGTCTATGAAGCAAGTAGCTAAGTCTGATAGTATTCGTTATACATTAGGGCAGATCAGCAAAGTGGATGCTATCCAAAGTAACTTAGAAGCTAAAGGGATGTATAATGAGTTACAAGATGCAGATGACGCTTGGGAAAATAGCTTGATAGAGATCAGAAACGTGATCAGTAAACAGAGAAACGATACAATTTATTTGCCTCAGGGAGACTTCAATAAGTTTGATAGATTATTCTCATTAGATGACTTGATTGTGACTGCTCAGAACAATAGAGCTGACTTCCTTGTCGCTAGACAGAATAAGGTGGTAGCGAGTAAGCAAGTCTCTTTAGCTAAAGCAGAACGCGCTATAGATTTAGGACTTAACTTTGGGGTAGAGAACAACTCCTTTGTAAAGAATGCTATTGCTCCTACACCTGGTAATACGGTGGTTAAAGCAGGTTTTTCTATTCCGCTGAAGTTCTCTAATAGAAAAGAATCAGGATTAAAAACTGCATTATACGAGGAACGTCAGGCTCATCTAGAATACGACTTTATAGAGCTAGAGTTAGAGAAAGAGATTACTCAAGCATATCGTAACTATCTAACGAAACAAAAGCAGATCAATAGGTTTGAAAAAGGAATGTTAGAAGAGGCTAAACAGGTATACGAAGGGATCAAGTATAGCTATCAAAGAGGGGCGAGTAGCCTATTAGAAGTGTTGGATGCACAACGTACTTATAACGAAACACAACAGGCTTATGCAGAGACGCTATTTGGCTATGCATCTGCTCTAGTGGAGTTAGAGAACGCAGTGGGTATTTGGGATATTGATTTTTAAGAATGAGAGGTATGAAAAACTTATTACTAAGTGTATGCTCTGTGTTAGCAGTATCAGGTACAGCTATAGCACAAGATGTAAATCACGATTTAAAAGGGAATACTACTTTTAGTGTAAAAGGAGGTTGGATACAGTCTACGCTTAAAGGAGATGATCTAGAGTATTTAGCTATAGATGGTAAAGTGAGTAATCGCAATAACTTCTTCGTGGGAGTAAGTGTGGATAATAGTTTAGGAAAATATTTTGGGCTGAAACACGAGTTGTTTTATCAACAGTATGGTGGTCGCTTCGATAGAGAGACTGAAGATGGGGTAACACTAGATGCTAAATTGCAAATGCACAGTCTACGTCTTAATCCGATCAGTGCTGTGTTTAAAGTAGGAGGGCTACAAGTATATGGTGGTCCTTATGTGAATATGTTATTATACTCTTCTATCACAGCAGTAGATGAAGAGGGGAATACATATAAAGATCACGGTATTTTCGGTAGTATAGAAGATGATCAAGAAGATGGACAGTATCTACAGAAGATGGACTACGGTATCGTAGTGGGTGCTGAGTACCAGTTTAACTGTGGGTTTTTAGTAGGAGCTAACTACAGTAGAGGATTTGCCAGTATCTTCGATAACTCTAATACATTTGGGTTAGAAGAAAATCCTGGTGTGAAGAACCTGAAGATATATAATCAGAGTTTTAATGTATTCGTAGGATATAGATTCTAATCAAAAGAATACATTGTTTATAAGTGTAAGTGAGAGGCTAGTTGATGATCAACTAGCCTCTTTTTTATTTATAGTAGTATCTCTTTAATCTCTGATAGTTTTTTAATAGAAGTAAAGTTTGGATGTACTATTTCGTGATCGACATGCTCGTGTAACCATGTAGTATGGAAAGGGACGTGTACTGCGTGACCTCCTAGTTCTAATACAGGAAGTACATCAGATCTTAAAGAATTACCTATCATAATAAACTCTTCAGGCTTGATATCTAAACGTCCTAATAACTTCTGATAGTCTATTTCTTCTTTATCCGTCATGACTTCTATATGATGGAAGTATGCTCCTAAACCAGACTTGTGTAGTTTGCGGTGTTGGTCTTTTAAGTCACCTTTGGTTGCGACTACTAGTTTATACTTTCCTTGAAGTTCCTTTAGCACTTGTTCTACGTCATCTAATAGCTCCACAGGCTTGGTTAATAAATCCTTTCCTATAGCAATGATTCTACTGATTACTTTTGGGCTTACAGTTCCCTTTGAGATTATGTTAGCCGCTTCTACCATAGATAGGGTAAAGCCTTTTATTCCATATCCGTATAGAGGTAGGTTGTCTATTTGTGTTTTGAATAGTATCTGTGAGATGCTTTGATGTGTTAGGTAATCTTCCATTAAGATACAGAATGCTTTCTCAGCTTCATTAAAGAAAGGTTCATTCACCCATAGGGTATCATCCGCATCAAAAGCAACAACTTTAAATGGTTTTGTCATGTTGTTTATTTTAGTATGTTATGTAAAGGTACGGGATAAAAGGATGAAAATAAGTATACAGAATATAGTAAAGTATAGAATGAATTGTATTTTTTATATATTAAGTTAATATTAATTAAAAATTAAGAAATGAGTGTTTTTAGTTAAAATAAACCTGCAAAATGAGTGTTTTTAATCCTTAAAATAGTGTGTTTTAAGTTAAATAAATTAATATAATGTCTATTTTTCGGGCTTAATTTACATTTATTTTAAGTGTTTATCTTGAATAAATATTGTATATGTTTTTTTTGATTCATTTTTTTATATTTTTGGCAATGCTAAAATAATCTTAAAAAGATGTTTATGAAATTAAAACTTTACTTAACGTTTTCTATGCTTGTGTTAACAAGTGTAGTTTTTGCACAAGCAAAAAAGACAATAACTGGAAGTGTAAAAGACACTGACGGTTTACCGTTGATTGGTGCAACTATTGTTCTAGAGGGAACTGACTTCGGAACAAGTGCAGATGATCATGGGATATTTACAATTAATGCTGGCGAAGGCGATGTGTTAGTTGTTTCGTATGTGTTCTATGAAACACAAAGAATTAGATTAACATCAAAGACACATTATGACATAGTATTAAAAGAGGATGGTCAAGTGTTGGAGGATGTAGTTGTTGTAGCTTATGGTACTGCTACTAAAGAATCTGTAACAGGTGCTATCGCAGTTATAGAAAGTAATGATATTACTAAAAGACCAGGGACTAATGCTTTAGGAGCATTAGAAGGTGCAGCTCCAGGTATTCGAGTAAACAATACTTCAGGGCAACCTGGATCTGAGCCAACTATCCGTATCCGTGGTTTTTCTTCACTAACATCTAATAGCCCTTTATTAGTTGTAGACGGCGTAGCTTTTGGAGGAAATATTTCTGATATCAATCCTAATGACATAGAAAGCATGTCTGTTTTAAAGGATGCTTCTGCTTCTACTTTATATGGTAATAGAGCGTCAAATGGTGTTGTGATGATTACTACAAAGAAGGCATCAAAAGGGAAAGGTTTTTTTGGAGTTAATATGAAACAAGGTCTATTTACTCGTGGTATCAAAGAGTATGAAACTATGGGGACTAATGACTTTATGGAGACTATGTGGACAGGTTATAGAAATAATCTAATAAGTGCGGATACTAATATTGAACAAGCAAGTGTTTTAGCTAATCAAAAATTAATTAGTGATATACTTCTTACAAATATTTATAATTTGCCAAGTGATCAATTATTTGATGCAAATGGTAAATTAAAACCAAACGCATCTATTTTACCTGGATATGCAGGAGATTTAGATTGGTATAAACCTATTGAAAGAACTGGTATGTATCAAGATATCAATATGAGCGGACGTGTGGCTAATGATAAGGGAGGAGCTTATTTCTCAGGAGGATTTTTAAATAATGAAGGATACTTTAAAGGGAGTGATTTTAAACGCTTTACTGGAAGGGTGAATGCTGATTATAAAGTAAATGAGGCTATTAAAGTAGGGACAAATATTGCTGCTTCACATCAAATGTCTAATGGACTGAATGCAACAACAGATAATACAGGATCATATACAAATCCATTTATGTATGCGCGTAGTATTGCTCCTATCTACCCTGTGCATTTACATGATCAAAAAACAGGGGATTATATATATGATGATAATGGTCAAAAGATTTATGACTCAGGAGATAGTACCCGTAAACAATATGCAGGGCGTCATGTAATTTGGGAAAATGAGTTAAATAGTATTGAGTCTATTCGTAATACTGTTAATGGACAGTTCTATGCTGATTTTAAATTCTTAGAAGATTTTACTTTTACAATCAAAGGAGATTTGAGTCTTAGGAATTCAGAAGAGAGAAAGTATGATAATGCTATTATTGGAGATGGAAAGGGAAATAGCGGTCGTTCAAGACGTGATATCTATAGATATAAAACTTACTCTGCTCAACAATTATTAAATTGGAATAGAAGCTTTGGAAATCATAATTTAGATGTGTTAGTAGGACATGAGAATTTCAATAATGACTACAGTTATTTATATGGATTAAAGGCAGGACAAACATTTCCAGGTATACCTGAATGGGCAAACTTTAGTGATGTCACGAGTTTAACTGATTATACTATTAAATACAGAACTGAAGGATATTTATCTAGAGTAAAGTATAATTATGACAATAAGTATTTTATTGAAGGATCATTTCGTAGAGATGGTTCTTCAAAGTTTCATAAAGATAATAGATGGGGTAACTTTTGGTCTGTAGGAGGTAGCTGGGTTGTTTCTGCTGAAGACTTCTTCAAAGTAAAACAAATTGATTATTTAAAATTAAGAGCTTCTTATGGTGAAGTTGGTAATGATGGTGGAGCAGGAACTTATGCTTACCAAGCTTTATATGCTTTAGTGAAAAATGGAGGGACACCAGGGTTATACAAAAACCAAAATGGTAATGATGATTTACAATGGGAAACATCATCTTCTGTAAATGTTGGCTTAGATGGTAGACTATTTAATAGAGCTAATTTTACAGTTGAATACTTTGATAAACGTTCTCAAAATTTATTATTTGATTTGAATATGCCTTTATCAAATGGTTCAACTAGTGCTGGGACAATAAAATCAAGTGTTATTAGTAATGTAGGTACTATTTCAAATAGTGGTCTTGAAATGTCTTTTGATATTGATATTATTCGTAATAAAGATTGGAAATGGAATGTTGGATTCAATGCAACTTGGTTGAAAAACAAACTTGTTAAATTACCTGCAGAGAATAGAAAAGAAGGTATTCCTTCTTCACCTTTCTTACGTAAAGAGGGTAAAAGTATCTATGAATTTTGGATACCTCAGTTTGTAGGAGTTGATCAAATGACAGGTAAATCTCTGTATATAGTTGATACTGAAAATTATGATGTTAATGGTTCTGCACCTGGTAAAGATAAGATTGATGCTGTTAATTTAGTTACTATTAATGGAGTTACATATACAACTAATACTTCATTTGGTAAAAGAGAGTTTGCAGGAAATGCTTTACCAAAAATGGAGGGAAGTTTTACAACATCATTGTCATATAAGAATTTTTCATTGTCAGCATTATTTACTTATGCTTTAGGAGGGAAGATGGTAGATTATTCTTACATGAGTTTAATGTCTGTTAATACTACACCAAGTGCTATACATAAGGATGTTTTAAATTCTTGGAATGGTGTACCAGAAGGGATGACCGAAACTTCAGCTAATAGAATTGATCCAAACGGAACACCCTTGGTGCAGTTTGGAACTGTGGGATCACAGAATAATGCACTATCTGATAGATTTATTCAAAATGGTAATTATTTAGTAGTTAAAAATATAGCTTTAAACTATGAGATGCCAAAAACAATGTTATCGAAAATAGGAGTAAGTCAAATGAGTTTGAATTTAGGAGTTGAAAATTTAGCAACTTTTACAAAACTAAAAGGGATGAACCCTCAGCAATCATTTAATGGAACAAGTCAAGATGCTTGGGTAACTGCTAGAACAGTAATATTTGGAGTTAATGTAGGATTTTAATGATTAAAATTAAAGAAAATGAAAATAAAATATATAAAATACGTTTTGTTGTCTACAGTATTGACTTTAGGGGCTTGTAGTACGGATTATTTAGATACAACACCAACTAATCAAACATCTCCTAGTAATGTATTTAAAAGTACAGAAACAGTTGCTATGGCTATAAATGGATTAGCTAAACTGATGACTGCTCAGCATATAGGACAAGGTTATAATGGAGAAGGAACTATAAAGTTATATTTTGGAGAGTATCCTGGAAATAACTTTAGAAAAGATGTATCTGCTTCTATTGCTAACCTAGAGAATATTGAGAACACAAATAGCTCTTTAAATGCATATCCATGGCATTATTATTATATGTTAATTACAAATGCTAACGATATTATTGCTAATGTTGACGGAGCAGAAGGTCCTGTAAATGATAAGAAGTATTTAAAAGCTCAAGCTTTAGCTTATCGTTCATATGCGTATACGATGTTAGTTCAAATATATGGTAATCGTTGGATAGATTCTAATAATGGAGAGACAAAGTCTGTTGTGTTAAGGTTATCACCTAATGATTCTAAAGAATTGCCACTATCATTACTAAAAGATGTTTATGCACAGATTTATAAAGATTTGGACTTAGCAATTCAATTGTTTGGAGAGAGTGGCTATAAGAGAGAAGCTTCTAAGAATTATTTTGTTGACTCTAGCGTGGCTCATGCAATATATGCTAGAGCAGCGTTGAATAAACAAGATTATACTGTTGCATTAAGAGAAGCAGGATTAGCTAAAAAAGATTATCCTTTAATGTCAACTACAGCTTATAAAGCAGGATTTGGTAATCCAACTTCAGAATGGATATGGAGTAGTTATGGGGCAGCAGATGAACAATTACATTATTATTCTTATGGAGCATATATGGCATATAATTCTAATGCGGGTGCAGTTAGAAATACACCAAGTAGAATCAGTAAGGAGTTCTACGAAACTATTCCAGGTTCTGATATAAGAAAAGAATTGTTTATTGATCCTACAGGATATCCAACAAAAGAATATAATGAAGACAATGGTTTAACAGTTGCAAAGAGTCAATTAGATAAAGATATTAGAGTAAAATATCCAGATATTCAGAGTGATGCAAAGACAGCGGCTTATATGCAAGTTAAGGTTAAGAATAATACAAACCCTGGAGTAATGCATTTAAATCATTTTCGTTCTTCGGAAATGTATTTAATAGAAGCAGAGGCACTACATTTTTTAGGTAGAGATAATGAATCATCTAAAATATTAGAGAACTTAACAAGAGAATCTGGACGTGATGTTAATTACAGTTGTAGAAAAACTGGGAATGACTTATTTAATGAAATTGTAAAGTACAGAGGTATTGAGTTATGGGGCGAAGGATTTGATTGGTTTGATTATAAGCGTTGGAACTTAACTATAGATAAAAAAGTAGGATCAAAAGGAGGTAATGCTAGTCCTACCTTTGCTAGAAAATTCACTCCAGAAATGAATAATAAATGGACGTGGAGAGTACCTAAAGCAGAATCGGATTATAATCCAAACATATAATTAGCTTACAAATATTAAAGAATTAGTTAGCTTAAAGGCTGTTCAGCAATGAACAGCCTTTATTGTTTTCAAGAATTCAAAATAATAACACTCTCTTAATCTTGGAATTAAGGAGTAAGTTTACTTTTGAACTAGATAACTTTAAATGTTAATATTGAAGTTTTTTGTCTATTATATGTTTGTAAAGTCTCTGAGTTTAATAGTTTTGTAGACAGAGACCTTATTAAACAAAACTAATCTTAAATAAATGAAATTTAAAACAACCTTATTTGCAGCAGTAGGCTGTATGTTTTCACTTTCTGCCTTAGCTGGTGAAACATTACCGAAACCAAAGTTAGTAGTAGGAGTAGTGGTAGACCAGATGAGATGGGATTACCTTTATAAATACTATGATCGCTATTCAGATAATGGATTTAAACGCTTATTAAACGAAGGTTTTTCAAGTGAAAACACACTTATAGATTATATCCCAACTTATACTGCTATTGGGCATAGTACTATTTATACAGGTAGTGTACCTGCTGTACATGGAATAGCTGGTAATGATTTTATCATTCAAGCGACAGGTGAGAGTATGTACTGTACTCAAGATGATAGTGTAGAAGCTGTAGGAGGTGTAGGTAAAGTAGGAAAACAATCACCTAAGAACTTATTAGTATCTACTGTGACAGATCAGTTAAAACTAGCTACTAATTTCCAATCAAAAGTAGTAGGTATTGCTATAAAAGATAGAGGTGGTATATTGCCTGCAGGTCATTTTGCTAATGCTGCTTATTGGTTAGATGGAGTTTCTGGTGATTGGATTACAAGTACTTTTTATATGAATGATTTACCTAAATGGGTGAAGTCATTTAATAAAGAGAAGTTAGCTGACAAATACTTTAAGAAAGGATGGAATACTATGTATCCTATAGATACTTATGTGCTAAGTACTGCTGATGATAATGAGTATGAAGAAACATATAAAGGAGAAGATAAACCTGTATTTCCTCGTAATCTAGTTAAACTAAAGAAAGACAATGGATATGATTTAATTAAAGCTACACCATTTGGTAATTCATTAACTCTAGACTTTGCAAAAGTTGCGATTGATAGTGAAGCATTAGGAGCTAATCCTGCAGGAGTTCCAGATTTCTTAGCAGTAAGTTTATCTTCTACAGATTATGTAGGACATCAATTTGCTATTAATTCGATTGAAGTAGAGGATACATATTTAAGACTAGATGCTGATTTAGCTGAGTTCTTAACTTATTTAGATAAGAAAGTTGGTAAAGGAAACTATACATTCTTTTTAACAGCAGACCACGGAGCAGCACATAATCCTAAGTATTTTGCTGATCAAAAAGGTAACTCAGGTTATTTTAATACAGCTGAAGCAAAAAAAGTATTGAACGAAAAGTTAGATAAAAAGTTCGGTGAGAAAGATATCATCAAGAGCTTAACTAACTACCAAGTTCATTTAAACAATGCTTTGGTGCAAGAAAAAGACTTAGAAGAAGATGATATTCGCGAGTTTATCGTTAAGGAGCTAAAGAAAATAGAAGGTATTGCTTTTGTAACTGATATGGATAAAGCGGCTACAGCAGCTATTCCTGTTAAGATTCGCGAGCGTATAGTTAATGGATATAATATCAAGAGAAGTGGAGTGATTCAGTATATCTTAGAACCACAATGGTATAGTGGAAGAAAAGATGCTAAAGGTACAACTCATGGAACTTGGGGGTCTTATGATGCTCATATACCAGCTGTATTTATGGGATGGGGTGTTAAACCAGGTAAGACTATCCGCGAGACTCATATGACAGATATAGCACCAACTATTGCAGAGATCTTAAAAATAGAAGCTCCTAATGGAAATATAGGTACACCTATTCACGAAGCAGTAGATGTAAAATAAGCATATTATTAGAGTAAATATAGAGGTCAGTTGTAATATTACAACTGACCTTTTTTTGTGTTTGTAATTTAGATTGAATTTTAATAAAAGAGTGTGAAATTTATTTTATAGCTTTGGAAGATAGACACAAAAACACCGACAAATGAAAAAAAGGTATTTACTGTTCGGTTTTATTTTCTCTGTAAGTGCTTCAATGCATGCACAGTATAAAACTGTTACTACAAAAGATGCTAATGGATTTACTTACGAATACGTAGAGAATGACCCAGCTAAAGCAAGAGTGTATACTTTAGGAAATGGATTAAAAGTATATCTAGCTCAGAACCACGATGAACCACGTATACAGACGTATATTCCTGTTCGTACAGGATCTAATAACGATCCAGAAGATAGTACAGGGTTAGCTCACTATCTTGAGCATATGGTGTTTAAAGGTACCTCTAAATTAGGTACTGTGAACTGGGCTAAAGAGCAAGAGTTAATTAAACAAATCTCTGATTTGTATGAACAACATAAAGCTGAAAAGGACGTAGAGAAAAAGAAAGCTATTTATAAAAAAATAGATGAAATCTCTAAAGTTGCATCTCAGTACGCTGTTGCAAATGAGTATGATAAAGCTGTGGCTTCTATCGGAGCTACAGGAACTAATGCTCATACTTGGTTTGATGAGACAGTTTATAAGAACGTAATTCCTTCTAATGAGTTAGAGAAATTCTTATTGATAGAGAGTGAGCGTTTCTCAGAACTAGTATTGCGTCTATTCCACACAGAGTTAGAAGCAGTATATGAAGAGTTTAATAGAGGACAGGATAATGACTATTGGGCTTCACATGAAGCAATGATGAAGTTATTATTCCCAACTACACACTACGGAACTCAGACTACGATAGGTACTTCAGATCACTTGAAGAACCCTTCTATGGTAGCTATTAATAATTATTTTAACGAATACTATGTACCAAATAATATAGCTGTTGTATTAGTTGGTGATTTAGAGTTTGAGCCTACGATTAAGTTAGTTAACGCTTACTTTGGTTCAATGAAAAAAGCAAATCAACCTAAAGAATATATCGCTCAAGAGGCGCCTCTAACTAAGATACAAGTTAAAGACATCTATAGCCCACAAGCTGAGCGTGTAGAAATAGGTTTCCGTTTAGGAGGAGTTAAGACGAAAGATGCTATTTATCTTAACTTGATCGATATGTTGTTAAGCAATGGTCAGGCAGGTATTATAGATTTAGATGTAAATCAGCAACAAAAAGCATTGTATGCGTCTAGTTCACCTATGGTGATGAAGGACTACTCTGTACACCAATTGACAGGTATGCCTAATGAAGGACAAACTGTAGAAGAAGTTAAAGATCTATTGTTAGCTCAAATAGAGAAACTTAAAAAAGGAGAGTTTGACGAGTGGTTGTTAAACGCAGTTGTCAATGAATTCCGTAAAAACTCTATGGAAGCTTTAGAAAGTAATGATGCAATGGCTACAGAAATGTACCAAGCATTTATTCACGGTCGTACTTGGGAACAAGCTGTTTCTGATTTAGAGCGTATGTCTAAAGTGACTAAACAAGAGTTAATCGACTTCGTGAACGCAAATTATAAAGATAACTATGTTGTTATCTATAAACGTCAAGGAGAGAATAAAGACTTAGTACGTGTAGAGAATCCAGGTATTACACCTATCGATATCAATAGAGATAGCGAATCAGAATTTTATAAACGTCTAAAAGGAATAGAAGTTAAAGAAATAGCTCCTGTGTTTGTTGATTTCAATAGCGCTATTCAAAAAGAGAAGATTGGTAAAACGAATAGCCAATTATATTCTATTAAGAATACTACTAATGATCTAGCAACAGTAACTTATATTACAGAAGTAGGTTCTGATAATGATAATAAGTTATCATTAGCTATTGGGTACTTAGATTATTTAGGTACTAGTAAGTATTCAGCTGCTGATATTAAGAAAGAGTTCTATAAGTTAGGTATTTCTTATGGTATTAGTACAGGTACAGATAAGACATATATCACTGTAAAAGGATTGAAAGAAAACATCCCTGCAGGTATCAAATTATTAGAGCATTTAGTAACAGATGCTAAGGCAGATGATACTGCTTATGCTAATATGGTAGATCAGATCTTAAAAGGACGTTTAGATGCTAAATCAAGCAAAGGGGGAATCCAAAGAGCATTGAATAGCTATATCGTTTCTAATGGGGAGTTAAGCCGTTTTAAAGATATCTTAAGTGAGAATGAATTAAAGACTATTAAGCCAACAGAATTAGTTGGGTTAATTCATAACTTCTTCGATTACAACAATGATGTTTTCTACTATGGTAATGATAAGGAAACAGCGAAGAAAGCGATCGTAGAGCACCATAACTTAGGAAAAGGTAAAAAAATACCTGCTGCTAAAGTATATCCAGAACCAGCTACTGACGGAACATTGTACTTTGCTCCTTATGATATGGTTCAGGCAGAGATTACGTATAGAGCAAGAGAAGGTAAGTTTAATAAAGACTTATTAGCGACTAGCTCTGTATTTAATAACTACTTTGGAGGAGGAATGGCTTCAGTGGTATTCCAAGAAATTCGTGAGTCTAAATCATTAGCATACTCAGCTTATGCATACTATATGAATGCTGCAAAAGCTGATAAACACAACTATGTAATGGCTTATGTAGGTACACAAGCGAATAAATTACCACAAGCAGTAGAAGCAATGATGGAATTAATGAATGCTATGCCTCAAGGAGAAAGCCAATTCCAAAATGCTAAAAATACTGTTCTTAAGAATATCGCTACACAGCGTTATACTAAAGCACAGATATTCTCTTACTGGTTAAGCTTAAAAGAGAAAGGTATTGACTATGATATTAATAAAGATATCTACTCTCAAGTACAGAATATGCAGATGACTGATCTAGTTAACTACTTCGATAAATACGTAAAAGGAAAAACTTTCAACGTAGGATTATTAGGTAAGAAAGAGAACTTAGACTGGGAAGCTGTGAAGAAAATGGGTAAAGTAAAAGAACTTAGCCTAGAAGACTTATTCGGTTATTAATAGTAAGTTTTAAATTATATACTAAAGGAGCTTTGCACTATATGCAAAGCTCCTTTTTCTTTTATTATAGAGAGAATTAGCTATGTATAGTAACTTATTATATCAGAATAAGATTAATGGCTATAAATGTCTCTATTTAAGTTTTGATGATAGACTATATAGAAACGCCTGATATTAATACAATATCAGGCGTTATAAGTTTACGTTAAGTTTCAGCTGAATCTAAAAGTTCAATGTATTCTAAACCTTGTTTGATAGACTTTACATTTTTGAATGTTAGCAATAATCTCAGTCCATTCTTTGTCTGCTTCTCTTTCATCTCACAGATATTAGAACGGTGTTGTATGAAGATTAATACCTTTCTAAATTTGGCAGATTGATAGAAGTCTGACTGTTGATCCCCTAAGAAGTAACAAATCATCTTTCCTTGTTTCATCACGATCTTTTCTATTCCCATATTAGCTGCATGCCATTTGATGCGCAAGCTATTTAATAAAGCAATAGCCTGACGTGGCAGTGCACCGAATCGGTCTATTAATCGCTGTTCATACTGCTGCAAGACTTCTTCATTCGTTATCAAGCTCAGTTCGTTATACAGGTTTAGTCGCTCTGTGATATTATTGATATACTCATCAGGGAACAATATCTCGAAGTCAGTATCTATCTGAGTATCTTTTACGAATACCTTGTTTTCTTCTTTATTCTCTTCTTCGTATAGGTCTTTAAACTCGTTAGCCTTAAGCTCTTCGATAGCTTCCTGCATGATCTTTTGATACGTCTCAAATCCTATTTCATTGATGAAACCACTCTGTTCGCCTCCTAAGATATCACCAGCCCCTCTGATCTCTAAGTCTTTCATAGCGATGTTTAGACCACTACCCAGATCACTAAACTGCTCTAGTGCCTGTATTCTCTTTCTCGCCTCTTCTGTCATAACAGAATAAGGAGGACAGATGAAGTAACAGAACGCTTTTTTATTACTTCGTCCTACACGACCTCTCATCTGATGTAAGTCAGATAGCCCGAAGTTATTAGCATTATTAATCAATATCGTATTGGCATTAGGTACATCTAATCCACTCTCGATAATGGTAGTAGCAACGAGTACATCGAACTCCCCATTCATAAACGCAAGCATTAGTTCTTCTAACTTTTTACCATCCATCTGACCATGGCCGATACCTACTTTAGCATCAGGTACGAGACGTTGTATCATCCCCGCTACTTCTCTAATATTCTCTATACGATTATTGATGAAGTACACTTGACCACCTCTTTCTATCTCATAAGACACAGCATCTCTAATCACCTCTTCATTAAATCCTACCACATTTGTTTCGATAGGATATCTATTCGGTGGAGGAGTGCTTATCACAGATAAGTCACGTGCAGCCATCAGAGAGAACTGTAGTGTACGCGGGATAGGTGTAGCAGTAAGTGTAAGTGTATCTACATTCTCTGATATCGTTTTCAACTTATCTTTTACAGCTACTCCGAATTTTTGTTCTTCATCTATAATTAATAACCCTAGATCTTTAAACACAATGCCTTTATTCACTAACTGATGTGTACCGATAAGGATGTCTATTTTACCAGCTTCTAGGTCTTTTAGTATTTCTGCTTTTTGTTTAGCAGTTCTAAATCTATTGATATAAGACACGCGTACAGGCATATCCTTCAGACGCTCTGTGAATGTCTGATAATGCTGAAAGGCTAGGATAGTCGTAGGAACTAGTATTGCGACTTGTTTGCCATTGTCGACCATTTTAAAGGCAGCTCTAATAGCTACCTCAGTTTTTCCAAAACCTACATCCCCACATACCAAGCGATCCATTGGTCTTTCTTGTTCCATATCCGCCTTTACCTCTTGTGTCGCTTTTAGCTGATCTGGAGTGTCTTCATAGATAAACGAACTCTCTAGCTCATGCTGTAAATAGCTATCAGGAGCACATTGGAATCCTTTCTGCAAACGGCGTTTTGCATATAGTTGAATAAGGTTAAAGGCAATGTGCTTAACACGAGCCTTTGTTTTATTCTTCAAGGTTTTCCATGCAGCCGAACCTAATTTATGGATCTTAGGTACAGTCCCATCTTTACCATTGTATTTTGATATTTTGTGTAGAGAGTGAATACTTACATAGACGATATCATTATCAGCGTATACTAGCTTGATAGCCTCTTGTGTTTTTCCTTCTACTTGTATTTTTTGTAACCCTCCGAACTTACCGATACCATGATCTATATGCGTTACATAATCACCTACCGAAAGAGAGTTTAGCTCTTTTAGTGTGATCGTTTGCTTTTTAGTATACCCATTCTTGATACTAAACTTGTGATAGCGTTCGAAGATTTGGTGGTCAGTATAGCAGACGATTTGCTTTTCTTCATCGATAAATCCTTCGAAGATCGGCATCACGATTGTCTTGAATGATTGTACTACTTTGTGATTATCATCTTCTTTAAGAGACTCAAATATATCTTTGAAGCGCTTAGCCTGATTCTCATTAGAGCAGAATAGGTAGTTATAGAACCCATTGTCTGTATTGTCATTTAGGTTACGAGCCAGTAAGTCAAACTGTTTGTTAAACGAAGGCTGAGGTTTGATGTGAAACTCAACGGTCTTATTGACATCCATCAGTTTGGTATCATTCAGCTCCAGTAGCGTAAATAGCTCTAGCTTATGTAAGAAAGATTGTCCGTCTAAGAACATATCTTTTGGTTCCTTGTGCTTTAAATCTTTATTAAGTTTAGAGAAGGTATCTACAGCTCTATCGAACTGACGGTCTAGCTGTTCTACTGTCATAGCAGTATGCTGCGTTAGTATAACAGTCTTCTCAGAGATATAATCTAAGAAGCTCTCTCTTACCTCTGCAGAGAACTTGTTCTCTACGTTAGGAATGATAGTGATTTTCTTCTGTTTATCTACAGATAACTGCGTTTCTACGTCGAAGGTACGGATACTATCTATTTCGTCTCCGAAGAACTCTATACGGTACGGATTGTCGTTAGAGAAAGAGAATACGTCTATAATCCCTCCTCTTACAGAGAACTCTCCCGGCTCAGCTACGAAATCAACTCGTTTAAAATTGTATTCAAACAATACCTCATTGATGTAGTCTATAGAGAGTTTATCACCTTGATGTACTTTAAGTGTATTCTTTTCTAATACCTTTTTAGTAACCACTTTTTCGAATATAGCCTCTGTATACGAAACAATGATAGCAGGCTTTTTACGAGAACTAATTCTATTCAATACCTCTGCACGTAGTAGTACATTAGCATTATCTGTTTCTTCTATCTGATACGGTCTTCTATAAGAACCTGGGTAGAAGAGAACATCGGTTTTATTGACTAGTGTCTCTAGATCATTTAGGTAATAAGCAGCCTCTTCTTTATCATTGAATATTAATAAAAAAGGAGCATCAGCTTCTCGGAATAAGGCTTCTATCTGAAATGAGATAGCCGAACCTAGTAATCCTTTTAGATATATTTTATTACCTCTAGACTGTAGGTCTTGGAGGAGTTGTTTTGTTTTTGAAGACTCTTGAAAGCGTTGTTTAATATCCATGCTCTATTCGTTTTCTGGTGTTGGGTTAGCCCTTCTTTCTTCGTTAATAGCCTCTAGCATCTCAGCTTCACCTTCTTCTTGCGGTAACTTTGCTTTGACAATATTTTCATCCATCTGAGCTAGAAGTAGTCTTAGCGCAGTGTTGGTATGCTTTAGATTTTGATCTAACTTTTCTATACTTATCGGAGTCACTTCTAAGAACATATTTAAGTTGTTTAGAGAAGTTTGTAGAAGTGCCATTCTAGCTTTGATGTCTGGCAAGTCTAGCTCCTTAGGATATTGTTGGTAAGTAAGGCTTTGTAGTAATTCTGTTATTCTATTAGCACTCTTCTGAAAAGCCCCTATAGTAGACACAGGTTTTAACTTTACCTCTTGTGCAAACTCTTGCCAAGGTTTCCAATCTTTTAGGATAACGTCTAATTCTGCTGAAGCAGCCGGAACACGTAGATTCCAGTTCTTCGTTAGATAGTCATACACACTGTCATTGTGTTGTGCTATTTTTAATTCTTGTTCTTTCGCGAACTTCTCTTCGTCTTTACACGAGAATGATACGATAGATACCAAGAATAAAAGAGGTAAAAGTATATATAAATTGCTTTTCATTGTTCTTATGATTTAGAGGTCAAATTTACAAAGTTCTGTGCTATTTTATACCACATAGATTGTCAGATTGTTATATAAGTTATAAAGTTATAGGAATCTTGGTGGTGAAAATTGATTTGTAATAGGACTTAAACTATATTTGTGTACTTTTTAAATACACAAACAATGGGAACCAAAATTCTTATAATCGGAGCTTGCGGACAGATAGGTTCTGAGCTAACGCTTAAATTAAGAGATGTTTATGGAAGTGAGAATGTGATCGCTTCTGATATTAGAGAAGGAAATGAAGCTCTTATGAGTTCGGGACCTTTCGAGACATTAAATGCTATGGAGTTTGACGCTGTTGCGGCAGTGATAGAAAAACATCAAGTAGAGGAAGTATATTTAATGGCTGCATTGTTATCAGCGACTGCAGAGAAAAACCCAGCTTTTGCTTGGGACTTAAATATGAACTCGTTGTTCCACGTATTAAACCTTGCTAAAGAAGGTAAAATTAAAAAGATATTCTGGCCATCATCAATAGCTGTTTTTGGACCTACTACACCTAGACATAACACACCTCAGTACACTGTGATGGAGCCAAGTACAGTATATGGTATTTCTAAGCAGACAGGAGAGCGCTGGTGTGAGTACTACTATAACAAATTTGGAGTAGACGTACGCAGTATCCGTTACCCTGGGTTAATCTCTTGGACTACACCTCCAGGTGGTGGTACTACAGATTACGCAGTAGATATTTTCTATAAGGCTATCGAGGATAAGCACTATGACTGTTTCTTATCTGAGGGGTCAGCTCTTCCGATGATGTATATGGAAGATGCGCTGAATGCGACTGTAGGTATTATGCAAGCGAAGAAAGAAGATGTGAAGATTCGCTCTTCTTATAACTTAGGTGGTATCTCATTCACGCCAGAAGAGATAGCAGCTGAGATTGCGAAGCATATCCCTGACTTTACGATAGAGTATAATCCAGACTTTAGACAGGCTATCGCTGACAGCTGGCCAGCTAGTATAGATGATACTTCTGCACAGCAAGACTGGGGATGGAATCATAAGTATGACTTATCTTCTATGACAGAAGTAATGTTAGAAAACTTGACAAGAGAATTAAAGAAATAGAACTTTAAATATTCTGAAGAGCCAGCTTATAGCTGGTTTTTTTTGTACTTTAGCTTTTAGTATAGAAAGAAAAGTTCTTTGTGATATATAACTAAACTACATAATAATAAAATGATTCTTTATGTTTGGCAGTTTTTCTTACTTTCACTTATTGGGCTAATAATTTATAGCTTGTATAAAGTAGGAAGATCAACGTTAGAATATAATTATAAGGTGATATGGTGCCTCATCATTATATTCGCTCCAGTATTAGGCGCTATAGCCTATCTGTTAGTAGGGAATAGAGATAAAAAAGTAAGCCAGCTATAAGCTGGCTTTTTTATTTGCGTAGTTTTTTAAAGACTAGTTTATACAGTGGTACTACTACGATGACTAGCGATATTATAGCTAATGCTAGGATAACGCTACTACTGATAGCTGTCATAGAACGAAGTACTATAGTGATTATAAAAAGGAAAGCCCCTAAGAGCAATAACTTTACATTTTTATCCATCTTTGTTTTTTTTGACAAAAGTAAAACTTTAGTTTAACTTATTAAATAGATAGATCACTAATGGGCTAACAATCATAACAAAAGATATCAGAAGCACAAAGTAAGCTAACTGCGCGCCTATTACATTTAAGTAAAATAAGATAAATGACAGGGCAAATAATGCGATGCCGATTAGAAAAATTAGTTGATTTCTACTCATAGTCATTTCATTTTAGGATGATACTAATTTAGCTATTTTAACTGAGTTGTCAAATTTTATCTCGTTGCTTAAGGAGGTTTGTAAAACAATTATTAATTTTAGAGAAAATGTAAACATTCAAACTATGGACAAAGTAGTAACAGATATTTTAGACAATGCCAATAGTGCATTTCTAAATTGGAAGAAACTTAAAGTGAGAGATAGAGTAGCTTATCTTCAGAAAGTTAAGCAGAACCTACTTACTAATGTAGAGGAGTATGGAAAATGTATGACATTGGATATGCATAAGCCTATTAAGCAAGCTGTAGCTGAAGCAGAGAAGAGTGCGAGGTTAATAGATTATTATATAGAGCATGGAGAAGAGATTCTAAAAGGGAGAACTATACAGACAGATTGGACAGAGACGTATACGGTGAATGATCCTTTAGGTGTCATTCTAGGAGTTATGCCGTGGAACTTCCCTTTCTGGCAAGTGTTTAGATTTGCTATCCCGACTTTATTAGCAGGTAATACGGTAGTAGTGAAGCATGCGAGTAATGTACCTCTTAGTGCGAAGGCATTAGAAGACTGCTTTAGAGTAGAGGGGTATGAGCAAGTGTACTTTAATGTAACTGTAGCAGGTAGAGAAGTAGATGCGATCATCGAGTCTCCTATCATCAAGGGAGTATCTCTTACAGGGAGTGAGGCAGCAGGTAGCTCTGTAGGGAAGAAAGCAGGAGAATTGATTAAGCCTACAGTGTTAGAACTAGGAGGGAGTAATGCCTTTATCGTAAGAGAAGATGTGGATATAGACGCTCTTATCCCCACAGCTATCAATGCTAGATTTCAGAATACTGGGCAGAGCTGTATAGCAGGAAAGCGATTTTTAATCCACAATGCTATTATTAAAGAATTTACAGATAAGTTTGTAGCCGCAGTCAGAGAGATCAGATTCGGTGACTTAATGGATCATAATACAGGTATCGGATTGATGGCTAGAGAAGATTTAGCGATAGAACTAGAGACGATTATGAATGATTCTGTACAGATGGGAGCGAAGATCGCAGTGGGAGGTAAACGCGATGGAGCGAAGTTCGAGCCAACTGTGATCACAGATGTCACACCAGATATGCCTGCATTTAAGCTAGAGACTTTTGGCCCGCTAGCGGTTATCGTTGGCTATGATACATTCGATGAAGCGATAGAGATGAGCAACGATTCTCGCTTCGGATTAGGTGTGGCGATGTTTAGTAAAGATGTCGAATTCTTAAAATCTAAGGTTCACGAGTTCGACGAAGGAGCTGTATTTATAAACGAGATGGTAATCTCTGATCCTAGAGTACCATTCGGAGGGAATAAGTTCTCTGGAATAGGAAGAGAAATGGCAGAAGAAGGATTATTATCATTCGTAAATAAGAAGTCAGTGGTAATTAAATAAGGCGGTTTTTATACATATATTGTCGTGTTATGCTAGATAAATTTATTGATTTTTGGACTACAATACACTTTGTAGACATTATTGAGTTCTTTGGGACTTGTGCATTTGCTATTTCGGGTATCCGCATGGCCTCAGCGAAGAGCCTTGATTGGTTCGGTGCATTAGTAGTAGGATTTGTCACTGCTACAGGAGGGGGGACTCTGCGTGACTTACTATTAGGAGTTACGCCTTTCTGGATGTTAAATAGTGTGTATGTGTGGTGTACGGTAATAGCATTATTCTTCGTGGTACTCTTTAGAAAACAATTAGTGCATCTAAACAGTACCTTCTTATGGTTTGACAGTATAGGTCTAGGTTTATTTGTTGTGGTAGGTACAGAGAAGACCATGTCTCTAGGCTACCCATTTTGGGTAGTAGTGATCATGGCGACTATCACTGGGATAGTAGGAGGTATCGTTAGGGATATAATGATTAACGAGATTCCTGCTATTTTTAAACAGGAGTGGTATGCGCTGACCTGTATATTCGGTGTGATGATATACTATCTACTTGATTATTTCAGTGTAGGTATAATTTTTACACAAATATTCTGTGCGGCTTCCGTTTTTGTAATTCGCTTGATAGCAAATCGTTATAAACTGGGGCTTCCGACCTTAAAAAGTGAAGAATAAAAAAGTTTTAATTTTTTAAATTAAATATTTGCAGATACTAAAAATCGTTATATATTTGCACCGCAATAAAGGTAAAATATAACCTTCCTCCTTAGCTCAGTTGGTTAGAGCATCTGACTGTTAATCAGAGGGTCCTTGGTTCGAGCCCAAGAGGGGGAGCAAAACAAAAGCCAGTCTTATGACTGGCTTTTTTATTTGGTGTACTATTGACATCACTTCTCTATCGTTATTACTGTAGTACATACTCTCTTTATATTTTGACTTCTGTGATGTATTGTGCGCAGGTATGATTGTTTCCTATATATCGGATATAGAATATATCATCTATAGGCTTGAAAAAGACATACCATTGAGTATTGTTATTCCTTTTAAAAACAACATAAACTAAATCTTTTCCGTATTGATCAAAATGAGGAGGAGCGGGTTTATATGGTTTTACACTTATTTCTTTTTCTATTGTGTCGATGATCTAGCTAACATAATCGTATGCTGTCGATTTCGAACTAAGATATTTATTTTCGTATAAGATAGTAACGAGTTTGTTTAAGTAAATTTCTATCTCTGAATCATAAACTATTCTTATCATAGGGGTCAGTAGTTACTAGTCTTCTATTTTTCAAAAAGTGTATCAATGTGTTTAAAGACAGGTTTTTTTAACTCATCTCCTATGACCCCTTGTTCTGCAGCATCATCAAGGAATGCTCTATCAGATACAACTAGATGTATGAACTTATCTCCGCGTTTAACAACTACTTTTTCAGTCTCTGCTAACTCTAAGTGTTTTTTCTGTTCATTTTGTAAATCAGTTGGACTAATAACTATCATAGCTTAAAGGGTTTAAGTTTAGTATAAATGTACGAAATTATGGATAGGTAGCGTGTTATTATCTATCAGTATGATTTAATTATAGCAGATATATTATTGTTTGTAGTATATTATTAGTCTGTGTTTTTAAGAGCTATCTTTTTATTTTGTTTTACTATTTTTTTAGTGAATATCTAAAGAGCCACTCTTAGTATATTTGTTGTTTATACTTTTTAGGTAGTTACCCTATCATTTATTTACAGTAGTTAGATAGAAGTGTAGAGGCTATTTTTAATAATAATATCAAGTAACCTCGTTAATGAATAATCGTTAAGCAGGTTGAATAGAACCTTTTTCTGTTTGTGATTAAAAAAAAATAAAAAATATTTATTTTTCTTCTATCTCATAATCAGATAGTTTTAATTCAAGCTTTATTTTTTTTGACACAAAATGCTCAAAAAGCCTATAAACAGTGAGGTATTTGATTAAAAATGTATATATTTGCAATGCAATAAAGGTAGAATATAACCTTCCTCCTTAGCTCAGTTGGTTAGAGCATCTGACTGTTAATCAGAGGGTCCTTGGTTCGAGCCCAAGAGGGGGAGCAAAACAAAAGCCAGTCTTATGACTGGCTTTTTTATTTGATATCTATTCCATTCTTGTCTTTAAGGGGGTTGATTATCTTCATTTTATTACCTGTTCATCTACTAGAGCATAAGCTTTTCTTCATTTTTAATTCTATCGATATCAAGTTAATATTCGCTTGGATTCCATTTTTTAGAGCGATTAATAGGTGCTAGAACTAGCGTATTCTGTTATCTTTTTTACATTAATATTAGGGGTGATCGGCATGTGGTCGGCTAGTGATGGGCATTTGGTCGGCTAAAAAGTGCTATAAATAAGCCTATCACCTGCCTATCACTATACTATTAAATAGGGAGCATAGGAAGGAAAGTGAAAACATTGTCTCACCTGTGTAGAGGATGATAACAGAAGATGTCTAATGGGAATAAAAAGAAAATCCCCTAATAAGATCTCTTAGTAGGGGATTGATAATTATATAGTGTCTACAACAGTAGTGTTGGATAATATTAGTTAGTTCTATTTAAAGCTAGTCTTTTATAAAGTGGTGTAATTAGAAAAAAAATCCCAACAGAAGGCTACTATTGGGATGGGATGATTAGGGGTTATGGTCTTATTAGTACTGTCCGTCTCTACTGAAGTTGATCATCCATTGGATGCCAAATTGGTCTAATACCATTCCAAAATAGTCACCCCAAAACATGTCTTCGATCGGCATGATCACAGTACCACCTACCGCTATCTTAGCGAATAGATCATCTGCCTCTGCTTGGCTATCTGTGGATACTGATATCGAGAAATTGTTCCCTTGTACAATAGGTGTTGGATCGCCACATGAAGTATCACTACCCATTAAGACAGATTTACCGATAGGAAGTGAGACGTGCATGATTTTGTTCTTGTCCTCTTGGGATACTACGAATTCTGGGCTATCTGGAATGCTGTCGAATCTAACGAGGTAAGTGAATTCTCCTCCAAATACAGATTTATAAAAATTAAATGCCTCTTCACAATTGCCATTGAAGGTTAGATAAGTGTTCGTTGTTGCCATAGATATAATTTTTTAAGTGGTTAATTATGAAGCAATTTAGGTAAAAAACAGGCTTTTGGATAAACTGTTTTGAGATAAATTGTCACAATTTTTATTTTTCGAGTATTGGCAAGGATTGGAGAGTTTTGAGATTGTGGTATATTCACTTATGGTGAATAATGTGTTCTATAAATACAACATTGCTATATAAATTACGACATTATTATTTAGTAAAACCTGCTTTTTATCATGTATTATGAGGTATGTAAGTGCAATCTTTGTACTAGAACAATAAAACACTATAGCACTATGAAACAAAGAGTACCTGTATCTCAAATTATGTCTAAAGCACTTATAGCTGTGCCAACTAATAAAAAGTTAAGTGAAGTAAACCAATTATTAGTAGAATATAATATTAGACATATCCCTGTTATAGAAGCAGAGAATGTAGTGGGGATCATCAGTAGCAACGATATCTTAAAGATAGGATATGGAGCGAATGATCTAGACCAAAGTGCATTAGACGCTATTTATGACGCTTATAAGTTAGAAGATGTAATGACGAAGAACCCAATCGTGGTGATGGATGATACTAATATCAAAGATGTAGCTGAGATCTTCTCTAAACAGCAGTTTCACTCACTTCCGGTAGTAGATAAGGATAATGTACTACAAGGAATAGTGACAACTACAGATATGATCAATTACTTGATAGCACAATATTAAAACAACAACAATTATCCCCACAAAGTAACCTATAAAGAAATAATGATTTATAACTGATAGCGCTGTTTATACCATCATTATACCAATTTACTGGTTTGTACTATTAAAGAGTGCCTGTCTAATATTTTAGATAGGTGCTTTTTTTATGATGAGGTAGTGCGAGATTAGTTTTTCTTTTGATTATAATATAGGGGTAAGATTAAGAAGGATAGTGCTCCGAATATGACTACGATAGCGGTTTGTGTAGTCCATAATATCCATCCAAAGGCTGTACCTGCGACAGCAGAGATGCTGTAGATAGACAATAATTCTGCGATGATTAGTGGGAATGCTCCAAAGCCTCCATTAGTAAAAGATACAGCAAAACTACCTGCTACAAAGGCAGACATAACAATAGGAATGCTGAGTGAACTAGTAGCTTCTATGGCATGTGTACCGAAGTAGAATGTAGCGATATAGCCAAACCAAATAAGAAAAGTGTGGAATAAGAAACCAACTTTATAAGGCATCTTAAAGATGCTGCTGACTCCTTCTGTAAGTCCTTTGATTTTATTTTTAATAAATAGAATCACTTTCCATTTGCTATAATAGAATAAGGCAATAGTGGCTAAGAAACCTACGAATGCGATGATAGCTAATATACTTAGTTTCTCCACTGGAACCTTGGCTAATAAGAAGTCTTTTAATACTTCATACTGTAAGATCAGAGCTACGAATACACAAAGCAATAAACAGATAAGGTCAATAATTCGTTCTGAAACAATGGATCCAAAGCCTTTGTCAAAAGGGACTTTCTCGTACTTCTGCAAGACGATCGCTCTAGATACTTCTCCTGATCTAGGTACCGTCAGGTTAAGAAGATAGCCGATAGAGATAGCCATAAAGTTAGTGAATGTGGATACAGGATATCCCATATAGCGCAAGGCGTATTTCCACCTATAGGCACGTGCCCATAGACTTAAAATAGAAAAGAAAGAGGAGATGATAATATAGTTATAATTAGCATCTCTAAACTGAGATTTCATCTCCTCTATCTGATCTTCAGTAAACTGATTATAGGCGTAATAAACCAAAAAAACTCCCAACAAAAGTGGGAGTAATATATTCAATAATTTACTGATATTTTTTTTCAATAAGAGGCTATGTTAAGGTGTTGGTCTCTTCATTAGGGAATACGATAGAAGGTTTGAATGTCTTCGCTTCTTCAAAATCCATAATTCCATAAGTAATAATGATAATGATATCCCCTTTGTGTACTTTACGTGCTGCAGGACCATTTAAGCAGATCTCTCCACTGTTACGAGGTCCAGGGATAGCATAAGTTTCAAAGCGTTCTCCATTGTTAATATTAACAATCGAAACTTTCTCTCCTTCTATGATGTTAGAAGCTTCCATTAAAACTTCGTCAATCGTAATACTTCCGATGTAGTGTAGGTCTGCTCCAGTTACAGTTACACGGTGAATTTTTGATTTTACTACTTCAACTTGCATTTCGCGTGAGTTTTAGTTAAAAGATATATTGTCAATTAGTCGAATGCCTTCGATATGAGCAACTAAGAATCCTCTGTATCTGTGAGCCTCATCTTTAGATGTAGCTGTTTTTAGAGTATCTTCTTCTGCTATAGTGAAGTATTCGAGTTCAAAGTTAGGATTATTTTTAAATTCATTCTCAACAAAAGCGTTAACTTTAGAAATACTTTCACTTTTGAATAAATCCTTGGCTTTCAACAATACTTGATATAAGAAAGTTGATTTTTTTAATCCTTCAGTAGATACTCGTTCGTTACGAGAACTCATGGCTAATCCGTCCGTAGCTCTGAAGATAGGCACTCCGATAACCTGTACAGGTATATGAAGCTTATCTACCATCTTGCGGATGATCTGCAATTGTTGGAAGTCTTTTTCTCCAAAATAAGCTTTGTTAGGCGTAACAAGCTCAAAAAGTTTACTCACGATAGTTCCTACTCCATCAAAATGACCAGGGCGAGAAGCACCTTCCATTTCGTTTTCTAGTCCATCAAAATCAAATGATTGGGCTACAGTATTTCCACCGTAAATCTCATCAACAGACGGTGCAAATATTACAATTTGTTCAGAAAGAGACTTAATGATCTCCTGATCTCTTTCTAAAGTACGAGGGTATTTTTCTAAATCTTCTGCATTGTTAAATTGCGTCGGATTAACGAAAATACTTACTACAGTACATTCATTTTCATTTAATGATTGTTCCATTAATGAAAGGTGCCCCTTATGGATGGCCCCCATTGTTGGTACAAGACCAATTGCCTTATTAGCGTCGCGAAATGGTTTTAAATACGCTTGTAATTCGGATTTTGTACTAAAAAGAAACATTAGCTTCGTGTTTAAAATAATGGCAAAATTAGTTATTTAGAAAATAACTGCATAAATTTTTGTAAATTTGCAATGTTTATTTGTTTCAAACACAGAAATTATAATTGAAGATGAAAGAAAAGAGGATATTATATGTATCATCTGAAGTGGTACCTTATTTAGCAGAAAATGAAGTTTCATTAATGTCTTATGATGCTCCTAAAATGATTAATGATCAAGGAGGACAGATAAGAATTTTTATGCCTAGATATGGTAGCATAAATGAGAGAAGACATCAATTACACGAAGTTATTAGATTGTCAGGTATGAATCTAGTCGTAAATGATATGGATATGCCACTAATCATTAAGGTAGCTTCTATCCCGAAAGAGCGTATTCAAGTTTACTTTATAGATAATGACGAGTATTTTAAAAGAAAATCTACTTTCTCAGATGAGGATGGAACATTGTATCCTGATAATGATGAAAGAGCTATTTTCTTTACAAAAGGTGTAATCGAAACGGTTAAGAAACTTAACTGGGTTCCTGATGTGATACATGTACAAGGTTGGATGGCATCATTGCTGCCAGCTTATTTAAAACATTATTATAAAGATGAAGCTATTTTCTCTGATACGAAAGTAGTTACTTCTATTTTTAGTGAAGGATTTAGCGGTGTCTTAGATGCTACTATGAAAGAAAAAATAGCATTCGATGGCTTCCCAGAAGACGTAGTGAATGACTTCGAGAACCCTACTTATGAAAGTATCATGATGAATGCTATCAAAAATTCGGATGGTGTTATCGTTGCTTCAGAAGAGGTAAGTTCAAATTTAACAAAATTTATAGAGTCTTCTGAAAAACCTTTTTTACCTTTCGTAGCTAAAGATGAGTTTGCTAAAGCTTATACTGAATTTTATCAGAAGTTTTTTTAATAGCTATATCAGAATAGAATAGTAATAACCCAAATAGATTGGATTGACTAGATGAACCAAAAGAATATATTAAAAGGAATATCTCTTGTATTAGGCTTTATGGCCTTACAAGCTTGTGAGAGTGATTTTACAGAAACGGGAAGCGATATAATAGGAGGAGGAAACTTCGATATCGAATCGTATAACGTAAAGGATATAAAAGCTTATAATCAAGCTTATGGAGCAGTAGATGGAAGTAGATTAGGAGAAGTCCCTTTTGGGTATCTAGACAATGGATTATTTGGTGCTACTAGCAGTGATTTGGTTGTTCAGTTAGCTAACTCAACATCAGTTGCTGGAGATATTGGTGAGAATGTAAAGGTAGACTCTGTATATGTGTATGTGCCTTACTTTTCTCAATTTGACAAAGTAGATAATAAAGTTAATTACTACAAACTTAAAAATGTATATGGTGAAGGTTCTATAGACTTAAAAGTTTATCAGAATAACTATCACTTGATGGATGTAGACTTAACAGATGGTTCTGCATCTAAATACTATACTGATCAAACAGGTGCTTTAATCGATAAAAATAAGATTAATACACAGTTAAATACTTCGGGACAGTCGTCTCAGAATACTAATTTTACTTTTACAAATAGAGAAATCATTACTTATAAGACAGATAAGGATGGTAATCCTATTAAAGATCCAAATACAGGAGATAATCAGATTAAAGAACGTCTTATCCCTGGAATGTGGTTAGACTTAGATAAAAATTACTTTGAGAAATTTATTACTGAAAACAAAGCGAAGTTGTCAGAAACGAATGGATTCAGTGAGTTGTTTAAGGGATTATATCTAAGAGCAGAAGGAAACGGAAGTAAAGGAACTACAGGATTATTAGATATTGCTAAAGGTAAAATCGTAGTTATATTCCATGTTGATAAAAAGACAAAAGGAGAAGATGGTAAGGAAGTGATTACACGCGAAAGAAAAGAAGTTACACTTAGCTTAAGTGGTAATACGGTAGGAACTAAGAAATTTAGTGTGAATATGTTTAGTACACTTCTAGACGGAACTTACCAATCAGAGGTGGCTAATGCAAATAAAGTGCAAGGTGATGAAAGCCTTTACATAAAAGGTGGACAAGGTAGCTTAGCAGTTATCGATCTACTGAAGTCTAATAACCTTGAAGAGTTAAAAGCACTTAAGAAAGAGGACGTATTGCTGAACGAAGCTTACTTAACGATCTATGTGGACAAGGAGCGTATGCAAGGGCAACCTATCCCTGAGCGTCTGTTCTTATACGATTATGACAACAGTATTGCGTTGTCAGACTTTGCTAATGATGCGGTGAGTACATCTCAGTATATCAAACAAGGATATAACGGTATCTTCGTAAAAGAAGATAAAGAGAATAAAAAAGAAGGGTATTATTATAAGTTTAAAATCACTGACCACATAAGAGGTCTTCTGAAAAGTAAGAATGACGTGAGCCCTAAATTAGCCTTGACTGTTGCGAATAACTTTGCAGTAGGAGGGTATGTTAATCAGAAATTGAAAAACGAAATAAACAACGAACCTACTAACGTGAATGTTGTTCCAGCTTATGCTGTTAGCTGCCCAATCGGAGTTGTACTTCATGGAGCGAATACTACGCTGGACAATAAGAAGATGAAGTTAGAGATTTTTTATACTAAAGCTAAAAAGTAAACAAGTATGTGTGGAATTGTTGGATATATAGGTCATCGCGATGCGTTCCCTGTTATTATTAAAGGTTTAACAAGATTAGAGTACAGAGGATATGACTCTGCTGGTCTTGCTATATTCGATGGAGAGACAATCAATCTTTGTAAAACAAAAGGTAAAGTTGTTGATTTAGAAGAAAAAAGTACAGATACAATAAAAAAAGGAACAGTAGGTATAGGGCATACTAGATGGGCTACACATGGTGTTCCAAATGATGTGAACTCACACCCTCACTTTTCTAATTCGGGTGAATTAGTTTTAATTCACAACGGTATTATAGAGAACTATGATTCTCTTAAGCAAGAATTAATTAAAAGAGGTTATACATTTAAGTCTGAAACAGATACTGAGGTATTAATTAACTTAATCGAGGATGTACAAAAAACTCAAGGTGTTAAGTTAGGAAAAGCTGTTCAGATCGCTTTAAATCAAGTAGTGGGAGCGTATGCTATCGCTGTAATGGATATCAAAAAACCAGACGAAATAATAGCTGCTAGACTTGGTAGTCCACTAGCTATCGGAATCGGTGAGAATGAGTACTTCATTACATCTGATGCATCACCTTTTATCGAGTATACTAATAATGCTATTTATTTAGAAGATGAAGAAATGGCTATTATTAGACTGCACAAACCATTGCGCATTCGCAAGATTAAAGATGACTCATTAGTTACACACTACGTTCAAGAGTTACAATTAAACTTAGAGCAAATCGAGAAAAATGGTTATGACCATTTTATGCTAAAAGAGATATACGAGCAACCAGAGGTAATTAAAGATACTTTTAGAGGTCGTTTATTAGCTGATCAAGGTTTGATCAGAATGGCAGGTATCGAAGATAATATCGATAAATTCTTAAATGCGAAGAGAATTATTATCGCTGCTTGTGGTACATCTTGGCATGCTGCTTTAGTAGCTGAGTATGTAATCGAAGAGTTTGCAAGAATACCAGTAGAAGTAGAGTATGCTTCTGAATTTAGATATAGAAACCCAATTATTGACTCTAGTGATGTTCTGATTGCTATTTCTCAATCTGGAGAGACAGCAGATACTCTTGCCGCTATTAAATTAGCGAAAGAAAAAGGAGCATTCGTATTCGGAGTTTGTAATGTGGTAGGATCTTCTATTTCTAGAGAGACACATGCTGGAGCTTATACACATGCTGGACCTGAGATCGGTGTTGCTTCTACAAAAGCATTTACAACTCAGATTACAGTATTGACTTTAATTGCTCTTCGTTTAGCAAAAGCAAAAGGAACTTTACCTAATTCTGAATATTTAAAATATTTACATGAATTAGAGCTAGTACCTGAGCGTGTAGAAGAAGCGTTAACTCAAAATGAAGAAATATTAAAAATCTCTCAGGTTTATAAAGACTCAACTAACTGCTTATACTTAGGTAGAGGATATAACTATCCTGTGGCATTAGAAGGGGCGTTAAAACTGAAAGAAATCTCTTATATACATGCAGAAGGATATCCTGCTGCTGAGATGAAACACGGTCCAATCGCTTTAATTGACGAGCATATGCCAGTTATTGTAATTGCACCTAATCAAGATCACTATGATAAAGTAGTGAGTAATATCCAAGAGATTAAAGCAAGAAATGGAAAAATCATTGCTGTGGTAACAAAAGGAGATAAGCAAGTAAGAGAACTAGCTGATCACGTTATCGAAGTACCTGGTATTTCTGAGGCTTTAACTCCAATATTAACGACAATTCCATTACAACTGTTATCTTATCACATCGCTGTTTTAAGAGAGTGTAATGTTGACCAACCGAGAAACTTGGCTAAGTCAGTGACGGTTGAATAATAGTATAAAAGTGAGTCTTTTTAAGACTCGCTTTTTTTTTATTTAAAATAAAATTTCAAAGTTTTAATATTCAGAGAAAAAAACTATCTTTGCACTCTGAAAAAGTAGAATTTTTCGATAAACGTAAATAGCTGTTAAATAAATACATAAGCAATGTCTAAAGTTACAGGAAAAGTTGCGCAAGTTATCGGGCCAGTAGTTGACGTAGTATTCAACACTGCAAATGCCGAGCTTCCAAAGATTTATGATTCATTAGAAATCACAAAACCAGATGGTACTAAATTAATCCTAGAGGTACAATCTCATATTGGAGAAGATACAGTAAGAACAATTTCAATGGACTCTACAGACGGTTTAAGTAGAGGATATGAAGTAGCATCTACAGGATCTCCAATCCAAGTACCAATTGGTAAAGATGTATTTGGTAGATTGTTTAATGTTGTAGGAGACGCTATTGATGGTCTTGGAAACTTACCAAAAGAAGGTTCTAATGGTTTACCAATTCACCGTTCTGCTCCAAAATTTGAGGATTTATCTACTTCAACTGAAGTATTATTCACAGGTATCAAAGTAATCGACTTAATTGAGCCTTACGCAAAAGGGGGTAAAATTGGTTTATTCGGAGGTGCTGGAGTAGGAAAAACAGTATTGATTCAGGAATTAATTAATAATATCGCTAAAGGACACGGTGGACTTTCAGTATTCGCTGGAGTTGGAGAGCGTACTCGTGAGGGTAATGACTTACTACGTGAGATGTTAGAGTCAGGTATTATTAAATATGGAGATGACTTCATGCACTCTATGGAAAATGGAGGATGGGATTTATCTAAAGTAGATAAACCAGGTATGAAAGAATCTAAAGCTACATTCGTATTCGGTCAGATGAATGAGCCACCAGGAGCACGTGCACGTGTTGCATTATCAGGATTAACTATTGCTGAGTTCTTCCGTGATGGAGCTGGTGATGACCAAGGAAAAGACGTATTATTCTTCGTAGATAATATCTTCCGTTTTACTCAAGCTGGTTCTGAGGTATCTGCATTATTAGGTCGTATGCCTTCTGCAGTAGGATACCAACCAACATTAGCTACTGAGATGGGAGCTATGCAGGAGCGTATTACTTCGACTAAAAAAGGATCTATTACTTCTGTACAGGCGGTTTACGTTCCTGCGGATGACTTAACTGACCCTGCACCAGCAACAACGTTTGCTCACTTAGATGCTACTACTGTATTATCTCGTAAGATTGCAGAGTTAGGTATTTATCCAGCAGTTGATCCACTAGAGTCTTCTTCTCGTATTTTGACTCCAGAGATCTTAGGAAAAGACCACTATGCTTGTGCTCAAAGAGTAAAAGAGATTTTACAGAAATATAAACAATTACAAGATATCATCGCGATCTTAGGTATGGAAGAGTTATCTGAAGAAGATAAACAAGCTGTATACAGAGCTCGTCGTGTTCAACGTTTCTTATCTCAACCATTCCACGTAGCTGAGCAGTTTACTGGTATCCCAGGTGTATTAGTTGATATTAAAGATACTATCAAAGGATTTAATATGATTATCGATGGTGAGTTAGACCACTTACCAGAGGCAGCTTTCAACTTAAAAGGTTCAATCGAAGAAGCGATTGCAGCTGGAGAGAAAATGCTTGCAGAAATATAATCTAATTAATATTTAAAGAGATCGACATGAGATTAGAAATTGTATCACCTGAGGCTACTTTATTTTCTGGAGAAGTTACTTCAGTTTCAGTTCCAGGAGCAAATGGAGAGTTTCAGATGTTAAATAATCACGCTCCTATTGTTTCTATCCTAACAAAAGGAAGTGTAAAGTTCACAGGGCAAAACATTTCTATTGCACCAGAGTTTAGTTCTAAATTCGAGAAAGTAAGTAATGATACATATCATTTACCTATCAGTCTTGGAACTATCGAATTAAGCGATAATAAGATTATTATATTAGCTAACTAATTAGCTGATTAGAAATATAAAAAGACCTACTCATTGAGTAGGTCTTTTTTTTTATGGAATAGTTTTATATTTAAATTCTAGTTTTCTATAGTCTATATAGTTATCATTATTTGATTCGTATTTATCATCAGCAAGGGGAAGTATTTCTATAGATTCAATAGGATAGTCATTTGAATTGTATTTGTATGTTGTTATTGTATTGTATTTCTCTTTATGTGTGATATTGTTTTGTTCTCTATAAGCGAAAGGGATTTCATAATGACTTGTTCTGTTATTAAATGGAAATAGAGTAGGGAGATTTTTAAATGGAGAGTTGTAGTTATCATATTTCAATTGTTCTAGAATTTCTTTATCATTTGAGATTTGTGTTATATTCCCTTTCTCGTCTGTTTTATATGTTGTTAGAAATGTGTTTCGGATGTTAGATAATAAATGGCCTTTGGTGTCATATTTAAATTCCATTTTAATACCATTTAGTATTACGTAGTCAATTCTGTTTTGATTATCGTAATGTAGTGTATAAGTGATATAGTTATAGTCTACTTCCTTTCCCATTATATATTCTACAACTTTGTTTAATTGATCTTTGTCATTATAGAAGTATTCAAAAGTTGATCTTGCTTCATGTGGTTGCCCATAAGGGTGTGTATATTTAGTGTAGGTTTCTAATGATGTTATTTGTCCTTTTTTATTATAGAACAGTTCATTATTAGATATTGTTCTATAATATTTTTGTTTTGTTTTAACGTTCTCTTGTATTACATATTCAGTATAACTTTCTAATAATGTCAATTCTTTTGGGTCTGGTTTAGGAATTGTTTTGGTTGATTTATTGTCATCATTTGAACACGAAATGTTTGTAAGTACTAATAGTACGATTAGATAAAAAATAGTTTTTCTCATGTGTTAATAGTGTATTTTATTGTAGTAAATATAAATGTTATTATAGAATATAATTTATTTCTTGTGGAGTAATTAGTTCTTATGATATTATTATTGTCTAATGATAACATTGTATCTTCGTAAGAAGATTTTAAATAGAAAGTAATGGCAAAGGTAAAGACGGCTTTTTTCTGTCAGAGTTGTGGTACACAATACGCTAAATGGCAAGGACAATGTAATGCATGCAAAGAGTGGAATACACTTGTAGAAGAGGTAATCCAAAAAGAAGAAAAGACAGCGTGGAAAGCAGTAAGTAGTTCTCCTAATACCATGAAGAAGGTAGCGAAGCCTCTAAAGGTACGTGAGATAGACAGTACAGAGGAGATACGTATGAATACTATGGATGGTGAGCTTAATCGTGTTTTAGGAGGTGGACTGGTACCTGGTTCTATGGTGCTTTTAGGAGGTGAACCTGGAATAGGAAAAAGTACATTATTATTACAGATATCTCTGCGTTTGCCTTTTAAGACTCTCTATGTATCAGGAGAGGAAAGTCAGAAACAGATAAAGATGAGGGCAGAGCGTATTAACCCTGCTAATGACAACTGTTATATCCTTACTGAAACGAATACACAGAATATCTTTCGTCAAATAGAGGAGATACAGCCTGATGTATTAATCATTGACTCTATTCAAACTTTACATACTGAATATATCGAATCTTCCGCAGGGACAGTGTCTCAGATTAAAGAGTGTACAGCTGAGCTAACCAAATTCGCTAAAGAAACTGGAACTCCAGTGTTGATTATTGGACATATAACAAAGGATGGAAGTATAGCAGGACCTAAAATGTTAGAACACATGGTGGATACTGTATTACAGTTTGAAGGTGATAGAAATCACGTATATCGAATACTAAGAGCGAATAAGAACCGTTTTGGTTCTACAGCAGAGCTTGGTATTTATGAGATGCAAGGAAGTGGTCTTAGAGAGGTGTCTAATCCTTCTGAAATATTAATATCACATAAAGAAGAAGAATTATCAGGAACAGCCATCGCTGCTACTTTAGAAGGGATGCGCCCACTGATGGTAGAGGTACAAGCCCTTGTGAGTACAGCTGTATATGGTACTCCACAACGTAGTGCAACAGGATATAACCTGAAACGACTGAATATGATCTTAGCTGTATTAGAAAAAAGAGCTGGATTTAGATTAGGACAAAAAGACGTATTCTTAAATATCACAGGAGGTATTACAGTAGATGATCCTGCCATTGACTTAGGGGTGGTTGCTGCTATTCTATCTTCAGATCAAGATATGTCTATTGGCAAAGACTTTACATTCGCTGGAGAGGTAGGGCTATCTGGTGAGATTAGACCTGTAAATAGAGTAGACCAACGTATACAAGAAGCAGAGAAGCTTGGTTTCTCTACTATTTTTGTTTCAAAATATAATAAGATTAGTCATACTGGTAGAGGAATTAAGGTTGTTCTAGTGACTAAGATTGAAGATGTAGTAGAATACCTCTTCGGATAACTTAAAATTGAATACTATGAAAAAGAATCTAACGATTGTTGCATTAGCTTTGACTACGGTTATGACATGGGCACAGAAGCCTGTGTTTATACCTGCTAAGCTAGAGAGTGCCCGAGTGTACTTTAACAGTGCTGAATTAACGCATAAGGCCAAAGTGAAGTTGCCTAAGGGAACTTCAGAGGTGGTGATCACCAATGTAGCTGATTACCTAAACGAATCTACTATACAGATCGGATCTATATCTGAGGTTACAGTAATGGCTATACAATATAGTAATCGCTATGTAGAAGAATATGATAGTGCAGTAGACTCTCCATTGTTGAAGCCTGTAAGAGATAGTATTAAATTAGTTCAAACTGAATTAAAGAAGGTGAATAATGCTATTGATGTAGAAAGTAGAACAATTGCTTTATTAGACTCTAATCAGAAAGTAGGTGGAGAACAAGGAACAACTACAGCAGAAGTGATGAAGATGGTAGACTACTATAAAACGAAGAGACTACAGCTGAGTACAGAGTTAGATAAGTTAAACGAGAAGAAGGATGACCTTAATACTCGGTTAACGAACTTACAAGATAAGCTTGCTTTTAATGAAGGCAAAAGTGAAAAGTCTAGTAAGGGTAAACTGATTATACAAGTAATGAATGACAGAGAGGGTGAAGTGCCTTTTCAGATTAAGTATTTAACGAATGCTGCGTCATGGAAGCCTTTTTATGACCTAAGAGTAGAGAAAATTAACTCTCCTGTAAAAGTAGTTTATAAAGCGGATGTGAAACAGAGTTCTGGTATCGATTGGAGAGGTGTGAATCTAAGTTTGACAAGTGGTGTAGCTAATCAGAGTAATGTTATTCCTACTTGGAGAACGTGGTTTCTTGATTATAGGGGGGCTATGTCATCAGGATATGGTGGTGGAAAGCCTGGAGTGGGAATAGGTATGAAGAAAGTCAATGCTAGTGCTGCTCTTGAAATGTCTACAGCTAATGCTTCTTATTCTACAGCTGAAAAATCAATAGTCTATGAGGAAAGTACAATGAGTAGCTTTACTCAAGTCAATGAATCACAACTAAACGTATCATTTGATATAAATATTCCGTACACGGTGATGTCTAATAATAAGTCACATAGTGTATCACTTAACGACTTTTCTATTCCTGCAGAGTATAAGTATTATGTAGCTCCTAAGCTTGACCTAAATGCTTATTTAGTAGCAACGATTAAGGACTATGGTAATTATAACTTATTAGCAGGAGAGGCAAACGTAATCTTTGATGGAGTATATGTTGGTAAGACTATGTTGAACCCTGCAAACACAGAAGAGGAAATGAAACTAAATATGGGTAAAGACCCTAAAGTAGCAGTTACTCGTATTTTATTAAAAGATAAATCAGGTACTAAGATGTTATCTTCTAAAAAGTCTCAAAACTTCGTATACGATATTACGATTCGCAATAACAAAGCTGAGCAGATAGATATACAAGTAGAAGATCAGTATCCTATTAGCTCTAATAAAGATATAGAAGTAGAATTAACAGAGACTTCATCAGGAAAGCTTAATGAAGAGAAAGGGCTTGTGAAGTGGGACCTTAGACTGAAAGGAAATGATAGTAAATCACTTCGCTTTGGATACCAAGTGAGATATGATAAGAATCAAAATTTAAACTTATAAGATTATAGCAAGTGAATAAAAAAGCAGGAGTGATATATTCTATCACTCCTGCTTTTTTTATAAGGCTATTCTAATGCCTATATCTCAGTGAACGGTCTTTAGCTGTCCATATATCTTCTAAATAATCTATCGTCAGAACAGTGTCTTTCTTGATAATTTCTAGTCTTGTAGAATTTTGTTTAGTGATTAGCGTATCTCCTATCTCTATTACCTTATAGAGGTATTCTCTCTCATAGAATCGCATATCATTGTCTAGTATGTAATAAGATCCTGCTCTAGATCCTTTATTAGCTTCTTGACTGATGACAACAGCCTTAAACTCTTTAAGTGTATTTTTTTTTTTGTTGTCTATCATTCTCTGTGTAGGCATTTTCTCCTCCGCATTTATAAGCGACTAAGACGATAAGACATAATACAGCTAGCATAGGTATAAATGGGTTTATACTTATGTTTTCGAAGTCAAGACCATCTTTAAACCAATTGTTTTTCATAGAAGTGTAGAGTAGTGATAGTAAGCTGTTATTTATAAAAGTTAGATCCTCTAGGTAATCTTGCCCAGATATCTGTTTTATAGTCTATATAGATAATAGTATCTTGTTTTCTGATTTCTAATGTAGAAGAATCTTTCTTAGTGATCAGGTTATCCCCTACATCTATTAAGTTAAAGATAGGGTGATATGTATAGAACTTCATATTGTTATCTAGCTGATAGTACTCCATATTTCTATTATTTTTTTCAATGCCTTTATAGATTACAGAAGCATTAAACTCTCTCTTTAGGTTTTCTTCTAATTCTTTATCATTGAGAGTATACATATTTTCACTGCTTTGGAAGTACATACCTACACCAAATATCGTCATGGCTAGTAATGCCAATAACATTGGATATTTAGGAGTTTCTCCTTCGTTGAATAAATAATCAAACATTAGTCTAGTTGCTTTTGATAACATCTAAGGTAAGTGTTATTGTTGAATAGAACTAATAAGATTCTCTTTGAGGTTGCCCTTCTATTTCATGGTATAGGAGGATGAGATAGTCTAGAAGTTGTGTTTTTGTATTTAGCTTTTGTTTAAATTTGAAGTAAAAGCAAGTATTTATGGAGTATTTAGATATCGTATGGAGAAGTGTGGCTGTATATTTATTTATGATTATAGCGATGCGCGTGTTTGGCAAGAAGCAGTTGTCTCAGTTAAACACATTTGACGTTGTTTTAATGCTCTTAATTAGCAATTCAGTACAGAATGCTATGGTTGGCTCTAATACGAGCTTAGAAGGAGGAATATTAGCTGCTTTTGTTTTATTCTCTTTAAACTACGGAATGAAACGACTGATCGCTCACAACAAACTTGTCAATCGATTACTCCAGCAGAAGCCTGAAGTCATTATCCAGCACGGTGTGGTTGATTTCGCTAAAGCTACACAGCTAGGCATTACCTCAGAAGAGCTGACTGAGGCTATGCATGAACATGGTGTAGAGTACTTCAAACAAGTGAAATTAGCAACATTAGAAATCAACGGAAGCATCAGTATTATCGCTAAAGATAATGAGGGGTAGTATAAAGAGACTTTTCATAAGCGCAAGGGAAAACACCAAACAGTCTAAGCACTATAAATTAACATATAGCGCTTAATGGTTACGGATTGTTAACCTGGTTTTAATTCTCTGATAATGCAAGAAGAGTTGTTTTGTGACAAAGTTTTTAAAGTATGGATAATTCACAATTCAATAGAAGGAAGTTCTTGCGTACTTCTTTATTAGCATCAGGAAGTTTATTTTTAGCTCCTATAATTATTAGTTGTTCTAATGACGATTCAAGTAATCCTAACACAGATGGTGTAGATGGACAGTTTCAGATCAAAAACTTTGACTATGGTGTAGCTAGTTTTGACCCAACTGCTACTAGTGTAATCATCTGGACTCGCTATGCCAATGCTAATACTGAAATAGTATGGGAAATAGCAAAAGACCTTCATTTTAAAGATATTGTTCGTCAAGGCAAAGTGACTGTTGCCTCTCTTTCAGATAATACAATCGCTATAGAAATACAAGACCTACCTTCTAATAGTAAGTTCTATTATAGGTTCTATAATACTTCTACCAAAGATACTTCTGTGATCGGGGAGACCATCACACTACCTGCTACATCAGATCAGGTGAGTAATGTGAAGTTAGCCATAGCATCGTGTTCTAATTATCCTGCGGGTCTATTTCATGTCTATGGTGAGATGGCTAAGTCAGATGCAGATGTCATTATCCACTTAGGGGATTATATCTATGAGTATGCTCCTGGACAATATGGTACTAATGCAAGTACGTTAGCCTTTAACAGAGCTCATAAACCGAATAAAGAGATCGTTACTTTAGAGGATTATAGAGAGCGATATAGACAGTATAGAAGTGATGCTAACCTTCAGTTGGCACATCAGAAGAAGCCCTTCATCTGTGTGTGGGATGATCATGAGATAGCTAATGATACGTATAAGGATGGTGCTGAGAATCATCAGCCAGAAACAGAAGGTAGTTTTGAAACAAGAAAAAGAGCAGCATTACAGGCATATAGTGAGTTTATACCACTAAAGACTGGTAAAGACGCTCGTATCTATAGAAGTTTTGACTTCGGTAATATTCTTTCATTACATATGTTAGATACTCGTGTTATTGCTAGAGATAAACAGTTGAGTTATGGCAATTATATGACGGCTAGCGGCTTTGATCAAGCTAAGTTTATGCAAGATTATATGAACCCTAATCGTCAATTATTAGGGAAAGAACAGTTGGGGTGGTTAGCTGGTCAGATGAACTCTAGTGGGGCTACATGGCAGGTGTTAGGACAACAGATCTTAATGGCGAAGATGCTTGTTCCTGCTGAGTTTTTAATGATTGTTAATCAGATCATGGCAGAGATAGAGGCAGGAGGAAGTGCTTCTGCTAACTCAATGCTTGCTTTACAAAAGGCTGTAGGAGAATTAGTAGTGATTAAAACTCGCTTACTGCAAGGAGATCCTACACTTACAGCACAGGAGAAAGCTAGAGTGACTACTGTATTGCCATATAATCTAGATGCATGGGATGGGTATGCGGTGGAGCGAGAGATGCTGTATAGCTTATGCAAGGGAAAAAAGGTAATGACACTAGCAGGAGATACTCATAATGCATGGTATAGTCAGATGAAGACACAGACAGGAGAGGTGGTAGGATATGAGCTAGCAACTAGCTCGGTTAGTTCACCTGGTATGGAGACGTATTTAGGAATATCAAATGATCCGAGTCAGGCTAGACAATTAGAACAAGTAATGCCATTATTAATAGATGAACTAGACTATGTGAATCTAACAGATAGAGGATATTTATATATTGATTACACTACATCTGGTGCTAAGGCAGAGTGGAGATTTGTAGACACTGTATTTAATAGTAATTATACAGTACAAACTAAAAAAACAGTTGTGATATAATAAGTTGTTGTATTTCATATTATTTAGGGAGCTCTTAGGAGCTCTTTTTTAGTTGGGTAATACGTCTAAGTAGTTGGATATTGGGCGTTTTATTTTGAATGGTTTAATGGAGAAATACGAATGTTTTTAGGTCTTTTTGAGAATCTAATAGCGTTGTTATAGGTTGATTATGAATGTTTAAGGTTCGATTAGTGAATTTAAAATAAAAGAGTACATTTGTTCTTGTAAAAAAATATTAACATTATGAAAAAAGTTTTATTATCTGCATGTTTAGTGTGTTTTGCAATAGGAACAGCTAATGCACAGTTTGGTAAATTAAACCCAAAGAAGATCGAAGCTGGTCTAAAAGCAGCTAAGGCATTTACAGTAAGTGATGAAGAAGTAGCTCAGTCTGCTGCCGCTGCTGTTAAGTGGATGGATGAGAATAACCCTGTGTGTACAGTGAAGGATAAAGATCCTAAGAAGAAAGCATATGCAGAGCGTTTAGAGCGTATCTTCGGGCCATATAAGAACTATGATGGTCTAGATCTAAACTATAAAGTATATTACGTTACAGACGTGAATGCTTTTGCTTGTCCTGATGGAAGTGTACGTGTATTCTCTTCATTGATGGATATTATGAGTGATGATGAGCTATTAGGTATCATCGGTCACGAGATCGGACACGTAAAATTAAAGCACTCTTTAAACGGGTATAGAAAAGTATTGTTAGCAGAAGCAGCTGTACAATTTGCTGGTACAACTCAAGGTACAGTAGGTGACTTAATGAAAGGAGACCTAGGGGCTCTAACAGAGAAACTTATTGGAGCTCAGTTCTCTCAAGGACAAGAGACTGATTCAGATGATTACTCTTATAAATTCTTAGTAGCGAATGGTAAGAATCCTCAAGCGTTAGCAGATGGATTCCAAAAGTTTGCTGATATGGAGAAAGAATATGGAGCTGATAAATCTACTAAAGCTAAAATATTCTCTACTCACCCTGATAGTGAGAAGCGTGTAAAACGCATCGAAGATAAAATCAAAAAAGACGCTAAGAAATAGTCGTTTAAACATCAATATAAAGAGCCATTTCTGTATAGAAGTGGCTTTTTTTTGTTTCTATGTATAAGTGTCTAAGCCTATTTTGATGAAATACTTATACTAGCTTTCATATATGTATTAAAAAACATACTTCACTTTTTTTAAAAAATGCTGTTTTAGGGGTACTAATGAAGGGCTATTCTAAAAAAAAGGATATATTTTTTTTAATAGGTAATTATTGTAAGTTGTTGTTATTTAGTTGTTTGTGTTTTTCTTGTGTTTTTTCTCTTCTAGGTGTATTTATCACTATCCTAGAGTATATCTATCTTCATCTTAATTTGCTCGACAGTTAGTGGAGAATAGGTCGTAAATAGTGGACTAGAGAAATAGTAGTCGAAGAATGCTTTTAGTATTGATCATGTATTACCCAAGAAGAAAGAATGGGGAAAGAAAGGGCAGAGGTTCTATGCTATTTTAAGAAATAGATGGATAGGGTAGCATTTGATTATAGCAATACAGTTTGTAGCGCTTGATGTGAAATGTTTAAGTAAATGGCGATGAAGATCTGTTGCTTAGAATTAAGTGCTAATCAGTAGAATAATTCATGTTGTCTGGAGATTGAGAATAGCTAAGAGAGAGCATTGATATACGGTTATCTTGATCTTTTCTTTTTTTTCCTCTTTTTCTTTTGATTAGGTTTTTTTACGATAAGGAGATGTTTTATATAAGCACCTAGTAAGATAAATATAAGTGCATCTACGAATATAAGGCTGCTGTACGTATTCTTAAGACTAATGTGATAGATAAATAAGCCCACTAGCGCTATTTGGCATAGTGCTAGTATTCTCATTTGTGTGGTTATCTTATTAAGGGGTCTTGTACTCATGGTGTATTCATAGCTTAGATAATACTATGTTCCCTTAGTGACAAGAGAGATGTGTTGTCATTATCTAAGAAGGAGTTATTGGTTTATAATGAATAAAACAACTATGATTATAAGGGAGATGAAGAAGTAGATTAGTTTACGAATATTCTTTTGCCTCAAATTAGGATCATGGTCAGGTTTATCATTGTATCTGTTATCATCAGCGTGCTTATAGGGGGCTAATTCTTTAAATTCCTTGTTGTCTATCGAGGCTATACCTGTTCCAGTACCTATTAAGTCTATTGGGTCGAAGTACCGTATAGGATAAAGTTCCTGTTTTTTTATGGATGTTATCTCTCTGTTTATACCCTTAATGAAGTCCTGTGGTGAGTCACAACAGCGAATATAGTATAGTATCTCTAAATTAATCACACCTCCTTGAGAGAGGTGACTCTCTATACAAGCTATAAAATCATCGTATAGAGGTAATGCTTGATTGAGTTGTTTCTCTATCTTTTCTCTAGCTATTGCGGAATTGGTATGAAATTTTTCTTTAGAGATAGTGATTGTACATGCGGTATTATCTATACTCTCATCATCTCTCTCATATTCCAGATCGAAATCTACGAATCTATAAGCTTGTTCCCAGTGAGGTATTCTACTACTTATCATCTCATGGTCTAGTAGGCAAATCCAGAAGAAAGGTAAAAATAGCCTCTCTTCAAAGAGTGTAATAGAACTGTTGTCTTTAGTAATACTCAAAAAGATTTCGTTAGTCATAGCGAGTTTTTTAGAGTATTAAATATAAGACAATTAAATACATGTTAAAAAAAATCCATTACTAACTAGTAATGGATTCTATATTTATCGTTTGATCATTTTTTTGATAACGGTATTTTCAAATTTGTATATAACACCTAAGAATACGAGTATAAAGGCTATTCCAACGAAATAGTTTTCTCTAAAACAGTAGAAGTATACAAAGCTTAGGAGTATAGATATTCCTAGGTATCCTCCTATAGCTTTTTTGTCATAAGGGATAGGGTACTGTTTCTGTCCCATCACATAAGAGACTAGCATCATAGATGCATAAGCTATCAGAGTAGCTATCGCTGATCCCATATAGCCCCATATAGGGATAAGTAGGTAGTTAAATATAAGAGTGAATACAGCTCCCATAATAGAGATATACGCTCCTATAGCAGTTTTGTCCCTTAGTTTATACCATACAGATAGGTTGGTATAGATTCCCATACATAAGTTGGCTAAGATGATAAGTGGAACAACAATCATCGCATCCCAATAAGACTCATTTCTAATGAACAAGACTTTCAATATATCTGCAAATACGATAACGCCTAACATAATCATACTACCAAAAATAGTGAAGTACTTAGTAATGGTAGCATACTTAGTAGGTGCGTCGTCATTCTTAGCATAGTTAAAGAAGAATGGTTCGATACCTAGCGTATAAGCTTGTCTGAACAAGACCATAAACAATCCTAACTTATAACATGCAGCATATTTTCCTACTTCTGATAGTGCGATATCAGCTGGTAATAGTCGTTCTAATAATATCTTGTCAAAACCTTCATTAACAGCAAATGCAAGTCCTCCTACCATGATAGGAAAACTGTAGGTAAGCATCTGTTTATTCAGTTCTTTATTAAATTTAAACTTGATTCTGAAGTAGTCCTTATAAAAGACTAAAAAAGTGAATAAACTAGCAACAAGGTTAGCAATGAATATATAGACTACTTGATTTCCCTCTTTATAAATAGTGTTGAATATACTATCTGGATAAGCGTTATTTAGCTTAGGTAGGTAGTATAAGAAGAATATATTAAGAGCAGTGTATATACATACATTCGCTATCCTGATGGCGCTGTAGTATAGAGGTCTCTGATCTGCTCTAAGCTTAGCAAAAGGAACTATAACTAAGGCGTCTAGTACTAAAATAAAGAGTACATAGTATAATAGTTCATTTGATACACTAAGGATAGAAGCCCAAAAATCTAAGGTCAATACGCTAATTATGGCGAATAGTAAAGTGGTGCATCCAAGGAATAATAAACTGTTATTAATAACCTCTTTCTTATCCTCTTGTTTATTATAAAATCTAAAGAAGGCGGTCTCCATCCCAAATGAAAGTATCACATTTAGAAACATCATAATAGAGAAAATAACACTATACTGACCATAGTCGTTATTTTGCATCAAGTCTGTGTGAAAAGGAACTAGGAAGAACCCAATTACTTTAGGGAATACTGCTGCTAATCCGTAGATAGCCGTTTGTTTAAATATCTTTTTATAAATGCTCACAACTCTTTGTTTAGCGGGTATTATTTATTTGTGTTTGGCTTAGGTTTTAGTTCAAAGCTTAGGTAAGGGACTATTTCTTCTTGTGTGAATGAGATGGTGATTACCTTGCTTGCAACTGTGCTTACATCTGCAGTAGTAAAGTTAAGTACTACACTATCTTCATAGATAAAGATGTTCTCTGGCATCTCTAGAGAATCTTCTTCTAGTGATAGTTCGCTTATATTAGTAGCCTTCTCTTTACCGTTATCATTTAATTCTTTTAACTTGTTGATCACTAGTTTTTTGAAGTCCCCATAGTTTTTAAACAACTGCTCCTTACTGTATTGTTCTCCTGTAGCAGGGTTATAGTGCATCGTTTTCTCTCCTTGAAATCCGTTAGCTCCTCCTGTGAAAATATAGTAATCTAAGGCAAAGCTGACTAAGTTGTCCCCGTAGAAGGTTACGATATTATTCGCTTTCGCTTGCCAAGGTATTGTCGCTTTAGGAAATTTCTTAACCATATTGGTATAAGCATTCGTAAACGAGATTACAATACTGTCATAGTTAGTAGCCTGTTTCTTCTCATTTTCAAAAGAGAGAATCTCATTAATGATAGAGAGGTTATCCTTGTTGATTCTGTCTGCTATTTCATTTTGAGGATCGACTATCTCTGCTGTTGTAATCTTAATCTCAGTACAGTCCTCCTCAACACAAGTGTCTAGTAGTATCTTCTGGTACACTTTTTCCTCAAAAGAGAAACTCTTCTCTTTCATACAGCTGGTTACAGCTATTGAAAGGAATAGAATTAGTAAGATTTTTTTCATGCTTTTTTTCATAGGTATGTGCAAAGCTATGAAAATTGTTATGATTATAGTCTCATATTGTAAGATTTCGCTAGTCTCTTTTTTAGGATGTATTTGCACTGTATTATAATGCTTTAGGGGAGATATTTTGAGCCAGTTGAAGCAGTGCCTTTATATGTTAGGTCTGTTTTATTTTAGTACTTTTGCACACAATTAGATGAAGAAGACGTATTTTAGATTATTAAAAGAGAATAGATGCAGATAAAGACTAAAGCAATTGTACTTAGTGCTTTAAAATATCAAGAGAAGAGCTTAATCGTAAAGTGCTTTACAGAAGAGGCAGGTATGGTGAGTTTCTTTGTTCGCAATGCTTTTGCCAAAGGGAAGTCTGCACAGAAAATAGCTTATTTTCAACCTTTGACGATATTAGATATTGACTTTGTTTATAAGAATAAAGGAGGGCTAGAGTATTTTAAGGAGGTTAAAACAGCTCATGTATATCAAGATATCTATTATAATTACAACAAGAATTGTATCGCTATCTTTATCGGAGAAGTATTGCACTCAGTATTTAGAGAGCCTGTTGTAGATAAGGATTTCTTTACTTTTCTAGAAGCGGCTTTACTGTGGTTTGATACCCATGATGAGGTAGCTAATTTCCACTTGATTTTGATGGTAGAATTGACGAAGTACTTTGGGTTTTACCCTGCATCGGAAGGAAAAAGTAAGCTTTATTTTAACTGGGAAGAAGGAGTGTTTACTGATCACTTTTCTCCCTGTTGTTTTGATGAAGAACCGACCTTTTTGTTTAGAAAATTGATTGAATTAGGCTTCTCTAGTGACCAGAAAGTCTTTAATAATAAGGATCGGAAGAGACTGTTAACCATGATAATTAGTTATTATGAACAGCACCTAAATGACTTCAGAAAGCCTAATTCTTTAGAAGTTTTAAAAGAAGTCTTCTCTAACTAAATATTTTAATGTTTTTCCTACCAATTAATTAGGGAGATATTGAAGTAATTTGTTTAAATTCGCAAAATTGATTAAAAAATATTATAATAATAACGATGAGCACTAAATTTACAGAATATAAGAATCTTGACATGTCAGGGGTAGCATCGGAGATGCTAGAGTTTTGGAAAGAACAATCAATATTCGAAAAAAGTATTAGTACTAGAGAGGATAATAAACCTTTCGTGTTTTTCGAAGGCCCACCTTCAGCAAATGGTAAACCAGGAATTCACCACGTGATGGCTCGTGCTATTAAGGATATTTTTTGTCGTTATAAAACTCAAAAGGGGTTCCAAGTAAAGCGTAAAGCTGGATGGGATACGCATGGACTACCTGTAGAGTTAGGTACAGAGAAAGAACTTGGAATCACGAAAGAAGATATCGGAACTAAAATTACAGTAGAAGAATACAACCAAGCGTGTAAACGTACTGTAATGCGTTATACAGATCTATGGAATGACCTTACTGAGAAGATGGGGTATTGGGTAGATATGAACGATCCTTACGTGACATACAAGTCTAAATATATGGAATCAGTATGGTGGTTGTTAAAACAAATCTATGATAAAGACTTGTTATACAAAGGATATACTATCCAACCATATTCTCCTAAAGCAGGTACAGGTCTATCATCACATGAGATTAACCAACCTGGAGCATATAAAGATATCACAGATACAACTATCGTAGCACAGTTTAAAGCTATTGATGAGACATTACCTGAGTTCTTAAAAGGATTCGGTACTATTCATTTCTTAGCTTGGACGACTACTCCATGGACATTACCATCGAATACAGCATTGACTGTAGGACCTAAGATTGACTATGTATTAGTGAAGTCGTTTAACCAATATACGGGTGAGGCGATTAATGTAGTATTAGGTAAACCATTAGTTGGTAAGCAGTTCGCTGGTAAGTTTGCAGCTGTAGAAACAGAAGAAGAATTAAACGCATATAAAGAAGGTGATAAAAAGATTCCTTACTTAGTAGTTAAGGAATTTAAAGGTGCTGACTTAGTGGGAGCTAAGTATGAGCAGTTATTGCCTTATGTATTACCATACCAAAACCCTGAGAACGCATTCAGAGTAATTTCTGGAGACTTCGTTACTACAGAAGATGGTACAGGTATCGTACATACAGCTCCTACTTTTGGTGCAGATGATGCTAAGGTAGCTAAAGAAGCTACACCAGAAGTACCACCTATGCTTATCCTTGACGCTGATGAGAACCCAGTTCCATTAGTAGACTTACAAGGTCGTTTTGTTAAAGAGCTTGGTGACTTAGGAGGTAAGTATGTGAAGAATGAATACTATGATGAAGGACAAGCACCTGAGCGCTCTGTAGACGTAGAAATAGCTATTCGTTTAAAAGAAGAAAACAAAGCTTTCAAAGTAGAGAAGTATGTTCACAGTTACCCACATTGTTGGAGAACGAACAAACCTGTATTATATTACCCATTAGACTCTTGGTTTATCAAGATCACTGAGGTAAAAGAGCGTATGTTCGAATTAAACGAAGAAGTGAACTGGAAGCCTAAAGCGACTGGAGAAGGACGTTTTGGTAACTGGATTAAGAATGCAAATGATTGGAACTTATCTCGTTCTCGTTTCTGGGGTATTCCATTACCTATCTGGAGATCTGAAGATAAGACAGAAGAGCTTGTAGTAGGATCTGTAGAAGAGTTAATGAATGAGATTAATAAATCTATGGCTGCTGGTATCCAAACAGCTAATCCTTTTGAAGGATTCGTAGTAGGAGATATGAGTGAAGAGAACTATGATAAAGTTGATTTACATAAAAATGTAGTGGATAATATCGTATTAGTATCTCCTTCTGGTAAAACTATGCGTCGTGAGGCAGACTTAATTGACGTTTGGTTTGATTCTGGATCTATGCCTTATGCACAATGGCACTATCCATTTGAGAATAAAGATTTAATAGACAATAATAAATCATATCCTGCAGACTTTATCGCTGAGGGAGTTGACCAGACACGTGGATGGTTCTATACATTACACGCTATTGCTACATTAGTATTCGATACTAAAGCATATAAGAATGTAGTATCTAACGGATTAGTGTTAGATAAGAACGGATTGAAGATGTCTAAGAGTTTAGGTAATACTGTTGATCCATTCGATACATTAGCTGAGCACGGACCTGATGCTACGCGTTGGTATATGATTTCGAATGCGAATCCATGGGATAACTTGAAGTTTGACCTTGATGGTATTACAGAAGTAAGAAGAAAGTTCTTCGGGACATTATATAATACTTATAACTTCTTTGCGTTATATGCTAATATCGATGGATTTAAGTATGAAGAGCAAGACATTCCATTAGCAGAAAGACCTGAGATAGATAGATGGATCTTATCTGAGTTAAATACTTTAGTACAACGTGTAGATGAGTTCTATGCAGAGTATGAGCCAACGAAAGCAGCCCGCGCGATTACTGATTTTGTTACAGAGAACTTGAGTAACTGGTATGTTCGCTTATGTAGAAGAAGATTCTGGAAAGGTGAATATGCACAAGATAAAATAGCAGCTTACCAAACATTGTATACATGTTTATTAACTGTAGCTAAATTAGGTTCTCCTATTGCTCCATTCTTCATGGATAAACTTTACAGAGACTTAACTTTAGCGACACATGGAGAAAGTTTCGAATCTGTACATTTGGCTAACTTCCCTGAATTCAAGGAAGAATTCGTTGATAAAGCATTAGAAAGCAGAATGCAAAAAGCTCAAATCATTTCTTCATTAGTGTTATCACTTCGTAAGAAAGAAATGATTAAGGTACGTCAACCACTACAGAGAGTAATGATTCCTGTATTAGATGATAACCAAAGAAATGAGATATTAGCTATCGCTGATCTAATCAAAGCTGAGGTTAATGTGAAAGAAATCGAATTACTAGATGATGCTTCAGGTATCTTAGTAAAACAGATCAAACCTAACTTTAAAACATTAGGGCCACGATTTGGTAAGGATATGGGGCTGATTGCGAATAAGATACAAGGTTTTGGGCAGGAAGAAATCGCATTACTTGAAAGAAATGGTGAGATTACATTAGAACTATCAGAAAAAAGTGTTACTTTAACAGTAGCAGATGTAGAGATTACTTCTCAAGATATTGAAGGGTGGCTAGTTGCTAACGAAGCTGGACTAACAGTGGCATTAGACATAACTATCAGTCCTGAATTGAGAAAAGAAGGTATCTCAAGAGAGTTAGTAAATAGAATTCAGAACATCAGAAAAGACTCTGGATTTGAAGTTACTGATAAGATTGTAGTAAAAATACTAGAAGAAAAAGAAATAAAAGAGGCTGTTTTAGCGAATGAGGACTATATCAAGTCTGAAACACTAACACACACATTAGAATTCGTGATTGAGTTGAGCGAGGGTGTAGATGTAGAGTTTGATGAGCTAAAAACGCGAGTGTTAATTTTAAAATAATTAAAATTATGAAAGAAGTAGGTGAAATTGTACGTTATTCTGATGCAGATTTAGCTGAATTTAAGGTGTTAATATCGGCTAAGATTGAGAAAGCTCAAGCAGATTTAGAATTAATTAAAAGCGCCTATATGAATGATTTGAATAATGGTACAGATGATACATCACCTACATTCAAAGCGTTTGAAGAAGGAAGCGAAACAATGTCTAAAGAAGCGAATGCTCAGTTAGCAATACGTCAAGAGAAGTTTATTCGTGATTTAAAAAATGCATTAATCCGTATTGAAAACAAGACTTACGGTATATGTAAAGTAACAGGGAAACTAATCGATAAAGAAAGATTGAAATTAGTTCCACATGCTACTATGAGTATCGAGGCAAAGAATCTGCAACGTTAATCTTTAATAAATTTAAAAACGCTCCTAATGGAGCGTTTTTTTTATGTGATAAAATAACTACATTTGTTCCTTGTAAATAAAGAAAAATGTCGTTAAAGAGAGCTTACCTACTTGTTTTGATAGTATTGATACTAGATCAGCTATTGAAGATATATATTAAAACTAATTTTTTATTAAATGATGAGATAGTCGTTTTTGATTGGTTTCGCATTCATTTTATAGAGAATGAGGGTATGGCCTGGGGGGTAGAGTTACCAGGAGATTATGGTAAACTTGCTTTGACATTATTCAGAATAGTGGCTGTATGTGGTATTGCATGGTGGTTAAATGATTCTTTCAAGAAGAAAGCTTCTAATTATCTTATTGTCGCTATTGCTTTAATTATGGCAGGAGCATTAGGTAATATTATTGACTCGATATTCTACGGAGTTATCTTTAATGAGAGTACACCTGGGCAGATAGCAACGATGTTCTCAGATCAGCCTTATGGTAGTTGGTTTCACGGTAAGGTAGTAGATATGTTCTATTTCCCTATCTGGAAAGGATATCTACCTGAGTGGTTACCTATCTGGGGAGGAAACTACTTTACTTTCTTCAATGCTATTTTTAATATTGCGGATGTAGCTATATCAGTAGGAGTAGGTATCTTAATCGTATTTAGTAAAAAAGTTTTTAAAAACTAACAATATGGCTCTCTTTTAGGGAGCCTTTTTTTATATGTAGAGGATTGGGTTAGATGTAGATCATTCGTTGCTTAAATCAATCTTTAAGCACATTGTAGAGTAGGAGTGTTCACTATAGACTAAGTTATAAAAGTATAAAGGCTTCCTGAGGGAAGCCTTTACTGTATTATTTAATGTCTTTCAAGATTTCTTGAATAGCTCTCTCTAATTGAGGATCATTGTCATTTAATCTATCTACGAATGTGTTTTTAACATAGATATCAGGTGCAACACCTGTTTTCTCTAGGTTCTGCCCATCCAATGTATAAGTACCCCATGATGGTAATCTATACGATGAGCCGTCTACTAAGCTCTTACCAGAAGTGAAGATAATCCATCTATACGTTTCTTGACCGATGATTTTACCTAGTTTTAAGGCTTTAAACCCTGCAGCAGTCATCTCGGCATCACTCAGAGACGATTCATTGATAAGCAATACTATTGGCTTACCACTAGGGGTGAAGTTACTCTGTACTGTTAGTTTACCTTCTCTATACTTCCATTGTAGATAGGGTCTTTGAGATAAGAAGTTCAGTACCTTGTCATGTACATTCCCTCCTGTATTATAACGCAAGTCTAAGATTACACCTTCTTTATTAGCCTCTTGTTCTACCATATCTAGTAAGAATCTGTCTAACTCAGGTGATGTCATATTCTTCATATACGTATATGCGATACGATTATCACTTAGCTTGTTCACACGTTGTTTATTCGTATAAATCCATTCGTCATACAGTAGTGACTTCATGTCTCCAAATGAGATAGGGTGTAGCTTTGTATTAATCTCTTTTCCTCCTCTATTGAATGTTAAGCTTATTTCTTCTTGACTATTAGCGAAGGTGAAATAAGTATCTCTATTTGCCTTTTCATCTACTTTATGCCCATTCACTTTGGTTAATACATCCCCCGGTTTAATATCTATGTCTGTAGCATAAGCAGGAGATTTACGTACGATACGCTCTACTTGATAAGGCTTATCTGTATTGAATACGATACCAGTCTCATAAGATCTGTAGCTTAATTTCGTTTTTTCTTCACTTCCAGAAGAATTAAACCCTAAATGAGAAGAACCTAACTCTCCTAACATATCGTTCAGCAAGATACGCAGGTCATTTCTACTATTAACATCAGGTAGATATTGAGCGAATTGCTCTTTCATATTATTCCAATCTATACCGTGGAAAGTTTCGTCATAGAAATTCTCCTCTACACCAGCCCATGTCTCATAATACATTTGGTTGAACTCATCTGCCAAGTTTTTAGTAAAGCTGTGTTTGATTTTAATCTGCTCAGGCTTTCCTTTACTTAACTCAAAGCTATAGATATTACCACTGATTAGTGCATATACTTTTTTGTCACGTTGAAGTAACTGATTCGCGCGTTTATCGAATACTTTCTCACTTTTATTATCTTCGAAGTCTTCGTAAACTGTTTTGTACAAATTGCCCTTTCCGTTTTCTTGATTCGTGTTATAGAACACTACCTCTTTCTTATCATCAGCGAATACGATAGGATTATATTGGTTACCAAAACGGTCACTTACCTGCTCTATACGGTCAAGTAATCCCTCTGTGTTTATCTTAATCGACTTCACTTTAGGGGTATCGTCTTGTTTTTTCTTTTTGTCCTTTTTCTTAGTATCTTTTGTATCCTCTTCTTTCTTTTCTACGAATAGTTTGTCAAACTGATCAGACTTAAATGCATCTGTCTGCCAGTCTACAGAGAATCGGTAGATACTAGGATTTTGCATCCCTAGAGGATAAGAAGGATTAAGTCTATCACTCATAAAGTAGATATACTTACCACTAGGAGACCAGTAAGGACTAGACTCTGCTACACCTGTATTCGTTAAGTTAATTGTCTCATTCTTTGCGATATGATGTACAAAGATGTCCTCTTCGAAATTGCGCTTAGCAGTGAATAGTACATACTCCCCATTAGGAGAGAATGATGGAGTAGAGTTTTGGAATGCCCATATTTCATCTTTCACTATTACTTTAGAAGTATAAGTCGTCAAGTCTAATAATCTCACTTCATCTCTACCACTTAGGTATACAGCTTTAGTCATTTCTTTATTTAAAGTAATGTCTCTGTTGTTGCGATTATCAGAAGTTAATTGAGTAACTGTTCCCTTGCCATCAGCAGATCTTTTAAACCAATTTTGGTATCCTTTATAAGTCTGACTGTATAGTAGCGTCTTGTTGTCCTTTAACCATTTTACTTCCATTACACGTTCTTTACCATCCGATACTGCTTGTACGAATTTTCCTTCGATATCCGATACGAATAATATCCCACGACTAACGAATGCAATCTTCTTCGCATCAGGAGACACATCGAAGTATTCCATATTTTCTTCTACAGCATAAGACTGCTCTTTCTCGATAGCTTTATTCGTGTTTACAGAAGTAGCTAGGGGTGTTATAGACTTAGTAGCTGTGTCAAGTACATAAATCATATAATCTTTCTCAAAAACGACTTTGCTACCATCAGCTGATACATAAGGTTTCTTGATAGAAGTATCGAAGTTCGTCAAGGCTACTTTCTTCCCATTCTCGAAGGTGTATAAGTTATAGTTGCCATTGTTCTCGTCTGAGATGAAGTATATCTTCCCATTCTTATCTACTGTAGGGTTAAAATCCTTTCCTTCATAATCTGTATAAGATTTGAATGCCTTAGTTGTAGGATTATAACCTAGTATATCTGGGTTGTTCTCTCCTTTATAACGTTTACGAGTAGTCTGACTAGCACTCTCCATAGAACTAGTGAATAAGTACTCACCAGCAGGAGTAACAACTAATCCATTTGTATTATTAAAGTAGTTGGTGAACAGTGGTTTAGGAGTACCACCATTGATATCTATAGCATAAGAACCAAAGTTATTATTCGCATTAGAAGTGAAGTAAATCGTCTTACTATCCCAACTCCAACTCTCTACATCTTCAGAAGCTTGGTGGTAAGTAAGTTGTGTGATTTGTCCCCCTGTTAGAGGCATTAAGAATACGTCTCTGTTGCCGTATTGGTCAGAAGAGAATGCAAGCCATTTTCCATCAGGAGATACGCGAGGGTTAGTCTCGTTGCCTTCTAAGGCAGTTACTCTTAGAGCTTCTCCACCAGCTGTTGGAGCTTGCCATATATCGCCATTATAGCTAAAGTAAGTAGTCTTTCCATCAGGGCTTAGTGATGGGGTAGAAGCAAATTTAGGTGATTGCTGTCCCCATGCTAAACTTACAAGAGAAAGTGTAAGTAAGGTGATAGTGTTTTTGATCATTGGTTAATATTTTTAATAAACATAAAAATATTTTCCCTAACTCACTAATCCTAATTTAGTTTTAACTGTTGATAGAAGGCTAATAGCAAGGTGTCTGTATTCAAATAGATCTATAAAAAGAACGAGACAATACCTTAATATTGCCTCGTTTTATATGTATTAAAATCGATATACTTCTGTAGGTGTGATGCAATAGTCAAGAGGAATATCTCCTTCTCTCACATCACTGATATGGTCTTCTGGTGGGAAGAAACTCAGTCCTACTTTAACGACATCGGGCTTGCATTCTGCTAAAAATCTATCGTAGAATCCCTTGCCATAGCCTATTCTGTTCCCTTGTTTGTCATAAGCTAATAAGGGAATGAAGACTACATCAAGTTGTTTTTCGCTTACTTGAATGCCGTCTATAGGTTCAGGAATACCATAACTATTGACTTTAATCGTAGTGTTGTCCGTCAAGAGGTAATGTGATAATGTTCCCTCCTTAAAGTCAGATTTAGATAAGATAGTATTCTTATCCTTACCCGCTAGTATCTGCAGTAGGTATTCTGTATCTATTTCCTTTTTATTTCGAATACTTAGAAACAGGTGGTAGTTCACCTTATCCCAGATCGGTAACTGTAGTGCTTGATTTGCGATTTCTAAACTTAGATCATCTATTTTATCTAAGTCTAAGTTATCGCGAAGAGCTTTATGTTTTAATCTTAATTCTTCTTTATTCATTTTTTTAATGTTTTTGAGATGTGAAATACTGCATCTCCTTGATAGACTATAGGAGCATCATTTACATTGATTACATAGCCTGCATTCGGTGCTTTGATTGTTGTGTTTTCTTTTCCATACGGGTCAGATACCTCTGCTAGCACAGCTCCTTTTTCTACATACGAACCTATTTTTACCTGATCGTGTAATAATCCAGAACGCTTAGCACGTACCCAAATAGAGTTGGTGATGATGGTCATATCCTCTTTAGGAGGACAGATGCTAAACTCATCTTTCAGCATATCAAAAGAGTGTAAGAATCGCTTGGTACCTTCTACTCCCATTTCAGATACATCAGAGTTAATATCTAAGGACTTTCCTCCTTCGAATAATAGCATTTTGATACCTTTCTTAGCACACGCATTTCTAAAAGAACCTGCTATCTGTGCTGAGTACAACAAGAAGGGTGGGTGAAAGATAGTCGCTAACTCTTCTAACTCTAGGTTTTCTGGAGCGATTCTGATTTGAGGAGCGTTAAATCTACTTGCACCTCCTGCGTGAAAGTCGATAGCATAGTCTACATGAGGCAAGATATAGTTCACAAGATAATGGGCAAAGCGCCCTGCTAGTGAACCAGTCTTACTACCTGGGAATACCCTGTTCATATCTCTCCCATCTGGGAACTCTCTAGATTGGTTAATAAACCCAAATATATTAATCACAGGGATACAAATAATCGTACCTCGCTTAGGGACATTCATCCCACGATGTACTATCTGACGTACGATATCCACCCCGTTCAGCTCATCACCGTGTAGTCCAGCAGAGAGTAATACGGTAGGACCGTCTAGTCTAGCTCTAGATACGATAACAGGTATTTTAAGTTTAGTAGCTGTGTGTAATCTTGCGATTTCAAGGTTTAAAGTCTTGGTTTCACCAGGATGTATTGTTTCATCTAGTATAGTCATCTTTCTAACAATTTTGGAACTGTGAAGATATTAAAAGTTTCGCATTCGTGTTTTAATCGAAAGAGACAAATCGTTACTAGTGGTGTTTTTAGTGCTTTTTTAGGGGTGGTCGGCTTGTGGTCGGCATGTGATGGGCATGTGCTCGGCTAAAAAGTGCTATAAATAAGCCTATCACTAGCCTATCAACTAGGGAGCATATCGGGATGATAGGGAAGGACATGTCAGAGACAACAAAGCCTCGTCAAGTGACACATGACATAGGTTGTAAGTCCACATTAGCAAGTAGAGACGCAATATTTTGCGTGTCACAGTAAGTAAAGGCACGTATTACAAATCCTCTCCAAGTGATACATGGCATGGGTTACAAGTCCACACTAGCAAGTAGAGATGCAATATTTTGCGTGTCACAGTAAGTAAAGTCACATATTATAAATCCGCAACAACGTGAGCTACATGTTTGAATAATTGAGTTTTGTAACAAGATAAATGAGTACATTTAATGTGTTTTAAATTAGATAATAATGGTGTTTGGACTTAGTCACTTATTCAGTAGTTATGAATTAATCCTCTCTAATGTGAATGATGAAGCAGTCTCTTTTCTTATCCTGAAAGGTGGTGAAGAATGTGGTACTCTTTTTATCTCAAAGAGCAGTAGACGCATGACTTATCATATCGGAAGAGGACGCTATTTCGGAAAAGGGAGTATTGATCTAAAGGAGGTGAACTTTGTTTATCATAAGGGGAGGGTATCTATACAGATACAAGGTAGTCGTACTCTAGTATTTAAGTGTAGTGAAGAGGTTTATGGAGTGTTAGACTCGGTGTTTGATTAGTTTTTAATGTTCCAGATTAAAATATGTAAAAATGGGGTCTGCGGGTTGTCGTAGGGCTAAACTTAAAAGAGTTATTATGCAGTCAGCAGAATTAATTGATGTAGTATTTTATGGGACGTTTCGAGAGAGACAGTTAGAGCTCGTGTCATTGTTATTAGAAAAGTCTCGTAATTTTAGTTGTGTGATATATGACAACGTTGAGATAGAAGCAATGTACTTTGATATAGATATGTTGAATCGGGCTACTTATCTGAATTTTGGTTTTGGTGTAGAAGAGGTTGTCTTTGATGGGTACTGTATTCCTAATTTATTTGTAGATATTACTAAAGATGAAGGTATGACTGAGTTATTGATGTTTTTTGCTTTAGGAGATATTGAAGGAAGGACAGATAAAGAGAGATTAGATATTCTAAAGTGTAGGTTAGATCTTGTTAAGGAGAGATATTCATTTGAATCTTATATCTGTCGTATGGATAATGGTGATGACGATATGGATGATGAGGTTTATTTTGATAGTAGTGGTAGGTATGGAATGTTGTATAATAAATTAGAACAGTATGAATAAGGAAGAAGAATTAGAAAAACGCGAAAAAGCATTTAGAGCTAATACAGGTGAGGAGTATTATGATCTTGCATTATATTATGATGAAGCTAATGATAAAGAACCAAATAAGTATAGTTTTCGAAGTTTATACTTTTATTTTAGAGCGGGGCAATTGGGATATGCAGATGGGTATAATGGAATAGGTACTCTCATTAGTAGTCATGATGGTGTTAAGAATAATATCACTAGAGCAAGAGATTATTTTAAGCAAGCAATAGAAAAAGGAAGTTATTGTGCAAAACTTAATTATTTCTTGACACTGAACCAAGAAGAGTATCCGACTTGTTTAAAGCTTGTTGTTACTGTTACAGGGGATAAGCTAGATAGTGCACGTTTTTCAGAATTAGTGGGTATTAGTCCTACTAATTTTTGGTTGAAGGGTGATGATACAACACAATATCCATACAGTTTAGGACGTAAGAAGACTTGTTGGCAATATGAGTTTGATAATTTAATAACAAGAGACTTAGCACCATTAGTAGATTTGTTCAAAGAAAGCTTTGGGACGAAAGTGGATATTATCAGTAAGTATATTCAAGAGAATGATTTAATGATGGAGTTAGATGTAATAGCGGATATAAACTATGGGATTATACCATCTTATTATATGGATAAAGAATTTATGAGTCTCCTAGTACAGATGAATGCAGATATCAATTTTGAACAAGAGTATTTTGAAGGTTTTGTTGATGACTATGCTGATTGGTTAAAAGAGCAAAAGATTGACTTAATCGAGAACGATAAACTGTTGCGTGCCTTTCAAGATAAGGAGGTGACAAAGTTTGTATATGATAATAAAAAGAAACGTATGGAGTTAAGCTTTGATGGTTATTATGATTCTGTAAAAGGGAAAGAGATTAATAGTTCATGTTTATTAATTATAGACGAATGGGATGAAGTGAAAAATAAATTAGATTGTTCTATAAAGAATGAGGGGCTAAGCGCTAATCTCGCTGTCATAAGTAATATATTGTCCATCAGTGTAGTTGAAGATAGTGTTAATATGGTTGTTTGTACTACTGATGGTCAACAGTATGAGATTACCTTTAAGAAGGAGGCGATGTGGTTGTGTTTAGACTTTTATTAACTAAAAAATGATATAGTATGTCTAAGTTGAAGTGTGAATGTAATGAAGTAATAAAGCTTAGTGAGATACCGAGTAACGTTTTGTGTATAGTCTTTCTTTCATATACAGTTCGTGCGGAGTTTAAATATGCGAAAAATAATATCTTCACTTTGAGTTACTTGTGAGATGCTTCCTTCGTCAGCATGACATAGATTGTTGTTATGGTTTGGCGCGCTGTGTGACATAGGATAGAGTATTCAAAAAATGTCTAGTAGATGTTTTTAGTGAATGTGAGAGGAGGCATGTTGGTTTAATTGCATCTGTACCTTATATGTCTGGTGGAATATCGTGTGTGATGCTATATGAGAATACATATTCTATATTTCATTATGCCGTAGGCACTGATTATTAACTCCTAATTAAGCGTAGCGTCTTGTATAAACTGAACAGTTTTTTTAGCAAAGGAAATAGTTTTAGTATTTTTGTGAGTATAATATTTACTTATGCAGGTTTCACCTTCTTTAGCAGTACAGATACAGACATTACCAGATCAGCCAGGAGTATATCAATACTATGATAAGGATGATAAGATACTGTATGTAGGTAAGGCTAAAAACTTAAAGAAACGGGTTAGTTCGTACTTTAATAAAATACATGATAACGCCAAGACCAATGTGTTGGTGAAGAAGATTGTGACGATAAAGCATATCGTTGTGCCTACTGAGACAGATGCATTACTGCTAGAAAATAACTTGATCAAGCAGTTACAGCCACGTTATAATGTATTGCTAAAGGACGATAAGAGTTATCCGTGGATATGTATTAAGAAAGAACCCTTTCCGAGAGTGTTTACTACACGTCGTATGGTGAAGGATGGATCAGAGTACTTCGGGCCTTATACGAGTATCAAGACTGTACATACGCTGATTGATTTGATTAAAGAATTGTATCCGTTGCGTACGTGTAATCTAGATTTGACGACTAGTAATGTGCGCAGTGGGAAGTATAAGGTATGCTTAGAGTATCATATCGGTAACTGTGGTGGGCCATGTGAAGAGCGCGAGAGTGATAAGCAATACGACAATAAGATCAGAGCTATCCGAGATATCTTGAAAGGGAATTTTAAAGAGAGTTTAAAGGAGTTTAAGGATTATATGATGGAGTTGGCTTCTAATATGGAGTTTGAGGAAGCACAAAAGGTCAAGGATAAAATAGATCTGTTAGAGAATTATCAGTCTAAGTCTACTATTGTTAGCTCTAAGATTAGCAATGTAGATGTGTTCTCTATCATCTCGGATGAAGGAGCTGCTTATGTGAATTTCTTACAAGTGTCTTATGGTGCGATCATTCGTTCGCATACGATGGAGTTGAAGAAGAAATTAGACGAGACAGATGAAGAGTTATTAGAGCTTGCGATTACGGAATTAAGAGAGCGCTTTCACTTGAATTCAAAAGAGATTATCGTTCCTTTCGATGTTGAGGTACAAGAAGGGATACATGTGACTGTACCTAAGCTTGGGGACAAGAAGAAATTACTAGACTTATCAGAGCGCAATGCTAAGTATTATAGAATAGATCAGCTTAAACAGATTAAGATAGTGGATCCTGAGCGTCATGTGAACCGTATCATGACACAGATGAAGAAGGACTTGCGTATGCATGTAGAGCCACGTCATATAGAGTGTTTTGATAACTCGAATATACAAGGGACTAATCCTGTGTCTGCTTGTGTTGTCTTTAAAGACGGAAAACCTAGTAAGAAAGACTATCGCCACTTCAATGTGAAGACTGTAGATGGGCCTAATGACTATGATACGATGGAGGAGATCGTGTATAGACGTTATAAGCGCGTGATAGAGGAAGGACAACCATTACCTGATCTTATCGTGATAGATGGAGGTAAGGGACAGTTAGGTGTTGCGGTTAATTGTCTTGAGCGATTAGGCATCAGAGGAAAGGTGGCTATTATCAGTTTAGCAGAGCGATTAGAAGAAATCTTCTATCCAGGAGATAGTGTTCCTCTGTATTTAGATAAGCGATCTGAGACGATGAAGGTGATCATACATCTTAGAGATGAAGCACACCGATTTGGTTTGACATTTCATAGAAACCAACGCAGTAAGAACGCAATAACAAGTGAGCTCGATGGAATCAGTGGTGTAGGGGAGAAAACTAAAACAACACTGATGAATCATTTTAAATCAACAAAGAGAATCAAAGAAGCTAGCTTAGAAGACTTAGAAAAAGTAATAGGAAAGTCAAAAGGGAAGCTTGTATTTGATTTTTTTCAAGTAAATTAGAGGAAAAATTAACATAGTGATGCATAGAATAATATTACTAGTATTTTGCTCTATCCTTTTAGCATCAAATAGTTATGCTTCAGAGGGAGAGAAAGATAGGCCAAAAGTAGGTTTAGTACTGAGTGGAGGTGGTGCTAAAGGATTAGCTCATATCGGAGTGCTAAAGGTACTTGAAGAAGAGGGAGTAAAAGTAGATTATATCGCTGGTACTAGTATGGGAGCCATCGTAGGAGGATTATATGCTTCTGGATATACTGCAAAAGAGTTAGACTCTATTTTTAATAGTATTGATGTATCGGCCTTGATAAAGGATTATATTCCTCGTATCTCTAAATCGTTTTATGAAAAAAAGAATGATGAGATTTATGCGTTGACTTTACCCTTTGATAAGTTTAGAATAGGATTTCCAAAAGCGTTGTCTAGAGGGATGTATAACTATAACCTGATGAATAAGCTATTAGCTCACGTTCGTCATGTTAGAGATTTTAGTGAGTTACAGATTCCGTTTTTATGTATTGCAACTGATTTAGAGACAGGAGAAGGAGTTGTTTTAAAAGAGGGATATTTACCACAGGTTATTTTAGCTAGTGGAGCGTTCCCTTCATTATTTGCTCCAGTGAAGATAGATGGAAAATACTTAATAGATGGAGGAGTTGTGAATAACTATCCTATCGATCAGTTACGAGAAATGGGGGCTGATATTGTAATAGGTGTTGATGTACAAGACGACCTTAAAACAATAGAAGAAATAGAAGGAGCTCCAGATTTGTTATTACAGATATCGAATTACTCTACGATTAATCAGATGAAGAATAAACTTCCTAAAACAGATGTGTACATTAAGCCTGATATTGTTGGTTATACTGTGGTGTCATTTGATAAGGGAGAACCTATTATTGAGAGAGGAGTTAATGCGGCGAATAAGGTTATTGTAGACTTAAAATTATTAGGAGGAGATAAGAACGTAGTGAAAGATCATTATGTTCCGAAAGAGTCAGATTCAATAGCAATTACTAGTATTGATATTAAAGGGTTAAACAAGTATACTCGTAGATATATACATGGTAAATTAGGGTTTAAACCTAATAGTAAGATTTCTTTTGATCAACTAGCAAATGGTATCACACAGCTAAATGGTACTGAGAACTTTAGTAGTATGACCTACAAGTTTGAAGAAGATGGAGATAAGGATAAGATGAAAATGGAATTAGTGGAGAATCCTGTTAATCGTTATCTAAAACTCGGTGTACACTATGATGGATTATATAAAGCAGCAGCTTTAGTGAATGTTACTCAGAAGAATCTTTTTACGAAAAGTGATGTTGCTTCATTAGATTTAGCATTAGGAGATAATGTTCGTTATAACTTCAATTATTTTGTCGATAATGGATTCTACTGGAGTGTAGGAGTTTCTTCTAAATATAATCAGTTTAGTCGAGATCTGCCTTATACCATGTTAGTTGGGACTAGTGGAGGAGAGATGAATATAGAGAATGCGCCTGCTATGTTTGGGGTAGATTATGCAGATTTAGAAAATAAGTTATATTTCCAGACTTTTTATCAGCAGAAGTATTTGTTGAATATAGGTTTTGAACACAGATTCTTAGATATTAGAAGTAAGACTTTAAATTTACCTAACTCAAAGTTTGATAGGAATCACTATTTAGGTGGGTTTGCGAATGTAACGATGGATACTTATGACAATAAGTATTTTCCACGCAAAGGATTCTTATTTAAGGGAGAGTATAAAAACTATTTTTATTCAACAGAACATGAGAATTATGTTCCACATGAATTTGATAACTTTTCGACACTAACTGGACAAATAGGATATGCTACGCGTATCACAGATAAGTTAGCAGTAGATATCAAATCAAGGTTAGGAACTGTGATAGGAACTACTCCAAGTCTTGGATTTGGATATGCTTTAGGGGGATATGGATTTGCAGATCGAGATAACGTTATTCCTTTCTTCGGATATGAATTATTAGGTATCGGAGGAGATTCTTTCATTATGGGAGGTATTACTTTTGATTATGAAATATTCAAGAAGCACCATATTAATTTTACTGCTAATTATGCGAATGCAGGAGAGAAGATTTTTTCAAGTTCAGACTGGTTCACTAAGGCGAAGTATTCTGGGTATGCAGTAGGATATGGAATGCAGAGTATGATAGGACCTATAGAGGCTAAGTTTACGTATTCTCCAGAGACAGGTAGTACTTATACTATATTCTCAGTAGGATTCTGGTTCTAGGTGAGTAAGATTAGATTAAAAACGGGTATAGTAAAACGAATAGTTTTACTATACCCGTTTTTTTATTGTCTCAGAATGTGAAGACGTTGTTTGTTGATATGTGTATATAATTTGTATTTTGTTGTTGATATGTAAAATATATTTGGACAAAAAATTGTATAATTCATTTTTATTTCGATATTTGTGTTATTATGAAAACACAATGGGACGGTTTATTGGCTTATTTAAAGTTTCTCATCAAGCGCAAGCCTGAATGAGTACTTTTACTTTTTATATTATTCCTAATTAAACATTAGCCAAATGTTGTAATGTACCCTAGTGTATGTAGTGTAGTAGCTTATTATGACTTTTATAGCTACACCTTTCTATACATTTTGACCTGGCAGCTCTGTTGAGGTTGACTTCACAAGATATCTTTAGATGCATTGCCTTGTATGCTTGACGTTGTCTATTCTTTTATGTTTAATCAGGAATCTGAATCACCAACCAAAAATATTAAGTAATTATGCCTTTATATCATCACTTAGGGAGTATTCCCCCTAAACGTCACACCGTATTCCGAAAGGAAAATGGGGACTTATATTATGAGCAATTGTTTGGTACAATTGGCTTCGATGGTATGTATACCAATATGTATCACGAGCACCGACCTACTCAGGTAAAGAAGATTTTAGGACAGTATAGTATTGCGCCTAAAATAGCAAAGTCTAATCACATTCAATCTTATCGTTTACGTGGTTTTCAGGTAGCTCCTGAGAATGATTATTTAGAAAGCCGAAAAGCAGTTTTGACCAATAGTGACTGTACCATTGTATTAGCGGCACCTAAACAATCATTAAGAGATTACTTTTATAAAAACACGGATTCTGATGAATTAATTTTTATTCATAAGGGGACAGGTACATTGCGTACGATGTTAGGTAACCTTACTTTTAAGTATGGTGACTACCTGCTGATACCTCGAGGAATTATTTATCAGATCGATTTTGATACGGAAGATAATAGACTATTTATCGTAGAGTCTAGACGTCCTATCTATACTCCTAAGCGCTATCGCAATTGGTTTGGACAGTTATTAGAGCACTCTCCATTCTGTGAGCGTGATATCAGGCGCCCGGATGTATTAGAAACTTTTAATGAGACAGGAGATTTTCTTATTAAAGTAAGAAAGCAAGATGAGATATTTGAGATGGTCTATGCTACACATCCTTTTGATGTTGTGGGATATGATGGGTATAATTATCCATATGCATTCTCTATTCATGACTTCGAACCGATAACTGGGAGGATTCACCAACCACCACCAGTGCATCAGACATTTGAGACAGATGCATTCGTAGTGTGTTCTTTTGTACCACGTCTATATGACTATCATCCAGATTCTATTCCAGCGCCTTATAACCACAGTAATATTGATAGTGATGAGGTGTTGTATTATGTAGATGGAGACTTTATGAGTCGTAATGATATCGCTCCAGGGCATATCTCTCTGCATCCTGCAGGTATACCTCATGGACCACATCCTGGTGCAGCAGAGCGTTCGATAGGTAAGACTGAAACACAAGAATTGGCAGTGATGGTAGATACTTTTAAACCTCTTATGGTAACTGAAGAGGCGATGAAGATAGCAGATGAACAATATTACCAATCGTGGTTAGAACCTGAGAAATAAGAATCAAACAACAACCTAAAAACTATATATTATGAGTAAAGAAGTAAAGTCAGTTGAATTTGGCTTAGAAAAAATATTTGAAGGAGCGCAAGATTTCTTGCCTCTATTAGGAACAGATTACGTAGAATTTATTGTAGGAAATGCTAAGCAGGCGGCTCATTTTTATAAAACAGCTTTTGGTTTTCAATCTTTGGCGTATGCCGGATTAGAGACAGGAGTAAGAGATAGAGCGTCTTACGTGTTGGTACAGGATAAAATCAGAATAGTATTGACTACACCTTTAACGGCAGAGTCAGAATTAAATAACCATATCGTACAACATGGTGATGGTGTAAAAGTGGTGGCATTATGGGTGGAAGATGCTCGCAAAGCGTATGAAGAAACAACTAGTCGTGGTGCAAAGTCATTTATGGCACCTACTGTAGAGAAAGATGAGTTCGGTGAAGTAGTGCGTGCAGGTATCTATACGTATGGTGAGACGGTACATATGTTCGTAGAACGCAAGAATTATACAGGTACATTCTTACCAGGATTTAAAAAATGGGAGAGTGATTATAACCCTACTCCGGTTGGATTAAAATACGTAGATCACATGGTAGGTAATGTGGGATGGAATGAGATGAATACTTGGGTAAAGTGGTATGAGGATGTGATGGGATTCGTAAACTTCTTATCTTTCGATGATAAACAAATCAATACGGAGTATTCTGCCTTAATGAGTAAGGTAATGTCTAATGGCAATGGGCGTATTAAATTCCCTATTAATGAGCCTGCAGAAGGTGCGAAAAGATCACAAGTAGAAGAGTATTTAGACTTCTATAATGGTCCTGGAGTACAACATATCGCTGTAGCTACCGATGATATCATTAAGACTGTAGCTGCGATGAAAGATAGAGGAGTTGAGTTTTTATCTGCTCCACCACAAGCATATTATGATATGATACCTGCTCGACTAGGGGTACATATGGATATGATGAAGGAGGATATTAAAGAACTTCAGAAGCTCGGTATCATGATTGACGCCGATGAAGAAGGATATTTATTACAGATATTTACGAAGCCTGTAGAGGATAGACCGACTTTATTCTTCGAAATTATTCAGAGAATGGGAGCAAGAGGATTTGGTGCAGGTAACTTTAAAGCCTTATTTGAGTCAATAGAGCGTGAACAAGAGAAAAGAGGAACACTTTAAGATTCAGTTAATTAAATATTAAAACAGGTCTTTTGGAGACTTGTTTGGTTAAATAAAAGTTAAAAACCAATTAGGGTGGTAATAGTCCGTAAAAAGCTATACATTTGCACTCGCAAAAATAAGGTCGTCATAAGCTTTATTTGAGTGTAATAAATTTTTCATAATTTATAGTTTTTTGGTTGGTTAATAGCATAAAAACTCAGTCATTTCTTTGGCTGGGTTTTTTTGTTTGCTATTTTTGAATAAAAAACAACCAATATGAAAAAGAATCTTCTAATATTACTTGTGTGTGTGTTTACCACAAGTATTCTGTACTCACAATCTTCTGTGAAGGCTTTTGATAAAGGTGAATTCCTGAAATTTAGAATTAGTTATGGGTTATTAAATGCTGGTATAGCTACTTTGCGTTTGACAGATACTGTCCAGAATGGCGTCCCTGTTTACCATGCTAAAGGAATTGGTTATACTACAGGTGTGCCTAAGATGTTTTTTAAAGTATATGATAACTACGAGAGTTATTTTGAAAAGAAAGAGGTAATTCCTCATCGTTTTATTCGAAAAATAGATGAAGGTGGCTATACAAAGGACCAGGAAGGGTGGTTTAACTACAAGAATATGAAAGTCACTGTAAAGGATTATGAGAAGAAGACAGAGAAGCAATATACAGTTACTAAAAGCGTGCAAGATATCGTATCTTCCTTTTACTATTTGCGTAAATATCCTGGGTTAAATGATCTTAAAGTAGGTGAGTCTGTAGAGATAGATATGTTCTTCGATGGAGAAATATTTAAATTTAAATTAAAATATCTAGGAGAGGAAGTTTTAAAGACAAATTTTGGTAAATTGAAAACTTTAAAGTTTCGTCCTTATGTGATGGCAGGCCGTGTGTTTAAAGAGAAGGAAAGTTTGACAGTTTGGGTAAGTGCTGATGCTAATAAAGTGCCAGTACGTATCAAAGCCAGCCTTGCAGTAGGTTCTCTAAAAGCTGATTTAGAGGAGTATAAGAATTTAGTGACGAAGCTAGAGTTCGTAAAATAATTAGTTAATAAAAGTATGATCGATAAAAAATTCTCTGAGGTAGTGGATCGCTTTAATGATTTAGGAATTAAGGCAGAAACTCAAATAGAAGGCATGTTGTATGCTAAACCTATTACGTATTGGGATTATATCCAAACTGATGCATTGCTAAATCTCCAGACTCAGAGAACCGTCTTGCCCGATGAGATGGTGTTTATTATGTATCATCAAGTGAATGAGCTATTATTTAAAATGATATTGTGGGAGCTGAATCAGGTAAGTGAGTGTAATGATGAGAGCCTAACAGTAGAGTTCTTTAAAGAACGGCTAGCTAGAATAAGTCGTTATTTTGATATGCTTACGTCTTCGTTTACGATTATGAAAGATGGAATGGAGGTAGAACAGTATTTGAAATTTAGGAATACTTTAGCTCCTGCAAGTGGATTTCAGAGTAGTCAGTATCGATTAATTGAGTTTGGTTGTACAGATTGGATTAATTTAATCGATAAGAGATTTGTAAATGATTTACCACAAAATATTTCTGAAAAAGAGGCGTTAGAATATATGTATTGGCAGGCAGCAGGTAAAGACTATAAGACAGGAGAGAAGTCATATCTATTGAAAGAGTTTGAAAACAGATATTGTGAAACTTTTGTTAAAGCCATGAAAGATTATGAAAAAACAAATTTATGGCAGAAATTTGTGAAATTACCCCTAGAAGCCAAATCAGATAAGGGGTTGATAGAAGCGATGCGCCATTTTGATAAAACAGTTAATGTTGTATGGGTAATGGGGCATTATGAAGCTGCACTTAAGTATCTTGAAAGTCATCCAGGAGAAACAAAAGAAGCTACTGGAGGAAGTGATTGGAAAAAGTATATGTTGCCACAATATCAGAAGCGCATATTCTTTCCAGAGTTATGGAGTGAGGAAGAAAAAGCGAATTGGGGGAAATAGTAAAGGAGAAGAAGTTGAAAATAAAGATATTTTAGAGTTTTGAAGCAATTTATTTATAGTGTACTAATCGCTACAGCACTTATCTCATGTAAAAAAACGGAAGAGGTTACTATAGAAGCCCAACCAGAAAAAGAGCATGTAGAAGAGATTGTAGGAGAATTATATGGTTTTGATTTAAAAGATTACGTTTTAGTAGAAGATACTATTCGAAGTGGAGATAATATTGGGAAGATCTTCGGGAATAATAATATTGGTTCTACTGAAGTTCATAATATAGTTACGCAAGTAAAAGATACATTCAATGTACGTAATATTCGCGTTGGTCAACCTTATGCTTTGGTTAAGTATAGAAAGGATCAAGAGAAGTTAGCTGCATTTATCTATCATCCTAATATATCTGGATATCAGGTTATCGATTTGCGTGACTCGATTAGTGCTTACACAATTACTTATCCAGTAACTATTAAGCGTAGAACAGTTGCTTCAGAAATAGAAGGATCGCTTTCATTAAGTTTAAGTAAAGAAGGTGTAGATCAATCTCTAGCGACTAAAATGTCACAGATCTTTGCATGGTCTATTGACTTCTTTAAATTACAACCAGAAGACAGATTTGCTTTTACAATAGAGGAAAAGTATATTAATGATACTATTTATTTAGGAGTGTCTAAGATAGATGCTGCTTACTTTAGATATCGTGGGAAGGATTTGTATTCTTTTCCTTATAAAAGACAAGATTCTAAAGCTACTGAATATTTTGATGAAGAGGGACGACCAATGAAGAGTATGTTCTTAAAGGCTCCTTTGAAGTTCTTTAGAATTACTTCAAAATATTCAAAAAATCGTTTTCACCCTGTACAGAAGAAATGGAAGTCTCATAATGGAACAGATTATGCAGCTCCTACAGGAACGCCAATCATGACTACTGCATCTGGTGTAGTAGAAAGAGCTGGATATACAGCAGGAAATGGTAACTTTGTAAAAGTAAAACACAATGGTACATATTCTACTCAATATTTACATATGTCTAAAATACTTGTAAAAGTAGGACAGAGAGTAGATCAAGGACAGACAATAGGACTTGTAGGAAGTACAGGTCTAGCGACTGGACCACACGTATGTTACCGTTTTTGGAAAAACGGGGTACAGGTAGATCCATTGAGTCAATCTTTACCTAACTCTGTGCCAATGGAAAAGAGAGATTTGCCAGCATTCAAAGAGTATATTACACCACTTAAAGCTGAATTAGATAAAGCATTAAACGAAAAATTTAAAGGAGAATAAAAGTTAGTTAGTTGTAGAGATGTTAGAGAGTATAAATCCTTCTGGAACTTTAGCTTGGAAGAAGCTTAGGGAGCATTACGGTCAAATGGAGTTTGTTCAGATGCAAAAATTGTTTGCTGAGGATCCTGAAAGAGCTAATAAAATGAATATTCAGTGGGAAGATTTCTTGCTAGATTATTCAAAAAATAAGATTACAGAGGAAACAATAAATATATTGTTAGAGCTTGCTAATGAATTGAATCTAAAAGAAGCAATTCAAGCAATGTATAAAGGAGATATTATTAATGCAACTGAGAAAAGAGCTGTATTGCATACGGCCTTAAGAGATTTGTCTCCTAATTCTTCTGTTCTTGTTCATGGAGAGAACGTTCTAACAGAGATACAAGATACTCGCAAACGAATTAAAGAATTTACTGCTAAGGTATTAAATGGTTCTTATACTTCTCATTCAGGTAAGAAATTTACCGATGTTATTAATGTAGGTATAGGGGGGTCAGACTTAGGTCCTAAAATGGTAGTACATGCATTAGCTAACTATCGTACTGAATTAGGAATGCATTATATTTCTAATGTTGATGATGATTATTTACAATCAGTATTAAATAAACTTAATCCTGAGACTACTTTAGTTCTTATTGTTTCTAAGACATTTACTACTCAAGAGACAATAGAGAATGCAAAGAAGATTAAATCTTGGTTAGAAGGTCATCTTGGAACTATTGATTTGAGTGCTCATTATGTAGGTGTTTCTGTAGCGATAGAAGAGGCGATGAGCTTTGGAGTAAAACGAGAGAACATTTATCCTATGTGGGATTTTGTTGGAGGACGATTTTCTCTGTGGAGTGCTGTTGGAATTTCTATTGCTTTGGCTGTGGGATATGATCACTTTGAAGAACTTCTAGAAGGAGCGTATGCTATGGATACACACTTTAAAGAAGCTGATTTTAAAGATAACTTACCTGTGGTAATGGCTCTTCTAAGTGTGTGGTATAATAACTTCTATGGATATGAGACAGAAGCTGTCGTTCCTTATAGTCAGTTACTTGGTAAGTTACCTGCTCACTTACAGCAGATGATTATGGAGAGTAACGGTAAAAATAAGGATAGAAGTGGAGCACCAGTCAATTATCAAACAGGTACACTAATATGGGGAGAAGTAGGAGTTTCTGCTCAGCATGCTTTCTTTCAGTTATTTCACCAAGGAACTAAGGTAATTCCTATTGACTTTATTGGTTTTGTAAACCCTCATTTCAAGGAGAGCACTAATCATGATATATTGATGTCTAACTTCTTTGGTCAAAGCGAAGCTTTGCTAAACGGAAAGATAGGGGAAGAGTATGAAAGTGATGGAGGACCTTTTTTAAGTAACTTTAGAGAGTTTTGTGGTAATAAACCATCAAATACAATTTTAATTGACAAATTAACCCCTAAAAGTTTAGGTGAGTTAATCGCACTATATGAACATAAGACGTTTGTTCAAGGGGTAATTTGGAATATTTATAGCTTCGATCAGTTCGGTGTAGAGTACGGAAAGATTTTGGCAAAGAATATACAAAATGAAATTAAATCTAAAAATATATGTGAACATGATAGTTCAACTGCTTTTTTATTGCGTTATTTTGTGAAAAATAGAGTTGTAGAATAAGTCTAAATAGTGATAAAACGTTAATTTTAATGTTTTGGTAACATTGAGTATAGATGTTTTTGTACATTTGTTGCGAAAATAATTTTATCACTTACACTTACAAAATGAAAAACTTGAAGAACTGGATGCTGATGATGGTAATGGTATTTACCTCAGTATCTGCACTTTCACAAAACAAAATTACTGGTGTTGTTATAGATGGTGAATTCCAATCGGGATTACCTGGAGCGGCAATCATAGTAAAAGGAACTCTGAACGGCGCATCATCTGACATGGATGGTAAGTTCGAACTGAATGTTTCTGAGGATAAAGGAGAAGTTGTTATCTCTTTTATTGGATATCAGTCTAAGACTGTAGCTTTCAAAGTTGGCGCTGATAAGAAAGTAGATCTTGGGTCTGTAGTACTTGCTGCTGATCAAAATATGTTAGATGACATCGTTATTATGGGTGTTGCAGACGTAGCAAAAGATCGTAAAACTCCAGTGGCTGTTTCTACAATTAAAGCTGCTGAAATTCAAGAGAAACTTGGTTCTCAAGAGTTTCCTGAAATTTTAAACACAACTCCATCTGTGTATGCTTCTAAAGGAGGTGGAGGTTATGGAGATTCTAATATTAATATTCGTGGATTTGATCAAAGAAACGTTGCTGTATTAATTAATGGTATGCCTGTTAATGATATGGAAGGTGGCGCTGTGTATTGGTCTAACTGGGCTGGTTTAGCAGATGTTACTTCAGCTATGCAGGTTCAACGTGGATTAGGATCATCTAAAATTGCTATTTCTTCAGTAGGAGGAACTATTAATGTTTTAACTCGTACTTCTGATGCTAGAGAAGGCGGATCTATTTCTGCAGGTGTTGGTAATAATGATTACTTTAAGGGATTAGCATCTTATAATACAGGTGTTTTAGAAAATGGACTTTCTGCATCTATCTTATTAGGTTATACTAGAGGTAATGGTTATGTTGAAGGAACAGGGTTCGAAGGGGTGAACTACTATTTAGGTTTAGGGTATAAATCTAAAGATAGCCGCCATAATGTACAGTTTACATTTACTGGAGCAAAACAAGATCACGATCAACGTAGTACTTCAATGTCAATTGCGAACATTAAGAAGTTTAATAATGGTGAGTTAAACAAAAGGTATAATCCAGATACAGGATTTTATAATGGAGATAGATTTAACTTTAGATCTAACTATTATAATAAACCAGTTATGTCAGTAAACTATGATTTCAATATTAATGAAACATGGACTTTTGGAGCTGTAGTTTATGCTTCTTGGGGACGTGGAGGAGGAACTGGAACAATTGGAGGAGGACCTAATGGTTACAGAGACTTTGGTACAGAAGTAAGAGATATTAATGGACATATGCGTTTCGATGATATTGCTGCATGGAATAGAGGAGAAAAAATTGCTGACTGGAACAATTCAAGTAATATCGCTAACGCAGATGGTAACTATTATGTAGATACAAATTATAAAAATGCTGGTGATGGTGGATGGGCTAGAAGATCTAGTATTAATTCACATGACTGGTATGGAACTGTAATGAATATGAATGCTAAGATAAATCAGAACTGGAATGTTGATTTTGGTTTAGATGCTCGTATTTATAAAGGATATCACTATCAATTATTGGATAATTTAATGGGGGCAGATGGATTCCAAGTTAGTAATAATAAGAACTTTGAGAAACCATATATTGTAAATCAAACGTATGCCGCTAAAGCTACTATGAACCCTTGGGTTGATTGGAATGGTAGAGAGAAAGTTGGATATCACAATGATGGTAATGTTAAATGGTTAGGAGGATTTGGACAAGTTGAATATTCAAAAGATAATCTTTCGGTATTCGTTCAAGGAGCTATTTCTAATCAATGGATGCAAAGAGTTGATTACTTTAATTATAAAGCAGAATCAGGAGACCAAAAAACATCTTGGGAAAGTATCTTAGGAGGTAGTATTAAAGGGGGAGCTAACTATAATATTAACGAGAATCATAATGTTTTTGTTAACGCTGGTTATTTTTCACGTCAACCATTTATGAATAATGGAGTTTATTTAAACAACACTAATAAACTTAATCCTGATCTTACTAATGAAAAAGTATTTGGTTTAGAAGCTGGTTATGGTTTCAGAAGTGAAAAAGTTAGAGCAAATGTTAACGTATACAGAACTTCTTGGAAAGATAGAGTAACTAGAGCAACAGGTAGATTTGACAGTGGTGAAATAGGATCAAATGGTAAACCTGTTCAGATTAATGGTTATGCTACTTTAGTTGGGGTAGAGCAAATTCATACTGGAGTTGAAATGGATTTCTTATATAATCCAATTGACAAGTTAAATATTACTGGGTCATTCTCATGGGGTGATTGGAAATATGCTTCAAATGTAACAGGTTCGTTCTATAATGAAGATAATAATGAGCCTATTTATGTTGAACCAGGAAATCCTGCTTCAGGATTTCAAACGAAGACGTTGTATATAGATGGAGCAAAAGTAGGAGGAGCTCCTCAATTTATTATTAACTTAGGGGCTAATTATGAAATTGTTAAAGGTCTTAAAGTAGATGCTAACTATAGATATAATGATAACTTTTATGGATCATTGGCAATTGATACAGCAGATAAAGCTGGTAAAAATGGTTCAATGAAACTTCCAGCTTTCAATTTATTTGATGCGGGTCTTTCTTACAGATTACCTGTTGGAAAAGAGAAAACAAATTCAGTTACTATGCGTCTTAACGTAAATAACGTATTTGATACAACTTATATTTCTTCAGCTAGAACTAATTATGAGGCTATCCCTGGAGAAGCTACTTGGAAAGGTGTTAGTGAGAGAAATGAAGTTATGTTAGGTGCAGGTAGAACTTGGAACTTTACATTACGTTATAACTTCTAATAAGTTATCACAAAATATATACAAAAAAGGAGATCATTTATGGTCTCCTTTTTTTATTGCTTAAATTTAGGGTTGTAATAGAAATTTGAAATTATGGCAAAATATAAATTTGGAAAGTCGGAGTTATATGTTCCAGCTTTGTCTTTCGGAGGTAATGTGTTTGGATGGACTTTAGATGAGAAAGAATCATTTAAGATGTTAGATGAGTTATATGACAATGGACTAACTTTTATAGATACAGCTAATAACTATTCTCATTGGGCGCCAGGTAATGTAGGTGGTGAATCTGAAGCAATAATAGGAAAGTGGTTTAAAGAGAGTAAGAAGCGTCACGATATCGTTCTTTCTACTAAGGTAGGTGGTACTATGGGAGATGGAACAAAAGGACTTAAGAAAGCGTACATTGAAGGATGTGTGGACGCTTCATTGAAGAGATTGAATACAGATTATATTGATTTATACTTCTCTCACTATGATGACTTAGAGACTTCACAAGAAGAAACGATGGAGACTTTTAATAGTTTAGTTAAGGCTGGTAAAGTAAGATATTTAGGAGCGTCTAATCTCGAGGTTGAACGCATTGATTCAAGTAATGCTATTGCACGAGAAAAGGGATGGGCAGAGTATATCGCTATACAGCCCCTTTATAACCTTTATGATAGAGAGAAGTATGAGCATGAATACTTGCCTTTAGTAGAAGAAGAGAAACTTGCTGTAATGAGCTATTTTGCATTAGCAAGTGGTTTCTTAAGTGGAAAGTATAGAAACTTAGATGATATAGAAGGTAGTTCTAGAAAGGATATGGTGAAAGGGTATATTAATGAGAGGGGAATGCGTATTATAGATCAACTAGAGATATTAGCAAAACAACACAATGCCACTATTGCAGAGATTGCTATAGCATGGCAAGTACACAAACCTTCTATTAGTACTCCTATCGTTAGTGCTACATCGAGCTCTCAGTTAAAAAGTTTGATCCGTTCTACAGAGATAAAGTTATCAGTAGAAGAGATAGCTCTATTAGATAAAGAGAGTGAATATTAATAGACAGGAAATTCAAAATAAATAAAAAGGCAGACCTTTAAAAGTCTGCCTTTTTGTTATTGTAAAAGCTCTGATTAATTAATCGTAGCTCCGTTTTTTACATTTTGGTCGTCTGGATTCACGAATACTAACTTACCATCTTGGTCTTCAGTCATTAGGATCATACCTTGACTCTCCACCCCTCTTAGCGCACGAGGAGCCAGGTTCGCTAATACAGTCACTCTCTTACCGATGATATCCTCAGGTTTGAAGTGTTCAGCAATACCTGATACGATAGTACGCACATCCATACCAGTATCTACTTTTAATACCAATAGCTTATTTGCTTTTGGCATTTTCTCAGCTTCTACGATAGTCCCTACACGTAAGTCTAACTTAGCGAAGTCTTCATAAGTAGCAGTGTCTTTTTGTGGCTCTACTACTTTTGCAGCAGCGGCATTTGCTTTTTTAGAAGCTTCTAGGCGATCCAATTGTTTTTGCACCTCTTCATCTTCTATCTTAGCGAATAATAGCTCAGCTTGTCCGATAGTGTGTCCTGTAGGTAATAATACTTTGTCTTCTGCGATAGTACTCCATTGGATAGGAGTATCTATTTTTAGAATAGATTTCAGTTTGTTAGCAGTGAATGGTAAGAATGGTTCAGCTAAAGTACTTAACGCAGCAGCTATTTGTAAGGCTACATACATCTGTGTTTTTACTCTTTCAGGGTTCTCCTTGATTAGTTTCCAAGGTTCCTCATCAGCTAAGTATTTATTACCTAGACGAGCTACATTCATCATCTCTGACAATGCTTCTCTGAATCTATAGCGTTCTACTGAACTTTCGATTACACTAGGATAAGCTCTTAACTCAGTTAATGTAGCGATATCAACATCAGAGAATTCATTAGGTTGAGGCACTACACCTTCGTAATATTTATTAGTCAATACTACCACACGGTTAATAAAGTTACCGAAGATAGCTACTAATTCATTGTTATTTCTAGCTTGGAAGTCTTTCCAAGTAAAGTCGTTGTCTTTTGTCTCAGGAGCGTTAGAAGTCAAGGCATAACGCAATACATCTTGTTTTCCAGGGAAATCTTCTAAGTACTCGTGTAACCATACTGCCCAGTTTTTAGACGTAGATAGTTTGTTTCCTTCTAAGTTCAAGAACTCATTAGCAGGTACGTTATCAGGTAAGATATAGCTTCCTTCTGCTTTCAACATCGCAGGGAATATTACACAGTGGAATACAATATTATCCTTACCGATGAAGTGTACTAACTTCGTATCATCAGACTTCCAGTATGGTTCCCAGTCTTTACCTTCTCTCTGAGCCCATTCTTTAGTAGATGAGATGTATCCGATAGGAGCATCAAACCATACATAAAGAACTTTCCCTTCAGCACCTTCTACAGGTACAGGGATACCCCAGTCTAAGTCACGCGTTACAGCACGAGGCTTTAACCCATCCTCTAGCCAAGACTTAACTTGTCCGTATACATTAGGTTTCCAGTCATTTTTATGACCTTCTAGGATCCACTCACGTAAGAATGTATCGTATTGGTCTAATGGTAAAAACCAGTGTTTAGTTGACTTTAAGATTGGTTTAGTCCCAGTGATAGTAGACTTAGGATTGATTAAATCTGTTGCATTTAATGAAGTACCACATTTTTCACATTGATCTCCATAAGCCTCTTCATTACCACATTTAGGACAAGTACCAGTCACAAAGCGGTCAGCTAAGAACTGATCAGCTTTCTCATCGTATAATTGTTCTGTAACTTCTTCTATGAATTTACCTTCGTTGTATAACTTCTTGAAGAATTCAGAAGCTGTTTGGTGGTGAATAGAAGATGAAGTACGAGAGTAATTGTCTAAAGAGATACCGAAATCCATAAAAGATTGCTTGATAATACCATTGTATTTATCAATTACTTGTTGAGGAGTAATTCCCTCTTTTTTAGCTTTCATAGAAATAGCTACTCCGTGCTCATCACTTCCACATATAAACGCTACGTCCTTTCCTTGCAAACGCAAGAATCTTGCATAAATATCAGCAGGTACATATACACCAGCTAAGTGCCCGATATGGATAGGTCCATTCGTATAAGGCAATGCTGCTGTAATAGTATATCTTTTAGGTTCTTGTATCATATATCAATTACTGTTAATATCAAACGAATTTAATAAGAATGCAAAAATAAACAATAGTAACGGATTACGACTATTTATTTTTGAGCTTAATTCGCGATAGGTTATCTATTGTTGAATTTAAATTAAAAAGACCTTAGAACTAGTCAAATAATTCTAAGGCCTTACTAATTTATCAAATGAAGAAAGCTTTTTACTCCTGAGCTTTCTGTTCTTGAATATTTTTTTTCATACTCTCATCCATTTTGAAACTTCCATTAGTAGCAGAAGAACTATTCTCTCCAGTACCGTGCATAGGTATAGCCATTGTACCATTGTCATCATTTGTTTTCGTAGTAGAAGACTTTATTGATGTTGATTCGGCAGGAGTAGTGGCTTTGTTTTCTTTGCAGCCTACAGTCATGATTGCCATAGCAGCCATTAGTATAATGTGTTTATTCATGGTGTGAGTAGTATTGTTGTTTTTATATAATCTAATCTATTTTGGGTTGAATGTCAGATTGATCTAATTCAGCTGTTGATAAAGGTAAAGCTTTTCTTTTACCTTTTAAACAAAAGAAGAATAGACAACTGAAGATGCAGTTAAACCAAAACATATAACCTCCTAGATGGAAGTAAAACTTCATATGCTTGTGCGAAGTTCTAGTAAAGTCGATATACGTATAGTAAGCGCCTATAACTCCTATGATAAGTAAAACTACTGTAACGATATTAGCAATCGGTCTTGAAGAGAAATACTTAAATAGAGCTAAGATAATAATTAGCGCTACCTGAATACCAAATATAATTAATGCAGTCTTCCAAGGCGTCTTAAATACAGTGTACTGTTTATACATTAGCGAAATACCTACTCTTCCTAAGAAAGACATCTTAGAGATAAGTACAGCAGATATTATCGCTAGACTAAGCTGTATAAATACTAAAATAGTAATATTCTTTCCCATTATTTCTAGTTAATAGACCATCCGTTTTCTTCACTATAGCGAAGTTTGTACTTCTTAGTAATAAACTTGGTATTCGGGTTTTTATCTTTAGAGAAAACGATAAAAGGAGTATACTGTTTAGATAGCATGACAGAGGCAGTAGCAGATTTCTTACTTCTGTTATTCAGTTGTAGATTATTGCTTTTATCTAATGTATATTCTATTGTTTTGACAGTTATCTTATCACTTTTTTGATTGATTACATAAGGGTGTGCTTTCTCAGCTAGCTTTACCGTTACATTCCAGATAGAGTCTTTAGACAACCATTTTTTCTTAGCAGACTCATTCTCAAATTCTATATAACCTTCTTTTTCCAATATTTTGTATTGATTGATCTGAAGGCTGTCTTTTTTCTTTCTAAATTTCTTAGTTCCTAGTTGAATTGTTGTACTCTCAAATTCAGGTTTGTCTTCTAAGTGAGCTTCTATAGTATCAAGAGCTTTAGAAGAAGTAATATCCTTATTGTTACAACTACTCAATAATACCACTAAAAATAGTGATAATGTAGTAAGCATTGTTCTTGTTTTCATAGCTTAAATTTTAACCAAAAGTACAAAAAAAGAGATTATATGGATAACTATTTTAAAAATGTTTGTCGTTTGAATATTAGGTGTTTATGTATAATGAAAGAGGTCGCTATACAGCGACCTCTAGTTTATTTATGCTTAAGTAATATTTAGTTTCTTACCCAGATTTCAACATCTTTTTGAAGTTTCTTTCCATTAGAACTAACCTTCATATTCATTGATGTTTTTCCTGTTTTTTCATTTGTTTTGATGACTAATTCATCTCCTTCTATAGTAGCATAACCAAACTCATTTTCTAAGTTCTTTACAGACTTTTCGATTAAGTTATATGGGCTATCTTGATCTACTACGATATCTTTAAGCGCTACTCTGAATTCTTTGTTTGGTTTTAATACTATTTGGTTCACTAAGATTTCAGGAGCATTATTATCTTGGAAGAAAGGTACAGAAGGGAACCAAAAATAACCATTAACGTCATTATAAGAAGAAGATTCTTGATTTCCACCTTCCATGAAGGCTTGACCTTTTAGAGCACCTGTATTAGATACTATTCTAGTCCAGTTATAACTTCCATTACTCCCCCATCCTGGTCTTTTTATTAATAATACTAAATCATCTTTGATAGGATCTACTCTAAGTCCAGCAGCATAGAACTCTAGATTATTCCCCATATCATCTTGACCTAGTTCATAGAATTCACTGTTTAACTCGCCTGTTTTGGTATCGAATTTAGCTACCTTGTTTCCACCGTTCCAAGCCCCGTCATTTGCTATCCAATAGATAGCATCTTCTTTCATACTTGGAGACATAGAACCAGGATTCCATGCACCCCATTTACCTTGGATTGGAGCAACTGCAATATTATAAGTTTTAATGTCTTGTGTGTCTTTAGGGTTGATACGTTCTATTTCACTGCCTTTACCTGCCCATACGATACCGTTTTTGTCTAGAGTTACTTGTGTATATCCACCTGCCTTTGTATCGATTATAGTATCTGTATCCGTATTGATGATTGTTAAGCCTTTACCTTGTACTACCGCATATACTTTACCATCTACATAGACCATATTACCTGTCATTGAGGTAACACCTGCTACATTACCACTAACCACCTTGTCATTGGTATTTAGAATAACGATTCCGTTAGTCGTAGCGATGTATGCTTTATGATCTGAAATTCCTACGAAAGAGTTCGCCTGAGCACCAGGTATCTCTTTTATAGTTTTTACTTCCTTAAAGTCCTTATCTGTGATTACTAATTTATTTTCTTGTTTAGAGATAATGTAATAATTCTCACCGAACGCTACCCCCATTGTAGTTGTTGCTCCTAAAGTATTACCATTATTAGCCTCTCTATATATTCTATATTTTCTATTTAAACCATAGTCTAAGAAATTCACACTTCCCTTATCTGTTCCAAACCAGTCTTCATTAGCGATATAGAAACCACTAGGTTGTATCAGAGGAGTAGGTGCAGAAGGCGGGATGATTCTAAAACCATCTTCATTTTGATTATTATCGTCAGAGCTACAAGCAAAGGTTAATGCCAGAAGCGAAAAAACTAGTGAGCGAGTCAAAATTTTTTTAGTCATAGTAGTTTATTTGTTTTTTATGTTATCTACAAAAATAAGGCTTCATCCATGCGAACAAAGACTTTTTGTTTTCTTTTTTTAAAGAACACCTATAAATAGGAGTATTTTACTATTTTAGAGGAATAAAGAATAGAGTAATATGAGAAAAATAGGAAGTTTGTTATTTGCGAGTGTATTGTTGTTTTCGTGTACAGAGAAACAACAGTCATCAAATAATCCAATCAATACAGAAGACCAACCAGCATTAACACTTACAGTAGCTGAGGCGAAGAAGATTATAGAGTTGCCTTTACATTGTATAGAATTAGAATATCCTAATCGACTGGGACAAACACTAGGCAGTAATGATGACCTAAAGAATCCTAAGGCATTGCGTCCTATATTTTATGGATGTTTTGACTGGCATTCTTCAGTACACGGCTTTTGGTCTATTGTTACTTTATTACAGAAGTTTCCGGAGTTAGACGCAGATGGACAGATACGCACTAGACTAAATAATCTGATTACAGATGAGAATGTAGCAGTGGAGTTAGCTTTTTTCCATGACCCTAATAATAAGAACTTTGAACGTACGTATGGTTGGGCATGGTTGTTTCAGCTTCATGGAGCTTTAACCCAATGGCAAGATGCTGATGCGCAACGCTGGGCGAAGACGATAGAGCCATTAGCGAAGATTATGGAAGAGCGTTATGCGGAGTACTTACCTAAGCTATTATACCCAATACGCACAGGTACACATGACAATACTGCTTTCGGGCTATCACTATCACTAGATTATGCACGTCAGATGGGTAATAAAGCATTTGAGCAATTAATAGTAACGAATGCTAAACGCCTGTATGGTGAGGATAAGGGGTGTAATATTGCCTTCGAACCTAGTGGACATGACTTTTTATCACCATGTTTAGAGGAAGCTCGTCTGATGAGTCAAGTAATGAATCAAGATGAGTATCGCACTTGGACTAAGGCATTCTTACCACAGTTATTTGATCAGAACTTTACCATAGAAGTAGCTAAGGTATCTGATCGATCAGACGGACATTTAGTACATTTAGATGGATTGAACTTTAGTAGAGCTACTTGTTTTAAAGAAATAGGGAAGGCATTACCAGAGTTAGCGCCTAATCTGAATGCGTTGTCAGTTCAACACTTTAATAATTCGTTTGGCAATATTACAGGAGACGATTATATGGGTAGTCACTGGTTAGGTACTTTTGCCTTGTACACATTAATACACCAGTAACCTTAATAGTAGATAAATAAGAAAACACAATAGAAGTAGTATGACATTAAGAGAAATGTTTAGCATCGAGGATAAGGATAGAGACCTATCTGTAGAGGCAGTAAGGAATATATTCAGCTTATCTATTGTACAGAGTTTATATTATAATAGATGGCTTTTATTAAGAGATGATGAGAATGTAGAAGATTTCTTAGAAGCTTTTGATGTGATAGGTAAGGATAAGGAAACGAGTAATCAGTTTGCTATATATTTTCAAGAAGATGAGTTCAATACTCGTATCGTTATCTCTCGAGATTATATTAATGGGGAAGGAGAAAAGGATGCAGAGATGTATCACTACTTTATACGCAGAGTAGGGATGGATGTAAGTGATGTACTTGTATTCTACCAAGAGCACAATGCTTATAATGATCAGTTATCATTGCTTACTCCTAAAGATGAGATGCATAAGAGTAGAGCAGTAGATTGGTTTAGTAGTGTATGTGATCTATTGTATTCTGTTAATCACTTTTTTGAGTTCGATGACAAGATTGCTAATATGGTGGAGCACGCACAGATGTTTAGCATAGAGGCTATTAATCAAGAGCCAGAGATAGACTCCATATTCTACAATGGGATTATGTATCGCGTAGTCAGTATACGCACTGGACTAGATCTACTTAAAGGGCTAAAAGGAGTAAATGATCAGAACGAAGAGTTATTTACACTAGATAATTTAGTGTACGACTTAAGTGATGAGAACTCTTTCTTCTTAGTAGTGGATAATGATGCAGAACTAGAAGAACTAGAAGTGCTTAACTTCATAGAAGACTATGAGATAGACATACAGGGATATATATTCTTAGGCGATCTAAAGGTAACAGATTCTTTGTTTTGTCAGGAACTAGACTTTTCTCCGATGTTGATTGTGATGGGAGATTTGGTTGTGAAGAACGCTTATTTCTGTGGGAACACACATTATATAGGAGGTAGTGTCTATGGTGAGGTAGTATATGCTAAGTATAACCATGGTGAACTGCATGTGAAGGGAACTTTAGATGTGAGATGTATTGTCTCTATAGATATGCCATGTTATATTAATAAGATTCGAATTACTAGTATTATTTCAGACAACTCTGTACATGCTCTAGATCAAGTAAAGGGCGAAGACGGACTACCCTTCTTTATGCTTAATATATATCCGACTACACACCGTACACGAGATGTGTTTATAGACGAGATAAAAGAAGAGCATACTTGGGGTGAATACTTTCCGGATGACGATGACATCATAGAAGCGATGCGCATGGGCAAAACGTTACTAAAAGAGAGTGTATTCTCTGTCTATAAAGACTTCAGTGATACTGTAGCAGAGCGCTTTAATAGACTATTTATAGAGTTAATAGGGAGTAATGGGATGGCCTCAGAGCGTATAGATGGTGGATATGTAAGTGATTACTTCTTTAATGTATATATGTATAATGATCAGAAGTATAGAGAACTCGGTAGAAAAGATAAGACGAGTAACTATCAAGCACGTATTCTACATAATATAGATACAGGAGAATATACGGCTATAGTTGATTTTTTTAAAGAAGATGGTAAGACACAGTATAGCGCTTTTAGATCAAAGCTGACGGATAACTTTACCTCTACTCACTCAGCTATGTACGCTTTTAATCAAGCAGAAGAAGCCTTTTTAAAGAAATTAGGGATTTAGTTAATAGTTTACGGTTTACAGTTCACAGACTGTAAACCGTAATTTTTTTATTGTTATAGGACTGAGGGATGCAAAACATTGATATCTCTGAAAAACCGCCAACTGCCCATATTCAATATATGATATATCATAGGCAAACACTGTCAACAGCTAATCGTTAACCATAAACTGTCAACTATTTCTCATCAATGTACTGTAGGCAAATACTGTCAACTGCTAATCGTTAACCATAAACTGTCAACTATTTGCCATCAATGTATTGTATGCAAATACTGTAAACTGTAAACGGTCAACCGTTAACTAAATCACCCTATTCTTAAGCCATTTTTAGTAGGCTTATCCATAGTCATTAACGTAACCTCTTTTCCTTCTACAGCTCCCATTACTAGGCATTCACTCATTAGAGTAGCTATCTGTTTAGGAGGGAAGTTTACTACAGCTACTACTTGTTTACCGATCAGCTCTTCAGGCGTATATAGTTTAGTAATCTGAGCAGAAGATTTTCTCTTTCCGATTTCTTCTCCGAAGTCCACTACTAATTTATAAGCAGGGTTTCTCACTTCAGCGAATACTTCTGCTTCAACGATAGTACCTACTCTCATTTCTACTTTAGAAAACTCATCCCAAGTCAATGTATTGTTGTTATTTTCCATGTTTTAGGTTTGTGATTAATTCCAAAAATAGGGAAAATAAAATAAAAACGATGAGCTCATTTGCTTTTAACAGGAATAGCTTTAAAACAACGACAACTGCTCTGGTTCATTAGACGGCAAGCCTAAGAAAGGGAAGGTAGCGATGATATCGTATTGTCTTCTGTCAGGATTAAACTGGCGTAAGGCGATATGATTACACAGACAAGAGATAGCAGGTTTCTGAAAATAAACTAATGCACGCTCTAATCGCTCAGGGTCTAGCTTGCGCGCGATAGACATATGAGGTTCGTTACTCTTATAGATTTCGGGCAAAACGACTTTGCGCATTACCTTTTTTGCATATTCTTGAAGAATAGGCTTAGAGAACTCGTCTACTGCTAAGAAGAACGCTCCGTTAGGATATTGACCATAGTCGTTAAATAGTACTTGTACAGGAGTGAATGTACTACATTGTGTTCTGACTAATTCGGCTATTTTTTTGATACCATTCAGGTCAGTTTTAAACTTAGAAATAGTGATATGTGCTAAGGAATTCTTACTGTTATACCATCCTATCTCATCGGCTAGCTGTAGCTTCATTTGCTTTACTAGTTCGAGTGTAGCTTCATCAGGTTGAAAACAAAGGGAGTATTTAGAAATCATAGCATAAGTTTAAAAGAGTAAAAATAAACAATATCAAGCGTATTTATCTCTTTTTATGTTATGAATACTGTGTTATTTCACTACTCATATTGCCTTATTCTGCCTCTATCTGGAGATATTGATCGGGTATGGTCTTTTTGATTTAATATGGAGTGTCTTTTTGATTGTAAGTAATTGTGATTTAATTTATTGTATTTTTTTGATGTGATTTTGTTCGGAAGCTATTCGGAAATAACCTGTGTTTACTAGGGATTAGAGGTTGCTTTGCGAACGAGATTCAGACTGTATCCGAAGGATCTATAATGAAGGATTGTATGGAGAAAGTAGGATATATCTAATAAAATAAGGAGACCTTCTCTCGATAGGCCTCCTTGCTTTATAGAAGTATAAATAACACTCTAATTATCGTATAACCACTCTTCCTCTAAATGGAACATCAGTCGCTATATCTATATTATGAGCTTTAGAGATAAATATCTTGCAAGGTTTTACTTGGTAGACAAATTCATCTATAATCTCAGATACCTGTACAATAGGATTCTCTATTTGGTGGTCTTTAAAGTCAACAACTAGTATGTCATTGTCAAAATCTAAGGCTGAAAATTCTTTTACGTATTTCATGATTGTGTTGTTTTTGAAATTATATATTAAGTTACGGATAATAAAGTAGATAGAAAAATAGAGTTGATAAAATATTTTATATCAGTGCTTTATTACTTTTAAGAAAACTATATTTGTTAAAATTTTCATTAATATTTAACGTTGTTTAGAGGGAGTAGAAAGTAAAGTTGCAATTGCAGTAGGTTTAGTAAAGTAGTTTGAGGATTTAGAAAAAGAATATGAGTATAGTCTTGCGTTATTTGTTTTTAACAGGTGCAGTCTTGATACTATTTTTTGGTATTGAAGGAGTTTAAGTTTAGAAGTTAAGTTGATAGAAATGTTAGTACTGATAGGTATTGTGATAATAGGATGGTTAATGTATAGAGTACCAACTATACATAAAAACAAAGGAGTATATGTTAAAGAAGGCGCCAGTGGGACACGTCTGTTTATTTTGTCTATCACCGTTGTAGCATTTGGAATGATTAATTATGCTACTAAACAGTGGCAAATAAAAAGTGAAGAGTTTAAAAGTATGGATAGATATACTGCTGTACTTACTGGATATAATACAGTGACAGAAGGGAGTGGTAAGATGAAAACTATAGCATATATTCCTGTTTATAAATTTGTGACTAAGTCAGGTTATAGTATTGAATATAAAGCCAAAAATTCATCAATGGGGAAACCTATTGAAGGAAGTCATTTTAGAATCTATTATAATCAAGTAGATAAAGTAGCTTATGTAATAGATGTACAGATGATGATTAGTATAGTTTTGATAGCCATAATTTTAATAGGTGCTGTATACTTTCTTATAGGGTTACTTGCATATAGTGTATTGCCTAATCATATAAAGTATAAGTGGGTAGGAGTTGAGTTAGCTTATGCGGTTCTTACTATAGTATTCTTTAGTATTATACAGTTGTGTATATGTTTGATTTTTTTTAGTGGATATCGTTATTCTTGGGTGATGATTGTAGTGTATCTGATTATATCAACATATTTGACAATAAGAGCATTAAGGTCAACTATAAAACAGAGAATAGAAGAGTTTAAGTTGAGGTGATTAATATCTAGATAACAGAAAAATAGTTATGATAGAAGATGTGATTTATAATCAGTGGTCTATAATACTAGGATTATTATATACAGGCTGGTTAACGTCTAGAATAGTGAAACGTACTACGAAAGGGCGAAAAGAAAAAGCGGGTTGTGTAGATGTAATACGCGTATTCTTAATTATCGGAGGTTTGTTTGGATTGACTGTTTTCGGGAGTGTTGCTTTTGGAAGTATGTTTATTCGTACACTATCTAGCTTAATTAACGGAACTCTAGTATTCAGTATTGAGTTGTTTGCAGAGTTGATTTGTTATGGGACGATGGTAGCGGTGCTAGTATTCGCATTTATAGGTGTTATGCTCTATGGTATGGGAAGAGATATGCGCCGATATAATAGATTGGCTAGATTATTAGGACTAGGAGTATTAGTTCCTTTGATTATGCTTGTATTCGAAGGGGCTTTGATCTACGCACTTGTTATTAATATATACAATATTCCCCTTTCTGTATTATTAATGGTATTTATCTTGATCTTGTTAATCGGGATTATACTGTATGTGAAGATTATCAGGGAAGAGATAACAGACTTAATAGAAAAAGAAAAGAACGCTAGTAAAAGTAAGGAGAATAAGACAAAAGGAATAACACAAGATAAATCTGTGACAAGGTCTCAGACTGCTAATCACTCTAGACAAGAAAGCAATAGAAGTACACAGCGCACGAATAAGCCTAATCCTCATAATGACGAGTGGAAGCGCAGAAGTAATAGACGTAAAAAAAGATAGTAATGGACGAAATCAGAATTAATCAGTTGGCATTTGGGTTAGGGATATTGTATACAATATGGCTGACTTATAAAATAATAAAGCGTTCTTCTCATAATGGAACCAAAACAGGATGTCTAGGGATAGGGTATATCTATCTTATCGTGGCGTCTATTTCTTCATTTGCGATAGGTGGGACTGTAGCCTTGACGATGATGATCATTACGAAGACACAGACTGTATATAACGGGGATAAATATGAGGCGCGTGTGGTATCCTATACTAGCTATGAGAGTCGTAACTCTGATGATAATGGCTATACCACGATGTATACACCTACAGTACACTTCACTACCAGAGGAGGTGAAGTGGTAGAATATGAGCTTGACTATTCTAGTAGTGGTATGCCTACCGTAGGCGATCAGCACACGGTATATTATGATGAGGCTAATGAGCGTGTAACTACCTTTGGGATAGGGACAGTAGCGTTGATACTCGCTTTTGGGGTGATGATCGTTATACTCGTATATCTTTTTGTCGGTATGGTGATATATGCGATGAATTGGTCTATGGATAGATATAAAGAGATAGGAGCATTCTTAGGACTAGCTATAGTATTGCCTTTGATTATGATTTTGTTTGATGGAGCTATGATATGGGCATTATTTGATGGTAAGGATAAACCGCTTTGGGTTAATATCATCTTAGTGTTTTTTAGTTTGGTACTGACATTGGCTATTTGGGGTTATCTCAAAAATATCTATGGAGATGGTCTAAAGAATATGGGGATGAATAGAAAGGGAATAAGAAGAGTAGATAACACTAGGTTTGGGAATACAACGAGAAGGGGATAAATACGGGAAGTATGGATATAATTAAGAGAGAATTAATGTTTTTATTACCTGTGATAATAGGGATAGTCATTAGTATAATATTAGGTAAATTAATTAATAGACGATGTCAGAGATATAACTCACTTCCTATGTTAAAGGACCTAGGTAAGGGGACTTATTTTATATTGTTGGGTATTATGTGGGTTACTTATAGTACTGGCTCATTATTGTACAATGTAGTGTCTAATAAAGTTAATATTATTAGTAATGGTGATAAGTACATGGCTAAGGTAGTGTCTTATACAACATATAAGACTGAGGGGAGTCGAAGTAAAAGAGGGAGTCGAAGTGGAAGTATCAATTATAAACCAATAGTTACATTTACAACTAAGGATAAAGTGAGTATAACTCATACCCTTGATTCTTCTGTAGGGGATATGCCTATTAAAGGACAAGGCTATGTAATCTATTATAATCCTAAGACAGAAAAGATAACAACGTTAAATACAAGTGATGTGATTGTGATTACTGGATTTAGTATAGTATTTATTCTTATCGCTTTTGTATTTGTGACAATGTTTAGTTTTGCGATTGGTGCCCCTATGATGAAGTATAAAAAGGTAGGAACTTATCTTCTGTTTCTGTTTGTCATTCCTATAAGTATGTTGTCTTTAATGTTTGCTTTTATCTATACACTATTGTATAGTAATGCTGTATCAGCAGGAATGTCATTAGTATTAATCTTCGTTATTTTGCTTATGATCGCGGGAATATATGGTGTATTAAAAACTGTTATGTCTGAGAATGGTATTATTCAGAAGATAATAGCATGGAAACCAAATTAGTTGAATGATATAAACCCGTCTTAGGAAATACTAAGACGGTTTTTTATTTCTTTTAGATTCAAAAATATAGTATATACCTAATATCAAGAACATAAATAGACTATACAACAAAGAACTAATAAAGTCTTTTCTGTCAATTAGCAAAGACCAAAGTAGGTTAATAACTAGCAAAACCCATAAAAAGTAATATATCTTTTTATTCATAATTATTTGTTTTCTACTAAGTTATGTTTTTTGTGCTATATAGAGTTATTAATTTTAAAAGAGAATATAGGAATAAGTATAATTATCAAATAAATAGATCTACAACATCTTTTCAAAACACAGGCTACTCTCCACACCTTCGTACTGACCGTAGTTAGGGATAACAGTATAGTTATTCTTTCTGTATAATATCTCTGCTTGTGTCTGTAGCTTACCCATCTCTAAGATACAGCGTGTATAACCTAGCTCCAGACTCCACTTTTCTAGTTCAGCTAGTACAATAGAAGCGACACCCTTACCTCTAGCGATAGGAGCAGTGTACATACGCTTAACTTCCATAGTATGTGAGTCATATTCTTTGATAGCTCCACAGGCTATAGCATGATTATCTTCATAGATAACAATAACATGGTTGATATGATCTACTTTATTGTATTGATCAAAGAAGTCATGTTCATCACCATCAGTTGTTTTGAGGTATTTGTCTAGTTCTATGATGAGGTTTAGAAAGTCTTTATTGTCAGAGTCGGTTCTTGTGATGGTCGGCATAGCTTGATGTTTAGGAGTTAAAAATACTGTTTTTTAAAGTGCTATTTATTTCATTAGAGAAAAACTATTCGTTAAAGTTGCGTATCTTTATAGAACGTGATTATTAAAAGCAAGTGTAGATATGGACTTAGATTATGAAAGTAGATTTTATATGGTATGGATACTATCGAGTATTGTGATAGGTGTCTTCGGTGCTATATTGTATAAAGTAATACAGGATATTAAAAAGAAAGAAGTGACTAAAGTGCAGTATATCATTGCTTTTATAGGTAGCTTTATCATCGCATTAGCCTTTGAGTGGGTGCTGTTTTATCTTGCTTTATAGCTAATATTTGGTTTTAATGAATAGCTTATGAAGAAAGTCTTAATGGGTATAGTCTATATACACGGGTTGCTATTATGGGGAATCTATATCCTGATATATGCAGTGGCTAAGTTCTTTTTACACACCTGTAGATTAGGTAAAAAGAAGATTAGACAATGAGTCTTATAACTATGGTCAATGTATGGTTATTTAGTATAGTATATTAAAAAGGCCGTCTTCGTGAGACAGCCTTTGTGATATTATTCTTTAGTGACAATCTGCATTGTCTCTCTATTCACTTGTTTTAATAATAATGTTTTATCACCAAGTATCTTCTGTGCAGAGTGATCATCGAAGTGTCTTATGGTATATAGAGACACATTCTCATTATAGCTCACCTTAAATTTATCTGTAAGCAATAGTCTTACATCTTCGAAGTGATTAAACTTATCTTCTACACATACAGAGAAGCTAATAGCAGAGTTCTGTATGACATTCACTTTAATATTATACTCTCCGAATAATTTAAAAATATCGCTGATATTCTGCTCCATGATAAAAGAGAAATCCTTAGAAGATAGTGATATTAATAATTGGTTCTTCTTCACAATAAAACATGGAACATGAGGAGTCAATGGTGCTCCTTTAGATACATTCGTTCCTGGTAATAATGGATTTAAGAATGACTTTACATATAAGGGTATTTCTTTTTGACGCAATGGTTGTAAGGTCTTCGGATGGATGACTGACGCACCGTAGAATGCTAGTTCTATTGCTTCTTGATAAGAAATATGTTGTAGTAGAGTCGTATCTTCAAAATAACGTGGATCAGCATTCAGTACCCCTGGTACATCTTTCCATATCGTTACACTCTCAGCGTCTAAGGCATAAGCAAATATAGCGGCTGAGTAGTCAGACCCCTCTCTGCCTAATGTAGTAGAGAAACCGTTGTAGTCAGAGCCAATAAATCCTTGTACAATGAATAATTGTTTTGTACAAATCTCTTTTTTGATATTCTCTATCGTGATATCCCAGTTTACATCAGCATCTCTATAGACTGTATCTGTTTTGATTAAGTTTCTTGAGTCTAGCCAAGTATTATCTATACCTGATTCTAGTAGGTAATAGTGTAAGATAGTCGTAGAGATAATCTCTCCATAGCTTACGATTTGATCATAAACGAAATTGTAATTAGGAGATTTATTGTTCAGTAAGAAGTAAGTAATAGAATCAAATAGCTCTTTTAGCGATGCATAGATATCGTGATCTTCATTAGGGAATAATTCTCTAACGATCGTGTAGTGATAATCTTTAACTACATCAACAGACTCTGCTAAGTCAAATCTATTCTGAAAATAGTTGTGTACGACTACTTCTAAGGCATTCGTCGTTTTACCCATTGCAGAAGCAATGATTAGGCTATCTTCATAGCCCACTGTTTTTAATACGTTACAAACGTTTCTTACATTTTCTGCGTCTCTTACTGAGGCTCCTCCAAATTTGAATACTCTCATTTACTTAGATTGACTAAATTGTTCTATTCCGTTTTGATCCATTTGTACAGTATACCAATCTTCTAATACTGTCGCTCCGGATTTTTTATAAAAGTTAATAGCCGGTTCATTCCAGTTCAGAACTACCCATTCTACTCTTCGTACACCTTCTTTCTTTGCGATATTCATTATTTCTGCATACAGTGCATATCCCGCTCCTGTACCTCTAGCAGCTTCTGTGACGATAAGATCTTCTAAGTGAATCGTCTTACCCTTCCAGGTAGAATATCTATTGTAGAATAAAGCCATGCCGATGATTTTAGTGTCTAGCTCAGCAACAATAACATTAAATAAAGGATTTGCTCCAAAACCATCTCTGATTAGGTCTTCAGCGGTAACTACGACAGCATCAGGTTCTTTTTCGAAAGTTGCTAGTTCTTGTATTAATGCTAATACATTAGGCATATCTTGAGGGGTTGCAGATCTAATATTCATTTTAGTTATTGATTTAATGGTTAATGTCTTCGGTTAGACAACAAAATTAACGATATTTGCACTGTAAAATACACAACTTAAGAATCATTTTTGAAAATGACAACAGAAAGATCTCAAACTTTAGGAGAGTTTATCATTGAAAAACAAGAAGACTTTAAATACTCTTCTGGTGAGTTATCAAGATTAATTAACTCTCTTAGACTAGCTGCTAAAGTAGTAAGTCACCAAGTTAACCAAGCAGGTTTAGTTGACATCGTAGGTGCTTTTGGAAAACAAAATGTACAAGGTGAGCAACAGCAGAAACTTGATGTTTTTGCAAACGAAGTATTCATTAAAACACTTATCAATAGAGAAATCGTATGTGGTATCGCTTCTGAAGAAGAGGATGATTTTATTTCTATCCACGGTAGAGATAACAGCAACGAGAACAAGTATGTAGTGCTAATGGATCCACTAGACGGTTCGTCTAATATCGATGTGAATGTATCAGTAGGTACTATTTTCTCTATTTATAGACGTGTGACTCCTATCGGAACTCCTGTAACAAAAGAAGACTTCTTACAAAAAGGAGAGAATCAAGTAGCAGCAGGATATATTGTATACGGTTCTTCTACGATGTTAGTTTATACTACAGGTAATGGAGTACACGGGTTTACATTAAATCCAGCGATCGGTACATTCTTCTTGTCTCACCCGAATATGAAGATTAATGAGGATGGGCATATCTACTCTATCAATGAGGGGAACTATGTACACTTCCCACAAGGGGTAAAAGATTACTTAAAGTACTGTCAAGCAGAAGAGAATGATAGACCATATACTTCTAGATACATCGGTAGTTTAGTATCTGATATTCACCGTAATATTCTAAAAGGAGGTATCTACATTTACCCTACTAGTACTAAAGCTCCTAAAGGTAAACTAAGATTGTTATATGAGTGTAATCCTATTGCATTCATCATTGAGCAAGCTGGTGGTAGAGCATCTGATGGTTATACTCGTATCATGGAGATAGAGCCAACGGAGTTACACCAACGTGTTCCTTTCTTCTGTGGTAGTAAAAACATGGTAGAAAAGGCTGAAGAGTTTATGAAGAAATAAGAAGTATTTCTATAAAATAACAAGTGAGCTAATCTTTAGGATTAGCTCACTTTTTTTATTTTTTAAGGTTGTGAATTTCTTCTATGAAGGTATCTATATCCACATTTAAGACTAATAATGATAGAGATTTATCTACTAAGAAATCTATATTGTTAGTGAAACCTAAGGCAACAGCAAATTTCTTTAATATCTCTTTTTGTTTTGGTCCTAATACGTGATTTACATATACCATTCTTGCCAAATCGTATAATCTTTCGATACGATTGGTCTCTAGATAGGGAGGGTTGACAGGATAGCTCTCTGGGTTCTTTAATATATTCGCATAGTCCTCGTCGCTGATTTCTAGTCGAATAGCTAGTTCATCTAAGAAAGCTTTTTCCTCTGTACTACAATGTCCATTCGCTAACGCCACACGTACTATCGAAGCAAAGTGGCCTTTGTTTCTCTCTCTAAATCCTAAATCAAATAATTCTGAGTATGACATTTTTGTTTGTTTTTTGGTTAGTAAATTGGTTCAGTTTATTATATCTAATATAATGATAAATTATGGAGTCTATAGTTTTTTTATGATATTTTTATGCTTATCATAATGAAGTGTGTTTTTAGTAGTGAGTTTATAATAGATTGTTCGTTTGGATAGTAAATTAGATAAACGAAGTAAGTTCCTATTCTAAGATTGGTGTATTAACAAAAAGGTTTGTGTATTTTTGTTAGATCAAAGGGATAGAGAACTTTGTAAATATTTCTGATATGAATGAATCAAAAATAACTAAATATGATAAGGCTTATTTGCGTATGGCTCGCGAATGGGGACAACTATCGTATTGCAAACGAAAAAAGGTAGGCGCTATTATTGTAAAAGATAGAATGATTATTTCTGACGGATACAATGGGACACCTACTGGTTTTGAGAATTGTTGTGAAGACGAAAACGATACTACGCACTGGTATGTGCTACATGCTGAGGCTAACGCTATCTTGAAGGTAGCTAGTTCTACACAGAGTTGTCAAGGGGCTACACTTTATATCACGATGTCTCCATGTAGAGACTGTAGTAAACTTATCCATCAGGCAGGGATTACTAGAGTGGTGTACAGTGAAGGTTACCGTGATACAGAAGGGGTAGACTTTTTAGAAAAAGCAGGGGTGGATGTCGTATTTCTTCCTGACCTTGATTAATATCCACTGTAGATGAAAAAGTTTTTTTGGCCTCTGATTATATCGATTTCTTTATCCTTAGGTATTTTACTAGGAGGCTTTCTTGTATCTGCTTCTTATCGTGGAAAAACAGGTTTTTATACCAATCACAATAAGCTTAAATTAAATCGGCTAATTGATTTTATAGAGAAGGAGTATGTAGATAATGTAGATACTGACTCTATCGTCGATAGAACGGTGACTACTATTCTAGAACAACTAGATCCACACTCTATCTATATCGGCAAGAGTGGGCTACAGTCTGTGACAGAGTCTATGCAAGGTAGTTTCGTAGGGATAGGGGTGAACTACTATTACTATAAAGATAGTGTCGCTGTAATCAAAGATATCGTAGATGGCCCCGCTTTTAAATCTGGTATACAGCCGGGTGACCGTATCATAAGTGCTGACGGACAGCATCTGTATGGAAAGGAGATGACCTCTGATAGTATCGCTAAATACTTAAGAGGGGAAAGGGATACTGATGTAAAATTAGAAGTCTATCGTAAGACTGTAGGTAAGAAGCTAGACATTGTGGTCAATAGACAGCCTATTCCTATCAAGAGTGTAGATGCTGCATTTAAGTTATCAGACGGTAGAGGATATATTAAGCTCAATAGATTCTCTAGTACAACTTACGAGGAGTTTAAAAAGGCGTTAGAGGATCTGATTACGCAAGATATTTCTAGCCTAGTCCTAGATTTGAGAGATAATGGAGGAGGGTATATGGATCAAGCAGTGAATATGCTAAATGATTTATTAAAGAAAGATCAGGTAATCGTAAAGACTGTAAATAAAGGTGGTCAAGAGAGAGTCACAAAGTCTAAAGGAAGTGGTCTCTTTACAGATAAGCCTCTTTATGTATTGATTAATGAGAATTCTGCTTCTGCTAGTGAAATTATAGCTGGAGCGATACAGGATAATGATAGAGGTACTATCGTAGGGCGTAGAAGCTTCGGTAAAGGACTTGTACAACGAGAATTGATGCTCGGGGATGGTTCTGCTATTAGATTGACTACAGCTCGTTACTTCACTCCTTCTGGACGATCTATACAGAAGCCTTATACGATGGGGGTAGAAGAGTATAATAACGATTTTAGAACGAGATATGCACATGGAGAGTTATATGCTGCTGATAGTATAAAAGTAGCCGATAGCCTACAGTACAAAACCTTAAAAGGACGTGTAGTCTATGGAGGTGGTGGTATAGTACCGGATATCTTTGTTCCGATAGGGAATAAGCATGGAGATGACACTGTGGTACTTCTGATGAAATCGGGTATTGTGAGTTTCTTTGTATTCCAAGAGATCGATAAAGAAAGAGCGAAGTTTACTAATATGTCTAAAGAAGAGGTGATAGACTATGTGATGTCTTCTGATAAAGTATTTAAAGCTTATATTAAACATCTAGAAGGCAATAAACTATTCTTCAAATTAGATAAGCGAAAACAGATTGTGAAGCGATTCTTAGTCGGAGAGTTTTTAAGTCAATTATACACTAGTGAGGATTACTATCTATGGATGTTAGAAGTAGATCCTATGATTAAAAAGATAGACGAGAAAACCTTATAGTTAGGAAGAACTCAAAATACTAATAGTAAAGCATTGTGATTATCACAATGCTTTTTTTGTGGGATATAGTGTTACTTGTTTATTTCTTGTAGTCTATGATAGAACAGTCAAAGGATAACGATAGCATTGTGGTCGCATACTTTTAGCCCTTTTTTATGCGAGCAGTATCCCATAACTATGCGACCACTATGCGATAAGTCCAATTAGGTTTGATATAGCGAAGCGCTGTTTTTGAATGTATGGTATTGAAGTTGAGGTTGTTGTTTGGGTTTTGTGTAGGCTTAGCCTTGTCGTATGGATAAAAAAATAAAGGAGCCTCATTGAGACTCCTTTATCGTTATTTATTGTGTTCTGATTACCAGATTTTAACTCTTTCCTCAGGTTTGATGTATAATTTATCACCTTCTTTAATATCAAATGCTTTGTAGAAAGCATCTACGTTTTGAAGAGGTACATACGCTCTGTAGTGTCCAGGAGCGTGAGGGTCAGTTTTCACTTGGTTTTTAATTGCCTCATCACGAGCTTTAGTTCTCCAGATAGTTCCCCAAGAGATAAAGAAACGTTGCTCAGGTGTGAATCCGTCGATTAGACCTGGATCACCGTTTTCTTTTAAATAGATTTGTAATCCGTCATAAGCAGCATTAACACCACCTAAGTCTCCGATATTCTCACCTAAAGTGAATTTACCGTCTACGAATACACCTGGTAGAGGCTCTAATGCGCTGTACTGAGCAGCTAAAGCATCACCTAATTTAGTAAAACTAGCTAAGTCAGCGTCAGTCCACCAGTTGTTTAAGTTTCCGTTTTTATCATAACGAGCTCCTGAGTCATCAAAACTGTGAGAGATCTCGTGTCCGATTACAGCTCCGATACCACCATAGTTAATCGCTTCGTCAGCTTTATAATCATAGAATGGAGGTTGTAAGATAGCAGCAGGGAATACGATTTCGTTATAGATAGGGTTGAAGTAAGCGTTCACTGTCTGTGGAGCCATTCCCCAACGAGATTTATCTACAGGTTTACCGAAGTCTTCCATGTTTTTAGCAAAATCCCATTTAGTAGCATTCTTCATGTTTTCGAAGTGATTACCACCGTCTTTAGGAGCTTTAATATCCATAGCAGAGTAATCTTCCCATTTGTCAGGGTAACCGATTTTCACTGTTGTAGTTGCTAATTTTTCTAAAGCACCTTTTTTAGTTTCTTCAGCCATCCATGGTAATGCTTTGATACGATCACCGAAAGCTGTAAGTACGTTTTTAATCATTGCTTGAGCTTTTGCTTTCGCTTCAGCAGGGAATTTTTTAGCAACGTATAATTGTCCTAAAGCTTCTCCTACAGTACCGTTAACTACAGCTAATGCTCTTTCGTCAACAGGTCTTTGTTCTTTAGCACCTTCTAATGTTTTAGAGTAGAACTCCCAGTTCGCTTTCTCCATCTCAGTAGATAAGTAACTAGCGTTTTTGTTCACTAAAGTCCATTTCATATATGCTTTGATATCTTCGATATTTTTAGCAGAAAGGATTTCGTTAAGTGCTTTCATGTATTTCGGTTGAGATACAATTAGCTTTTCAACGTTCTTTAATCCTGTAGCAGCGATATAAGCATTCCAATCAACAGCAGGTGTTAATTTTTGAAGCTCAGCTACTGTCATAGGGTTATAAGTAAGACGGCTATCTCTACGCTCTACTCTAGTAAGACGAGGTTCTGCCATTTTAGTTTCGATCGCTAATACACGTTTAGAATCTGTAGTAGCCTCTTCTTTAGGCTCACCAGCTAATTCTAACATACGCGCTACGTGTGCTACGTATTGGTCACGTTTTTCAGTGATGTCTTTATCTTTTAATACATAATAGTCACGATCAGGTAAACCTAAAGAACCTAAACTGATGTATACTGTATTTTCTTGAGAGCTTTTTGCATCTGCATATACGTAGATAGAATATAATCCTAATCCTCCTTCAGCTACTAATTCGTTGATTAGTTTAGTCGCATCTTCTGGAGTTTTGATTGCATTGATTTTATCTAAGTAAGGTTTAAGAGGAGCTACTCCTAACTCATTTCTCTTAGCTTCATCTAAGTAAGTTTGGAATACAGCTACAGCTTTAGCTTGATCAGATTTAGGATCAAGTTTAGAGTCTTCAGCAGCCTCTCTAAGGATAGCAAGGGCATCCTTATCAGTGTTTTGTCTTAATTCATCAAAACTTCCCCAACGTGTTCTGTCATTTGGAATTTCTGTTTTGTCATACCAAGCACCGTTTACATAACGGAAAAAGTCATCACCAGGCTTTACATTTTTATCCATGTATTCTAGGTTGATTCCATGAGCTACTTGATCTTCTTGCTCTGTTGTATTCTTAGCATCTTTACAAGCTACTAATGATACTACAGCGAAGGCAGAGGTTAATAAAACTCTTTTGTTCATAGTATATAATTAATTTTGTTCCTATTGATATTCTAACAAAAATAGAAAATATCTTTTATAATCGTATTTTTCTATACTTTAAATAAGACATCTTGTATTTATCATGTCTTTAACCTTCAGGTTAAAAGGGATTTTGTAAGTTTGTCGAAACTCTATTTAAAATGTTACACTTTTTCAAGAAATATAAATACTTTTTTATTTTCTTCTTCCTTTTATGTGCAGGAATCATGGTGATGTTCTACAATGCACTGAAGTATAGAAAATCACTACCAGTATATACACCAGCTATGGTGAACCCTGAAATGGTAGATAGTTTAATCCAACATGAGGCCAATAAACAGAAGCACAAGATAGCTGCATTTAAGTTCTTAAACCAGAATGGTGATACAATTACGAATAAAGATTATGAAGGACATATCTATGTAGCTGATTTCTTCTTTACAACATGTACTACGATCTGTCCTATCATGAGTGATAATATGGTTTGGCTTCAAGATAAGATTAAGACTCTGCCAGGCGTTAAATTATTATCACACTCAGTAACTCCTGATATCGATAGTGTACCTGTGCTAAAAGAATATGCATTACACAAAGGCGCTGATGATAAGATATGGAACTTAGTAACAGGGGATAAAAGAGATATCTATTATATTGCTCGTAATTCTTACTTAGCTGTCAAGACGGGGTCTCCAGAAGAGATGTATGATATGGTACACACCGAAAACTTTATTCTAGTAGATGGCAATGGCCGTATCCGCGGGTTCTATGACGGTACTAATCTAGATACTCCTGATAAAGAAGCTAAGAATATGCAGCAGCTATGGGAAGACATCCAATGGTTGTATGAGCATGAAAATAGTAAGTCAAAGTAATTAAATAATTATACAGTATAATCCCTCTACATTTATTAGTTGATGTAGAGGGATTTTTTATATATGAATATTTCTGTTTCTAAGTTATGAATCAAAATAAGCTAATAATGAAAAAGTTGTGTGGTAATTATAGTAGTATTAATACTGATATTTATTAGGAATATAGTTCTATAATCTTTTTAATTGACTAAATTTGCAATATGAATTAAATCTAAATAAGGTGAGTACAACTTTAGACTTATTAAAAAGAAATGAAAAAGGAGTGATAGCAGACTTCGATATGCACAAGGTTCCTTTAAAACTATTAGAGATGGGATGTCTACCAGGTAATGCTGTGGAACTTCTAGAGGTAGCCCCTCTAGGTGACCCAATATATCTGTGTATTAATGATACACATTTATCTATTCGAAAAGAATTAGCTAAAGAGATACAAGTAGAATTAATTGGCTAATTAGATTAAGATATTACATATAGTTGATGAAAAAAGATATAAAAGTTGCCCTAATAGGTAATCCTAATGTAGGGAAAACCTCTGTATTCAATGCCTTGACGGGTCTTAACCATAAGATAGGAAATTATCCTGGTATTACTGTAGATAAAAAATCTGGAGTAGCGAAGTTAGATGATAAAGTAAATGCTACTATTATCGACTTACCAGGAACATATAGTATTAATGCGAGTTCTGAAGATGAACGCATTGTATTAGACTTATTATTTGATCCTACTAATGATGACTTTCCAGATGTTACTGTTGTAGTAGCTGATATAGAAAATCTAAAGCGTAACTTATTACTATTTACTCAGGTTAAAGAACTTGGTGTTCCTACGATATTAGCTGTTAATATGGCTGATCATATGGACGAGAAGGGGATTAGTCTTAAGATAGCGGAGTTAGAAAAGAAATTAAATACAAAGATTGTTTTAATCAGTGCGAAGAAAAAACTTGGTATTCAAGAGTTAAAACAAGCAATATTAAATTATAGAACGTATTCTATAGAACCATGTGTGAATGCTACAGCAGTAGACACAGAGTTCTTTAGTAAACTTGCTTTGACATTCCCTAACCTTTCTGTATTCAAATTGTGGATGATCTATTCACAAGATATCAAAATCGGGAATATAGGGAAGAAAGAGATAGAGGCGAAGGGAGTTCAGTTGTCAGAAAGTGAAATCAAAAAGCTTCAACACAAAAAGACAATCAAGAGATATCAGTTTATCAACGACGTTTTAAAAGAAACGTACTCACGTGATGTCAATAAAGCTACAGATCTTCGTTCTAAAGTTGATAGAATACTTACACATAAAGTGTATGGATACCTAATCTTCTTTGCGATTATGATGTTGGTTTTCCAGGCTATCTTTGAGTGGTCAAGTATTCCGATGGATTGGATAGATGAGCAGTTTGCTAATCTTAGTTCTTGGGTACACGATACGATGGAGCCAGGTAAACTTACAGATTTGATAGCGGATGGTATCGTACCAGGTATTGGAGGGGTAATGCCTTTCATTCCTCAGATTGCTATTCTGTTTATGTTTATTTCTATCTTAGAAGAGACAGGGTATATGAGTAGAGTGGTGTTCTTAATGGATAGATTAATGCGTCCATTCGGATTAAGTGGTAAATCAGTAGTGCCACTTATCTCTGGTAATGCATGCGCTATTCCGGCGATTATGTCTGCTCGTAATATCGAGAACCCTAAAGAAAGATTGATTACAATACTTGTAACACCGTTTACTACGTGTTCTGCTCGTATTCCAGTATATATTATCATTATTGCCTTAGTAATCCCTGATACACGTGTATTTGGATTTTTAAGTATACAAGGATTGACATTGACGTTATTCTATCTAGTAGGATTCTTAGCAGCTTTGTTATCTTCTTGGGCATTGAGTAAATACATCAAGAGCGAGCGCAAGTCATACTTCGTAATCGAAATGCCGAACTACCGTACTCCGATTATTAAGAACGTAGTGGTGAATATGTATGAGAAGACTAAAGCATTCGTAGTAGGTGCAGGTAAGATTATATTCGTATTATCGATCATCATTTGGTTCTTAGGTGCTCATGGACCAGGAGAACGCTTCGAGAATGCTGAGAAACATATTACAGAAGTATATCAAGATAAAGAAGTAAGCGAAGAAGAATTAAGTGAGCATATCGCTAGTTATAGATTAGAGAATTCTTATATCGGTATTCTAGGTAAAACAATAGAGCCTGTAATCAAACCTCTAGGATATGACTGGAAAGTAGGTATCGCAGTATTGTCTTCTTTCGTAGGACGTGAAATCTTCGTAGGAGTACTTGGAACTATTTATAATGTAGGATCTGGGGATGAGAACGATGAAGATGGACGTATTAAACAAAAAATGGCAGCAGAGATATGGCCTGATACAGGACAACCAGTCTTCACGCTAGCCAGTGGGGTGTCACTAATGTTTTTTTATGCTTTTGCGATGCAGTGTACAGCTACAGTAGCAATCGTGAAAAGAGAGACTAAGTCTTGGAAATGGACTATCTACCAATTAGTGTTTATGACTGTTCTTGCGTATGTCGCAGCTTTAATAGCATATCAACTTTTAAAATAAAGTAATTATGGGTTACCAAGAAATAATTGCCTATGCAATTGTAATTATTGCATTGGGGTACATCATTAAAAAAGGTTTTTGGAAGAATAAAACGAATAAGAAAGGTTCTTGCGGCGGAGGTAGCTGCGGATGTTCTTAATCACCATTCTTTAAAATAACAAAATAGGCAACTCATGCGAGTTGCCTATTTTGTATTATAGATGTACTACTTCTAAATGTGGCGAATTCGCCATAATTAGGGCTATACTTACCTAATGCTCTTGACGAAGTTAAGAATACTCTCCTCACTAATGCCATGTTCATTAATATGCTTCATAAAGGCTGTTCCTATAATCGCCCCTGAGCTATATTGATTGGTCAGGTTATAGGTGTGTTTATCTCTTACCCCAAAGCCGATAAGTGCTGGGTTTTTAAGTTTTAAATCTTGAATGTGTTTATAGTATGCTTGTTGTTCTTCTAAAGACTTGTTAGAGCCTGTGGTTCCATTAGAAGAAACTAAATAGATAAAACCATTTGTCTGTTCGTCTATATGGCGTACACGTTCTATCGAAGTATCATTACTTATCAACATGATATTACTGACGTTGTGTTGATCACAGTGTGTCTTGAAATGTGATAAGTAGTAGTCCATAGGTAAGTCTGGAAGGATAATACCATCTACACCTACTTCTGCGCATTTCGCTATGAATGCCTCTACACCATATCTTAGTACTGGATTTAGATACCCCATTAAAACAACAGGTATAGTAATGTGCTGTCTCATTTCTTTTAATTGTTCGAATAACTTAGAGACTGTAATACCGTTTAGTAAAGCCTGCTCACTACTGTGCTGTATAACTGGCCCGTCTGCTAGTGGATCTGAGAAAGGCATGCCTATTTCTACTAAATCCACACCAGCGCTATCTAGATTTTTTAAGATGGTCATGGTGTCTTCTATAGCAGGATAGCCGGCTGTGAAGTAGATCGAAAGTATATTGGATTTCTTCTCGGTGAAGAGTGTGTTGATTCTGTTATTCATGGTTAAAGTATTTAGAGTAAGTAATCATGTCTTTATCGCCTCGTCCTGATAAGTTTACCACTACGATATCGCTTTCTTTTAGCTCCATCTTATTTAGGTAAGCTAAGGCGTGTGCTGATTCTAGTGCAGGTATAATCCCATCTACACGCGTTAATTCAAAAGCAGCTTTGATCGCTTCATCATCTGTGATACTACCTACAGTGATCTTACCTGTATCACTCAGATAGGCATGTGCAGGTCCTATACCTGGATAATCTAATCCGGCTGAGATAGAATAGGGTTCTATAATCTGTCCATCCTCAGTCTGTATAAGGTAAGTCTTACTACCATGTATAATACCTTGTTTTCCTAAGGCGATAGTAGCCGCAGTCTGTCCTGATTCTACTCCTAGACCTGCCGCTTCTACTGCGATTAACTTTGTATGACCATTATCTATAAAGTGGTAGAAAGCGCCCATCGCATTACTCCCTCCACCTACACATGCTACTACATAGTCTGGGTTAGGAGTGTTCTCTTGCTCTATTAGCTGTGCTTTTATTTCTTTACTGATGATAGATTGAAACTTCGCTACCATATCAGGATAAGGATGAGGTCCTACTACAGAACCGATCACATAATAGGTCTCTTGTGGATTATTGATCCATTCGCGTATAGCTTCATTTGTAGCGTCTTTTAAAGTCTTGCTCCCACTCTCAGCAGCTACTACTTTTGCCCCTAACATACGCATGCGTTCTACATTAGGCTTTTGACGTTCGATATCATGTGCCCCCATAAATACAGTACACTCTAGATTTAACAGTGCGCAAGTAGTAGCAGTAGCTACCCCATGTTGCCCTGCACCTGTCTCAGCTATAATCCTCTTTTTGCCTAAGCGTTTAGCTAAGAGCACTTGTCCTATTGTATTGTTAATCTTATGTGCTCCTGTGTGGTTTAGATCTTCTCTCTTTAGATAAATCTTCGCTTTATATTTAGCAGATAAGTTAGCAGAATAGAATAGAGGAGTAGGTCTCCCCACATAATCTTTTAGAAGCTTGTTTAGTTCTTGTTGAAAATCTTCTGTCTGTATGATGTCAAGGTATCTCTCTTGTAAGTCAGATACATTTTTATAAAGCATCTCAGGGATAAATGAACCTCCGTATTCTCCGTAATATCCTTGTTCGTTTGGGTTAAATTCTTTCATAGTCTCTTATTTCTTTTACTAGTTTTCTCACTAGTGTTATGTCTTTATGATGTTGATCGTTTTCTAATTTACTGTTGAGGTCAAAGCCCACTAATCTAGTATCTCGTAATAGTAAAGCGGACTGTATGTTGTGTAATCCTAACCCTCCACTTAGTAAATAAGGGGTGCTACCTTGATAATGCTGTAATACATCCCAATCAAATGATAATCCACTACCTCCATGCTGTGGAGTAGGCGTGTCAAATACAAATAAGTCACAATAGGATTCGTATTGTTCTAATTGACTTAAGTCCTCTGCTGTTCCTATAGAGAAAGCCTTGATTACTTTTACTCCTTGCTCTTTATAATAAGCACAATCTTCTGGGCTTTCGTTACCGTGTAGCTGTACATAGTCAAGCTTATACTGCTTTATACGTTGTGCTATTTCTTGTCTTGTAGCATTGACGAATACACCTACTTTCTGAATATGATGAGGTAGGTTATCAACAGCCTTGTTAATATCTCTACTTACATATCGCTTTGATTTCGGATAAAAGATAAATCCCATCATATCAATGTGCTCTTGCCCAACAGAATTAATATTGTCTATATCAAACATCCCACAGATCTTTATCTTCTTCATCGCTGTTTATACTTTAATCTCTTGTTGTAATAGCCTTAATTGTTCAGTAGGATTAGCCATCTTCATAAAGTATTCTCCCATTAAGAACCCTGAGAATCCATTGTCAGCTAATTCTAATAACGTAGCGGCATTCTGTATACCACTTTCTGCTATCTTCACTGCCTGCTGAGGTAATAGATTAGCTAGAGCGATACTGTGCTGAATATTTACCTCAAAGGTGTTTAGATCTCTATTATTTATCCCGATGAGGTCAAACTCAGTATGTAAATGATCTCGTATTTCTTGTTCAGTATGTGTCTCTAGCAATACTTGTAAGCCAAGCTGATGTGCATAATCAGTCAATACTTTGACACGCTCTATAGGAAGCATCTTAGCAATCAATAGAATGGCGTCTGCACCTATCGCTTTAGCTTCTTCTATCTGGTACTCGTCTAGGATAAAGTCTTTTTGTAATAGAGGCAGGTTTACCGAAGTACGAGCGTTAGCAAAGTCAGTGGGTAGAGCACCGAAGAATTGACTGTCATTTAGAATAGATAAAGCCGCTGCTCCATTCGCTTCATATCCTTTTACTATCTCAGTGATATTCGCGTTGGGATGAATGATTCCTTTAGAAGGAGACTGTCTTTTAAACTCTGCGATGATGGCTCTGTTGTTTTTAGCCGTGATACAAGCTTTAAAATCAATCGGTGTTCTGTTGTATAATGGAGTATTTCTTAGTTCAGCAATACTCTTTATAGTCTTGCGTTGGGCTACTTCTATCCGTTTATGTGCCTTTATTTGTTCTAATATCTTCATCTCAATTCTTTTAGTATTTCAAACTTATCTTTTGCTTTTCCTCCTAGTAGAGACTCTTCTGCTCTTGCTTTTGCCTCTAAGATGCTTAGTTCAGGATAGTAGGTATTAATAGCTAAAGCGCTATTAGCAAGGACTACATTATTCTGAGCAGGAGTACCTTTACCTTTAAGTATTTGCCAGAAGATATACGCCGACTCTTCTACTGTTTTTCCTCCTTTGATATCTTCTTCACGGATGACAGGACTATTAAAGTAAGAAGCGTCTATTAGTTTCTCTTCTTTGTTATTGACTAGCTTAGCTGATTTAGTCAAGCTACATTCATCATAGCCGTCTAAGGCATGTATAATGCTGTACTGTGTATTCTCTGCCTGCAAGAAGTATTTATACATTCTCAACAGCTCAAGGTTAAACAGACCTACTAGTTGTACCTTAGGCTGAGCAGGATTAGTCAATGGGCCAAGCATATTAAAGAACGTCTTCACTCCAAGTGCTTTTCTCACAGGAGCGATTCTCTTCATGGCAGGGTGAAATAAAGGCGCGTGTAGAAAACAGATATTTGCTTCAGCTAATTGTTCTTTTAGCTCTGCTTCTGTGCTTTTAAAATGAATACCTAAGTTCTCCATCACACTAGAAGACCCTGAGATAGATGATACTCCATAGTTACCATGTTTAGCTACAGGTACACCTGCTCCAGCTGTCACAAAGGATGACAGTGTAGATATATTAAAAGTGTCTTTTCCGTCTCCTCCTGTACCACATAAGTCCATAGGGTTATAAGCTGACAGATCAACTTTATTAGCAAGCTGTAACATTCCTTCTCGGAAGCCTCTTAGCTCATCTAATATGATGGGTCTCATGATAAATGTAGTCAGTAGAGAAGCCATCTGAGCGTCTGTGTACTTATCATTAGCCATGTTGATAACTATCTCTTTGGCTTGTTCTGTAGTAAGTGTTTTATGTTGTATTAAGTGATTTAATATCTCTTTCATAGCATTAGTTTTTAATCCAATTTTTAATTATCTCTTTCCCATAAGTAGTCAATATCGATTCTGGGTGAAATTGTACTCCTCTAACATTAAGTGTTCGATGCTTCACCGCCATGATATTTTGTTGCTCGTCATAGGCTGTTATCGCTAGTTCACTATTACTTTCTTCTATTACCCATGAGTGATAGTGTGCGATAGGGGAGTGATCTGGCATAGACTGGAATATATCATCAGGTGCAGCTAGCTGTATAGGTGATGATATTCCGTGTAGTGGAGTCTCTAATCTCTTTAGTTGGTGACCATAGTACTCACCTATAGCCTGATGTCCTAAGCAGATACCTAATATGTCTTTATGGTCAGCAGCGTAGGCTATCACGTCCATTAGTTTTCCTGCTTCTGATGGAATACCTGGCCCTGGCGAAAGGATAATCTTATCGTACTGATCTATTTGCTCAAGTTCGATCTTATCATTCTTGATGATATCTATTGTTTCTACTCCTAGTTCTTTTAAGATGTGTATCACATTGTAGATAAAGGAATCATAGTTGTCGATTACTAATACTTTCATAACTTATATGTTTTGGGCTTCACGGATAGCTAGAGTGATAGCACTTAGTTTGTTTTCTATTTCTTTTAATTCTGATAAGTCATCTGACTTGGTCACAATACCACATCCTGCCTGATAGTGTAACTCATTCTGATAACTCAGAGCTGATCGGATAAAGATGGCATGGTTAATTTCTCCATCTAAGGTGATAAAGCCTATCGTACCTCCATAGAACCCTCGACTCTCTGGTTCGTATTGATCTATTAGTTCCATGGCTCTGTGCTTAGGCGCTCCTGATAGTGTCCCTGTAGGGAAGGTGTTGGCGAATACATTAAGGCTATCTTTTTGCATATCTATAGTAGCACTGACTTTAGACACTAGATGGATGACATGAGAGTATTGTTCTACCGTTTTATACTCTTCTACTGTGACCTCTGTTCCTGTGATACTTAGGTCATTTCTAGCCAAGTCTACTAGCATGATATGTTCTGCATTCTCTTTAGGGTCATTAAGTAACTGCTGTGTTAGTATCTCGTTCTGAGCCTTGTCTTCTGTTTTTCTAAATGTGCCTGCTATTGGATTGACATACGCTTTATTCTCCTTAACTACTACCTGGGCTTCAGGAGATGAACCGAATATCTTAAATGCTCCATAGTCAAAGTAGAATAGGTAAGGAGAAGGGTTAATAGAACGAAGAGCTCTATATACATTAAACTCATCTCCCGTAAACTGCTGCTTATACTTACGTGAGAGTACTAGCTGGAATACATCTCCTCTATAGCAGTGCTCTTTTCCTTTTTTTATAATCTCTAGAAACTCTTCATCTGTGTAAGGTGTCTTTGGAGCATCTACCGTTTTGAAAGGGTAGGGAGTAATGCTATTGGTGTTTAGATAGGCATGTATTTTATTCAATTGACTTTCTTCTCCTGTACGAGTGTATTCTACTAAGTGCATTTCATTTTTATAGTGATCATATACTATGACATATTTAAAGAAATGGTATTGCATTAAAGGAATGCTTGTATCAGTAGCCTTAAACTGTATATCATGTACTAATGGGATACTGTCATAGCTCGTATATCCATAGATACCTGCCTTTAAGTAATCATAGTGATTAGCGTTTTCTACCTTGATCTCTTTGATAAATAATTGTAACTGATCTAGTACATTGATATCAGCTGTAGTATGTGTAGTCGTGTTCTCTAAGGTCTGTACTGTAGTCGTATCTGCAGTAACGATATAAGACATCATCGGGTCAAAACAGATGTATGAACAACTGTTCTCTCTAGAGTGGTTACTAGAGTTTTCTAATAAGAAGCTATTAGAGAATTTATCTCTTAGTTTGAGGTATATTTCGATAGGAGTGTATAGGTCTCCAAGTATTTTTTTGTGATTGATGTGAAGTTTCATTTCTTGTAATTATTTGAGTTTAAAGCAAAAAAAAGCCTGCTAGGGGTTCCTAGCAGGCTTTATCTATATAATATGTGTATATAATTCTATCTATAACTAATCACAACTTAAATACATAGTACGACCAACCGAACCCTGATAGGATTTAGCTAGCCACCACCAATTAGTATTTAAAAATTGTGTATTCATTTTCGTCTTTTGTTATAGGTGCTAAATTATACTTTTTTTTAATATCAAAGTGTTTTTTTTCAAAAAAGCTCTTATTCTTTTATTTTTCAGGTGTTTTCAGGGCTTCTAAGATGTTTTTACTCGTAATTAATTCATCTTTAAAGATCGTTTCATAATAAAAAATGTCAAAATCTTCTCTTTCGTACTCCGGATTAGCACCTGTATGTGATGTAACAAAAGCACCTAGTGATGCTGCTGTTTTAATAATCTGAATAGGATCATGCCCGTTCAACTTAGCTGCTAAGAAACCTGCAAGATATGAATCTCCACTACCTACCGTATCTCTAATAACGATATCTACTGCAGGATAGCTATAAAGCATCTCTTTGTTTAAATAAAGTCCTCCCTTATCTCCTTTAGAAATGATAATCTCATCACAGTCAAAGTGTTTTTGAACAAACTTAATAGCATCTTCTTCTGATGTATAAGGTTCTTCTAAGTATTCTAAGATTTCTTTTAGTTCAAACTTATTCATCTTTAGTAGATCTGCTTTATGCATGAGCTCTACTACGAACTCTAATTCATAATGAGGAGGTCTAAGATTGACATCGTACACTTTATACTTCGCTACATCTAGCAGTTTATGCAGTGTCTCTCTAGTATGAGGAGTTCTACTCGCTAAAGTACCGAATACAAAGGCATCTGACTGCGCTACTAGATCACTATCTTCTTGCTTAAAGTCGATAAAGTCCCAAGCACTATCCTTTAAAAATTCATAACTCGCTTCATTGTGGTCATCGAATGTAGCGAATACTGTACCTGTCTTTTTGGTAGTATCTGTCTGTATGTAGGATGTGCATGCACCTACTTCTTTTAGTCTAGAAATAATTTTTTGACCAGCGTCATCTGTACCTAATTTGGTAATAATGTGTGAGTTTATTCCCATCTTATGTAGGTGATAAGCTACATTTAAGGGCGCTCCGCCGATCTTCTTATACGTTGGGAAGATGTCCCAAAGTATTTCACCAAAACAAACTACTATAGGAGAATGTGTATTATCTGACATAAAGGATAGTTCTTATATATAATTAGACTTTACTAAGGTACAAAAATCTTTGTTGAAGATAAATAACGCTATAAATATTCCGTTTAGTATTTGTTTAATATGGATGTTGTTGGACTTAAGTGAAAACAGTTGTTTTTAGAAGTTCTATTGATGAGGTTTTAGATAGTAGATGCTTCGGGTAGAGATAGGGTGTGCTTTTGAAAACAAGGATTGAACCCGTGTATATACTGGTTGTTTCCGAATGGCTTCCGAAGGATTTGTCTTGTTATTGTTTTAATAATCTGATAAGTAGTTGTTTAAGTGTTTTTAGATGGTGCATTTTTGGGCAAAAAGAGCAAAGGAGAGCAATAAGGGCATAAGGAGGCATTATAAGGCAAGTAATAGCGTAAGGGATATAAAAAAACACCTCTAGACGATGCTGAGGTGTTTTAAATGCTATTGATAATACATTTTCTTTACTTTGTTCTTAATGGCTTTCTTTTTATAAAACCTGTATTGAAACTTGATAGTCTCTAACCAAAGTTTTATAAACACATCACGTGAGCTCTTACCAATAAGCTCAGCATAATGGGTAGCCATCTTCTCGATATCTTGAATGTTTGTAGTCAAGTGTGACAAGTTTTTCATTCGATGTGAGAAACTCATTTCTTGATCAAACTTCATTCTGTTGATATCTACTAGATAAAATTCATGCGAACCATCTTCTCTTACTTTTATCAAAGTGTTACCTGGTGAATGGTCTAAGAAATTAATACCATTCTCGTGTAATTTAAAAGAGAATTCAACGAACTCCTCAAGGACTCTCTCCCTGTTAGGACAATCTTGGTTTTGTGCTAGATCTCTATAAGTGATATCTGTATCAATAAATTCTGATATGTAGTATGAGTTTCTTAATGCGCCTTTAGAGACGTATTCAAAATAAGCAATCGAATGTGGAGCATTGATTCCTAGATTGTGTAATCTTTCAGCGTTTTCAAATGATCTCAGACCTTTAGACTTACGTATATTTCGGTATACATATCTATTGATAAGATTAGGTTTCTTAAAGGATTTAATAGCAACCTTCTGACCAGTAGATAGCTCTACAAGCTTGATACTATTTCTAGTTCCTTTAGCGATATAAGTATCTATTTCGTCATAGGCTTCAATGATTTCCGTTAGTTCCTTTTTAAGGTTTTGATATTGAGTGTGTATTATCGCATTTACTTTCAACTTCTTCATATAAAAAGTAATTACAATTAAGCACTAAAGATAAAGAATGCTTAGGAAACGAAATTATTAAACTAAAGGAGTTAAATTGTTGTATTTCAGTGTGTTGATTTGTATTTATGTTTGTTTTATGAAGGATTTAGCATTTGTTTTTTTTGTGCTTTTTAACTATTTTAATGCTTATAATGAGATATTGCTAGTGATAAGTTTTATTAAGTCTAGATAATTGTCACAAGTGCTGATTTAGAATAAAATAAACGTGATAAAATGCGAGTTTTTTTAGTTTTTTGAAGTTATACGGAATTAGATAGAAATGTCTTAAAAAGATATGCTTTTTAAAATTAAATGTCTTTTAAATGAAAATTAAACAAAATAATGATCACTTATATTTTAGAGGTTTTCGGTTGTATCACACTGATTGTGATGTGGGTTATAAAAAAAGGTGGCGTTTTATTAATAAAACGCCACCTTTAGGGTAATCTATCGAGTTGTTATTTATTTTGTTCTAATTGAATAGGTTTAAAAGTATCGATGGACATAGACCAATAACGATGTTAATAACGATGGCTGTAACCCCAACGATCTTATAAGTTAACGGTACTTGGATGTGCTCTGTATCTTCTTCTGTAGAAGCGTACATACCAATGATTACTTTTAGATAGTAATAGATACTGATAAATGAGTTAATCACCCCGAAGATAACTAATGCTATAAATCCATTACTTATCGCCTGTGAGAATAAGAAGAACTTACCAAAGAATCCTGCAAAAATAGGTATACCTCCCATAGATAATAACGCTACAGAAAGGATAATAGCAAGAAGAGGATTCTTCTTCGCTAACCCATTGAAGTTAGATATTTGTTCGTTTTCTTTATTCTTTGTCACGATGATTAATACTGTGAATGCTGCTATACCTGCTACAGCATACGCTGATGCATAGTAGAATAGGTTAGCTGATGCTGTACCTAATGCTGTAAGTGCCATCATCATAAATCCAGCATGTGATATACCAGAGTATGCTAATAGACGCTTCATATTATCTTGACGGATAGCCATGATATTACCTACCGTCATCGTTAGAATAGCGATTACTACGATTACGTTGATATATTGACTTGGCATATCTACTAATAAGTACATGCTTAGTCTGTATAGCGTAGCTACAGCAGCTACTTTAACTAATGTACTCATCAGTGCTGTCGTAAGACTAGGTGCTCCTTGGTACACGTCTGGTGCCCAGAAGTGGAATGGAACAGCTGCTATCTTAAATAACATACCTATGATAATCATCGTAGTTCCTAGTGCATACCATATCGGTAATGATCCTGCTAGTGCTACTTCTTTTATTCTAACTACATCAAACGACCCTGTAGCCCCATAGATTAAAGCAATACCGAATAATACTACTCCTGAAGCGAATGATCCTAAAAGGAAATACTTCATCGCAGCTTCGTTACTCTTAATGTTCTTGCGATCTGTACCACATAAGATGTATAATGTGATAGAAAGGATCTCAAGTCCTAGGAAGAACATAGCCATATTACCAAAGCTTACCATACATATCGCTCCCATTAAAAGGAAAAGTTTTAATGAGATATAGTCTGATATCTTTGAGAATTCTGTTTTATAAAAATCTTTACTTAATGCTACTAAGAAAATAGTTAAGGCTATAAATAAAGATGAAAATGCGGTAGAAAATTTAGTGCTCACAAACATATTGTTATAATATGCTTGTACCACATCAATATTGCATACAGTATATCCCAAGATACCTAGTAATCCTAAAAGTGTCGCAGGAATGACTACTTTGCGCAAATTGATGATTTCTAGTACAAGTACTAAAACCGCTAATACTCCAATTGCTATTAATGTATTCATTTGTTTTATTTTGGAATTAAATTCATCAGTTATGTACTGACTCCTTACTATTTATTACTTAATATAAGACATTATTTCAACCAAACTAGGTGTGATCAAGTCAGATAATGGCTGTGGGAATATTCCGAAGAATATAACAGCTACTGCTAATACGCCTAAGATCACTACTTCTTTAGTATTTACATCAGCGAATACTTTAGTATTAGTTTCTCCTAACATCGACTTTTGGAACATTCTAAGCATATAGAATGCACCTAAGATAATAGAGGTACCCCCAATGATAGCATACCATATATTCACTTGTGATAATCCTAAAAGCAAGTTGAATTCTCCAATGAAACTGAATGTTCCTGGTAATCCTATTGAAGCAAACATTAAGATCATGAATAATGAAGCGAATTTAGGAGCTTGTTGTCTAATACCTCCCATTTCACCAATCATTCTAGTCTGGTAACGTTTGTAAATAATCTCTGCTACGTAGAATAAACCTACGATAACGAATCCGTGTGCTATCATTTGTAAAACAGCTCCTCTTAATCCGTCTAATGTCAATGAATATGCTCCTGCTGCAATAAGACCTACGTGAGCTAATGAAGAATATGCAAAGAATCTTTTGATATTCGATTGTTTTAATGCTACGATAGAACCATATACTACACCAATGATACACAGTACTAAGATAGTAGGCATTACCTCTTTCGCTGCTATAGGAGAGATCGGTAATTGCCAACGGATGATAGAGTATAACCCCATCTTAAGCATGATACCAGCTAATAACATTGTTCCTACTGTAGGCGCTTTCTCATAAGTAGAAGCCTGCCATGTGTGGAATGGGAATACAGGAATCTTAATCGCATAAGCAATGAAGAATGCTAAGAAGATCCAGTACTGTTCTGTAGCTGATAGTTTAGCATTATACAGGTCAATTAGCATAAAGCTACCAGCACGTTGGTATAGATAGATAAAACCAACTAACATGAATAATGAACCTGCAAATGTGTAAATAAAGAATTTAAAGATTGCTTTCTTACGTGCTTCGAAACTGTCATTACCCCATAATAAAGCAATGAAGTAAATAGGTAGTAATGATAACTCCCAGAAGATGTAATATAAGAATCCATCAGATGCTAAGAATGTTCCTGTCATAGCGAATGACATAAACATTACTAATGCATAGAATGCATTAGATTTCTCTATGTGATCTCCTAATGATGATAATATAATCACAGGAGTTAATGCTGTCGTTAATAAAACTAAAGCTAATCCTAAACCATCTGCTTTAAAGGCTAAATGAATATTAGGGTTAGTCATCCATTGCGTTACATATCCTGTGTCAACCCCAGAATTATGTGAACAGATTAGAACTAAAGTTTCTACAAAAGCAACTAGTCCGAATAACAAGGCTACTTTAGCAGCTGATTGTTTACCTACGAAGTAGGTCGCTATAGCTCCGACTAATAACGTTAATAATAATATAGTTACGTTCATCTCTCTAAGTTATCTTGCAATGAATAAATAATATAAAATCAAACAGATTCCGAATACGAAAGCAAATAAGTACAATCCGATATTACCGTTTTGAGCTTTTTTACCTTGTAGAGATAATCCGTCTGCTATCTTTCCTAAACCAAATATAGTTCCTGATAAAGCTACTTCTACTACATCTCTTAAGAATGTAGCTAGTGTGTAGATAGGGTTTACAATTACTTTTTGATAGATTTCATCAATGTAGTATTTGTTGTAAAGTACTTTATGGAAACCAACGATTTGCTCGTCTTCTTGAGGTACTTCATTTTTACTAATATATTTAGAATAAGCAAGACCTAATCCGATTAAGAAACCAATAGTAGCAACCCCCATTAAGATATATTCTAATGTACCTAGTTCGTGACTGTGTTTAGTCACTGTATTTACGATAACAGGTTTAAGATATTCGTTTAACCAAGAGTTTCCATTACCTGGTAAGCTGATAAGTCCTCCAACTACAGAAAGTACAGCTAATACTACTAATGGTGTAGTCATAGCAACAGGGCTTTCGTGTAAGTGGTTCTTTTGTTCTTGAGTTCCTCTAAAGTTCTTTTTGAATGTCAAGAAGAATAGACGGAACATATAGAAAGCTGTCATAATAGACGCTAATGAACCAATAATGTATAATACAGTATTGTGTTTAAACGCTGTTAATAAGATCTCATCTTTAGAGAAGAACCCTGAGAAGAATGGGAATCCTGAGATAGCTAATGTAGCGATTAAGAACGTTAAGTAAGTTACTTTCATGAAAGGCTGTAGACCTCCCATTTTACGCATATCTTGTTCTCCGCCCATAGCGTGTATAACAGATCCTGACCCAAGGAATAAACAAGCTTTAAAGAAAGCGTGCGTAATCACGTGGAATACTGCAATCTCATAAGCTCCAAAACCAATAGCCATAAACATTAATCCTAACTGTGATACTGTAGAGTAAGCTAGTACTTTTTTGATATCGTTTTGTACAAGACCAATAGTTGCTGCGAATAAAGCAGTGAATGCTCCAACGATAGCGATTATGTTTTGAATATGAGGTACAAGATCAAATACAAAGTTTAATCTAGTGATTAAGAATATACCTGCAGTTACCATCGTAGCAGCGTGGATTAATGCTGATACAGGAGTTGGTCCTGCCATCGCATCTGGTAACCAAGTGTACAAAGGTATCTGTGCACTCTTACCAACTGCTCCAATGAAAAGAGCTAAAGCAGCATATCCAATCCAAGTATTTACTTGATGGTTAGTTCCGCTTAGAATAGCTTCTTTAATCGTCATATAGTCTAACGACTGGAATAAGAATGCTAAAATGAATACCCCTACTAGGAAACCTAAATCTCCTATACGGTTCATGATAAATGCTTTCTTAGCTGCGTCGTTATATGATTGATTTTTATGCCAGAATCCGATAAGTAAGTATGAACAAAGTCCTACACCTTCCCAACCAATAAATGTGATTAGTAAGTTGCTTCCTGTAACTAATAAAATCATGAAGAAGATAAATAAGTTAAGGTAAGCAAAGAACTTTCCATAGTTCTCATCACCTTTCATATAGCTAGTAGAGTACCAGTGTATCAGCGTACCAATACCTGTAACAAATAATAACCATAACAATGAAAGTTGATCCAATAAGAATCCGAAAGAGATATCAAATCTCGTTGTTGACATCCAATTAAATAAGTCAACTTGTATTGGTTCACCTGTACCGTTTACTTGTACAAATGCTATTACTGTAATAATGAATGAAATTAAAACTGCAAGGGTAGCAATCATTCCAGCACTATTACCTAATTTCTTTCCGAAGAAAATATTAACTAGTGACCCTAATAAAGGAGCCAATAATAAAAGTAAAATTACGTTCGTATCCATGCGGAATTATCCTTTTAAGTTTTTTAATTTATCAATATCAATTGATCCAATATTTCTGTATATCGTTACTAATATCGCTAGTCCTACTGCAACTTCTGCTGCTGCTACCGCCATCGTAAAGAATACGAATACCTGTCCTTGCGCATCTTGATGATATGTAGAAAACGCTACTAATAGCATATTAGCAGAGTTCAACATAATCTCGATACACATAAACATTACAATTGCGTTACGTCTATATAGAATACCAAATACTCCGATGCAGAATAATATGATCGATAAGTAAATGTATCTGTCTATACCAATTATTTCAATTACATTCTCCATAATTATGCTTCTTTATCGGTTTTGTCCTTTTTAGAGATTAGTACTGCACCTATCATAGATAATAATAATAGAACAGCTACCATTTCGAAAGGCATTACGTATTCATTTAATAATACTTTACCTAGTACTTGTACTGATTGGAAGTCTTGTCCATGAGTAGCGTATTGCAATTCATAAGTTTGAGCTCCACGCATAGTAATAGAAAGCAATAATAAACCTACTAAACAGAAAGCTATTGTAGCAACAACTTTAGTGATAAAAGGTTTAGAGACTTCATGGCTTATATTTAAGTTCATTAACATGATTGTAAATAACATTAAAATCATGATAGCACCAGAGTAAACCATAATATGTACCATTCCTAAGAACTGAGAGTTCAATAGAATGTAGTGACCAGCTATTGAAAAGAAACTTACCACTAACCACAAAGCACTATGGATAGGGTTTTTGCTCAATAGGGTAAGTACTGCACTTCCGAGTGTTATAGTCGAAAGAATATAAAATAATATTTCTACCATGATTAAGCTTGATTCTGTTGTTTAGTATTTTCAATTGCTACATCTAGTGGCATAACTAATTTGTCTTTTCCAAAGATGAAGTTCTCACGAGTAACATCTGCTTTAGCAATTTGTTTAGATGTAGTCAAGTAAATTGCTTGTTTTGGACAAGCCTCTTCACATAAACCACAAAATATACAACGAAGCATATTAATCTCGTATATCTCAGCGTATTTCTCCTCGCGATAAAGATGTGCTTCTTCAGGTTTGCGTTCTGCTGCTTTCATTGAAATTGCTTCTGCAGGACATGATAATGCACATAAACCACAAGCTGTACAACGCTCTCTACCTTCGTCATCACGCATTAGCATATGTCTTCCGCGATATACATCACTGAAAGGTCGTTGTTGTTCTGGATAAGCGATAGTCACTTTTTTCTTAAACATGTGTTTTAAGGTAACCATCATTCCTTTGAAGATAGCTACTAAGTAGATCTTCTCTGTCCAAGTCAGCTTCTTATTAGAAACTTCCTTTTTTCTTCCTGATAATGAATAAGTATTTGTCGACATGCTTAACTTTTTACTAGTAAGATTACAATAGCTGTAATCACTAAATTCAACAATGCTAATGGAATTAATGATTTCCATCCTAAGTTCATCAATTGATCATAACGGAAACGTGGTAAAGTCCAACGAACCCACATATAAACAAATATGAAGAAACATATTTTAACGAATAGAGCGAAAATACCTATTACGTTTGCAATATTCACTCCCCAGTTTTCTACAGCCCATGACATACCTGGATAGTTATACGCTCCAAAGTATAGTACAGAGATGATAGCTGATGAGATAAATAAGTTTGCATATTCAGCGAAAAGGAAGAATCCCATCTTCATAGAAGAATATTCTGTGTGGAATCCTCCAATTAGTTCTTGTTCACATTCTGCTAAGTCAAAAGGCGCACGATTAGTTTCAGCAAATGAACAAATCAAGAAGATTAAAAAACCAACTGGTTGGTAGAATACGTTCCAGTTCATTCCTTGTTGTTGTAATGCTATTTCTCGCATGCTTAATGACTGAGTCATTAATAGTAATGATATTAGTGAAAGTCCCATTGCGATTTCATACGAAATCATTTGAGAAGCAGCACGAATACCACTCATTAAAGAGTATTTATTATTTGATGCCCAAGCTCCAATCATGATACCGTATACTCCTACAGAAAGTACTGCGATGATATATAGTAAGCCAACATTTAAGTCAGCAGCTTGTAATATAATATCTCTTCCAAATAAATGAAACTTATCTCCCCAAGGAATAACAGCACTAGTCATTAATGCTAATGTCATCGCCAGGAAAGGTCCAAACTTAAATAAGAATTTATTTGGTGTGTTTGGTTGTGTTTCTTCTTTAGCGAATAGTTTTAAACCATCTGCTAGGGGCTGTAATATACCTCCTTTACCAGCACGGTTAGGACCTAGACGGTCTTGTATCCAGGCAGCAATTTTACGTTCTGCTAACGTGGCATACATCGCCATAAGCATCGTAACTGCAAACACAACTACAATGATAACTGCCTTATCTATAATAATAGTTTTATCCATACTTATGCCGATTTATTCTTTTGATTCATTATCTGTAAAAGGAATTTCCTTCATACTAATTTTAACGCGGTCTTGGTCACGTCCTTCTAAGATATGTTTTTCTGTTTTCATTACTACTTTATCTAATTTCTTAGTGTAGTTGTTTTGATTGATAACAGAGAATTTCTCAAACTTACGTGGTCCTTCAATAACCCAGTCTTTTGTGTCTTTGTGGTCAAAACGACAACTGTTACAGATAAATTCTTCTACTTCGTGGAATTCATCTTTACGAGCTGTTACTCTTTGGATTTCTTCTCCGAACATCCATACTGTTACTTTACCAGAACATGTAGGACAATCTCTATGTGCGTTATAAGGTTTGTTAAACCAAACACGTGATTTAAAGCGGAATGTTTTATCTGTTAATGCTCCTACAGGGCATACATCTATCATGTTTCCAGAGAACTCATTATCAATTGCAGCTGATATATAAGTTGATATTTGTGCGTGATCACCACGTCCACATACACCGTGTACTCTTGCGTCTGTTAGTTGTTCTGCTGTCTTTACACATCTATAGCAAAGGATACAACGATTCATGTGAAGTTGAATATTGTCTCCTATATTTTCAGGAGCGAATGTTCTTTTTTCTTCTTTGAAGCGTTTCTGACCTTTACCATGGTCGAAAGCTAGGTTTTGTAAATCACATTCACCTGCTTGGTCACATACAGGACAGTCAAGAGGGTGGTTGATTAATAAGAATTCAGTAACTGCTTTACGTGCTTCTAGTACTCTTGGAGAAGAAATACTTTTTACCTCCATACCGTCCATAACTCCTGTTTTACAAGAAGCCATTAACTTAGGCATAGGACGTGGATCTGCTTCACTACCTTTAGATACTTCCACTAAACATGCTCTACATTTTCCTCCTGTACCTTCTAGTTTTGAATAATAGCACATTGCAGGAGGTACTGATTCGCCTCCTATCATTCTTGCTGCTTGTAGAATGGATGTCCCTGGTTCTACTTCTATTTCATGTCCGTCTATAGTAACTTTCATAAACTGTGCTTTGTTTAAGCTGAATATTTAGTCAGCGTATATTATTTATTGATCAAGTGTTTTACTGTTGAGAAAGGCTCATTCACATAGTGATTTCTATCTTTAACTTTCTCTGGATATAAAACGTGATATTCAAACTCTTCTCTAAAATGTCTTATGGCTGCAGCTACTGGCCATGCAGCAGCATCTCCTAAAGGACAAATAGTGTTTCCTTCAATATTGCTCTGGATGCTCCATAATAAATCGATGTCATCCATAGTTCCGTTACCTGTCTCTATACGGTGTAATACTTTTTCAAGCCATCCTGTACCTTCACGACATGGAGAACATTGTCCACAACTTTCATGAGCATAGAAACGAGCGAAGTTCCAGGTGTTTCTAACGATACAAGCTGTATCATTATAAACGATGAATCCTCCAGAACCCAACATAGATCCTGTTTCGAATCCTCCATCAGATAACGATTCATACGTCATTAGACGATCTTCACCATTAGCTGTTTTATAGATTAAATGCGCTGGCAAGATAGGCACTGAAGATCCCCCAGGAACTAATGCCTTGATAGGACGATCATCTATCATACCACCGCAGTATTCTTCTGAGTTAATAAATTCGTGAACAGTAATACCCATTTCGATTTCGTATACTCCAGGTTTTTTGATGTGCCCTGAAGCAGAAATAAGTTTTGTACCAGCTGATCTACCTAATCCTAATTTAGAATACGCTTCTCCAGAGTTGTTTACAATCCATGGAACGTTAGCAATAGATTCTACGTTGTTTACCACTGTAGGATTACCCCATAGTCCACTTACAGCAGGGAATGGTGGTTTGATACGAGGATTACCTCTTTTACCTTCTAGTGATTCGATAAGAGCAGTTTCTTCTCCACAGATATATGCACCTGCACCGCAGTGTACATGTAGATCTAATGAATAGTCTGACCCTAAGATATTTTTACCAAGCCATCCAGCAGCATAAGCTTCTTTTATAGCTCTTTCTAATATTTTAAAAACCCACATATATTCTCCACGAATATAGATGTAAGATAGGTTAGCCCCTAAAGCGAAACTTGATGTAATCATTCCTTCTATTAACAAGTGAGGAATATGTTCCATTAAGTAACGGTCTTTAAAAGTACCTGGTTCAGATTCATCCGCATTACAAACTAAGTGTCTTGGTTTGCCTGACTTTTTATCGATGAAACTCCATTTTAATCCTACTGGGAATCCAGCACCTCCACGACCTCTTAAACCAGAAGCTTTTACTTCTTCCGTGATTTCATCAGGAGTCATAGATTTTATAGCTTTCTCTACAGAAGCATAACCACCATTTTCACGGTATACTTCATAAGACTTAATCCCTGGGATATTGATTTTATCTAATAATATTTTTGTTGCCATATTACTATTTGTCGTGAAGAATTACTTTACCAGCTTTACAATCTTCTATGATTTGATCTATTTTTTCTTTTGTCAAGTGTTCTTTATAGAAATCTCCTAATTGCATCATTGGAGCATATCCACAAGCACCTAAACATTGAACACCTGCTATAGAGAACATTCCATCAGGAGTTGTTTCTCCTGGTTTTATGCCTAGCTTTTCACAAGCGTATTCCATCATATCATCAGCACCTCTAATTCCACAACAAGATGTTAAGCAGAATTCGAACATATACTTACCTACCGGTTTTTGGTTGTACATTGTATAGAATGTAACTACCTCGTATACTTCGATAGGAGTTATGTTTAGCATTTCAGCGACTTTGTCCATTAGTTCTGCACTTAACCAGTTGTCATGAGCATCTTGTACCTCATGTAAGACTGGTAATAGCGCTGACTTTCTTTTATCAGCAGGGTAGTGGCTAATCAACTCATCAATGCGTTGTTGCAACTCTGGTGTGATATTTATGTTTTGTTTGTATTTTTTAACTTCCATAATCTTAAGCGTCTAATTCTCCTGCGATAATATTTAAACTTGACAGTGTAATAATAGCATCTGATAGCATACCACCTCTTACGATGTCATTATATGCTTGATAGATGATAAAACAAGGTCTTCTAAAGTGTAAACGATAAGGAGTTCTACTACCATCAGTGATTAAGTAGAAACCTAATTCTCCATTACCACCTTCTACAGGATTGTATAGTTCTGTAACTGGTACAGGTACTTCTCCCATGATTATTTTAAAGTGGTAGATAAGTGCTTCCATATTAGTATAAACATCTTCTTTTGGAGGAAGGTAATAATCTGGTACATCTGCATGGTATGGACCTTCAGGCATTTTGTCTAATGCTTGTCTGATGATTTTTAAACTTTCCCATACTTCAGCATTACGAACGCAGAATCTGTCGTAACAGTCACCACTTGTACCAACTGGAATATCAAAGTCAAAGTCTTCGTAAGAGCAATATGGTGAAGCAATACGTACGTCATAGTCAACTCCTGCCGCTCTTAAGTTTGGACCTGTGAATCCGAAGTTAATAGCTTCTTCAGCAGAGATTCCACCTACACCTATTGTTCTGTCCATAAAGATTCTGTTACGCGTAAGTAACCCTTCAAATTCAGACCAGATTGCAGGGAATTCTCTTAAGAATTCTTCGATTAGTTGGAATACCTTTGGAGACCACTCTCTCTCAAATCCTCCGATTCTTCCCATATTAGTAGTTAAACGTGCACCACTAATTTCTTCGAATATTTCGTATATTTTTTCTCTGTACTGGAATACATATAAGAACCCTGTAAGAGCTCCTGTATCTACACCCATTACTGAGCTACAGATAATGTGGTCAGCTATACGAGCCAATTCCATTACGATAACTCTTAAATATTGAACTCTTTTAGGGATTTCAATACCTAATGCTTTTTCTACAGTTAACCACCAAGCAGTATTGTTGATTGGTGAAGAACAATAGTTTAGACGATCTGTTAATACGTTGATTTGATAAAAAGGTCTGTTCTCAGCTATTTTCTCAAATGCTCTATGTATATATCCTACTGTTCCTTCTCCATCTAGTACTTTCTCTCCATCTAGTAAGATGATATTCTGAAAGATACCATGTGTAGCAGGGTGTGTAGGTCCTAAGTTTAATATCTGTAATTCTGTCCCGTCTTCTTGAAATTTCTCTTCAATAAGTTTAGCATATCGTTGCTCAGGAGGTAATAATAAATCTGACATAGTCTCGTTCCTTTAAGTATTAAGAATTATGAACCGTTCTACCAAAGAATCTATCATCTTTGTCTGTTCTACCTGCATCTTCCATTGGGAACTCTTTTCTTAATGGGAAAGATTCCATCTGGTCCATATTTAATATTCTCTTCAATTGAGGATGATTCTTAAAGATAATTCCATAAAAATCATACGTTTCTCTTTCTTGCCAGTTTGCACTTTTAAACAAATCTGTAGCAGACTCTACAACTGGGTTTTTGATATCTAAGAAGGTTTTAAAACGAACTCTAATATTATCTGTCCAGTTGTGCATGTGGTATACCACCGCTAATTGACGTTCCGAAGGTAAGTCAGCATAATGAACTCCGCAAATATCTGTAAGGAAGTTAAAGTTCATCTCACTATCTTCTTTTAAAAACTTAAGAACATCGTGCGAAGCATTAGTTGCAACTTCAAAAGACAACATTCCATGTTGTTCATGAAATTCACTAACTGACATACCAAATGTTTCAATTAGTTTTTTTTGTAATGTAGTATTATCTAATGCCATACTATTTGTTTATGTTGTAAGAATTTAATAATTCATCATATTCTTTCGTACCTCTGCGATTAACAGATTCAGATTTTACAATTTCTTGTAGTCTTAGTACACCATCTAGAATTTGTTCTGGTCTAGGAGGGCACCCTGGTACATAAACGTCTACTGGGATTACTTTATCTATTCCCTGTAGTACAGAGTAAGTATCAAAAATCCCGCCAGAACAAGCACAAGCTCCAACAGCAATAACCCATTTTGGTTCAGCCATCTGTTCATATACTTGTCTTAAGATAGGAGCCATTTTTTTAGAAATAGTTCCCATAACCATTAGCATATCTGCTTGTCTAGGAGAGAAACTCATACGCTCAGAACCAAAACGAGCTACGTCATACGTAGCTGCCATTGTTGCCATGAATTCAATTCCACAACAAGAAGTTGCGAAAGGTAGAGGCCACATTGAATTAGCACGTGCTAATCCAACTACTGAACTTAATTTAGTAGCAAAGAATCCTTCTCCTACATATCCTTCCGGAGCTTCTACTGTATTATATTTTTTATCGCTCATCTCTATCTATTTTATTAATCCCACTCTAGTCCTTTTTTCTTGAATTCATATAGTAATCCGATTATGATTAGGAATAAGAAAATTCCCATTTTCATTAAACCGTCCCAACCGAACTCTTGGAAGTTAACTGCCCAAGGGTATAAGAAGATTACCTCTACATCAAATAATACGAATAGTATTGCTACAAGGAAGTATTTTACATTGAATGGGATACGTGCACTACCTAGTGACTCTAATCCACATTCCCATGTACTGTCTTTAATTTTAGAAGATTTTTTGGGACCTAATTTACTAGAAACCCAAATTGTCATGGATACAAACCCAGCAGCTAGTGCTATTTGCATTAAGATTGGGATGAAATCAAGTTGACTTGCCTGCATATCTAAAGTATTTATATTAATACAACATACAAATATACATTTGAGTTCTCGTTTTACAAAGCTTTGGTACTCTAGGTGTTGCCTAGTTTGACTCTAATGGCTTAATATGTATTTGGATTAATTATAAATAGAATGCTAGGTAATAAAAAAAGCTATCCATTTTTGAAATGAATAGCTTCTTCGTAATTGAAAATTTATATTGTAAAAAATTAATTTCCTATCACTTCTACATCTACAGCGATTAAACCTTTTTTACCTTTTTCTTCAGTATAAGAAACGCGGTCACCTTGGTTAATGCTTTTAGTTTTTAAACCTGTGATGTGAACAAAAATGTCTTGTTTAGTAGCTTCATTTGTGATAAAGCCAAATCCTTTGTCTTCATTGAAGAACTTAATTACGCCTGTATGCATTGTATTGAAATAAATAAAATTATGTTCAAATATAATGTTTGTTTCGAACTAAGTTTAGTTTTTTTTGATTTTTTTTTAAAAATTAATGTTTATTTAATTGATGAGGAGATTTTTATTTTCAATTCTATAATATATTTCGAATAGTTTGTGTTACTTCCAGCGCAATTTGCTTTTTGTGGTAGTAGGGGAGAGTGCTATTAAAAACAAAAAGGGCTATTCGATTAAGAATAGCCCTTTGAGATATCTGATATAGATTAATCCTCTAAAGGTTTCATTGTGAAACTTTCCATAAATGCGGTTGTATAGTTACCAGCGATATAGTTTGGATCATCCATTAATTGTCTATGGAATGGAATAGTCGTTTTGATTCCTTCAATTACGAATTCGTCTAATGCTCTTCTCATCTTGTTAATTGCCTCTTCTCTTGTTTGAGCAGTTGTAATTAACTTAGCGATCATAGAGTCATAGTTCGGAGGAATAGAGTATCCAGAGTACACGTGAGTGTCTAGACGTACACCGTGTCCACCAGGTGTGTGAAGAGTTGTAATCTTCCCTGGAGATGGGCGGAAGTCATTGAATGGATCCTCTGCATTGATACGACATTCTATTGAGTGCATTTTAGGCAAGTAATTTTTACCTGAAATTGGTGTGCCTGCTGCAACTAAAATTTGCTCTCTGATTAAGTCATAATCGATTACTTGTTCAGTGATAGGGTGTTCTACTTGGATACGAGTATTCATCTCCATGAAGTAGAAGTTTCTGTCTCTGTCTACTAAGAATTCGATAGTACCAGCACCTTCGTATTTAATGAATTCAGCAGCTTTTACAGCAGCTTCACCCATTTTGTGTCTCAATTCATCTGTCATGAATGGAGAAGGTGTTTCTTCTGTTAGTTTTTGGTGACGTCTTTGGATAGAACAGTCACGCTCAGAAAGGTGACATGCTTTACCATAAGAGTCTCCTACTACTTGGATCTCGATGTGACGTGGGTCAAGGATTAGTTTCTCCATGTACATACCATCGTTACCGAAAGCTGCAGAAGCTTCTTGACGTGCACTTTCCCATGCTCTATCTAGCTCTTCTTCTTTGAAGATTTCACGCATACCTTTACCACCACCACCAGCAGTAGCTTTCATCATTACTGGGTAACCGATAGCTTTAGCTGTTTTTTTGGCGTGTTCTAATGATTCTAATAATCCGTCAGAACCAGGTACAGTAGGTACTCCAGCTAATTTCATTGTTTCTTTAGCTGTGGCTTTATCTCCCATTTTTTCAATCATCTCTGGTCCAGCTCCGATGAACTTCACACCGTGCTCTTGACAGATTTTAGAAAATTTAGCGTTTTCTGATAAGAAACCGTAACCAGGGTGTATAGCATCTGCGTTTGTAATTTCAGCAGCAGCTATTATGTTTGAAATCTTTAAATACGATAAGTTACTTGGAGCAGGTCCAATACAAACAGCTTCATCCGCAAAACGAACGTGTAAACTATCTGCATCCGCAGTAGAGTAAACTGCTACAGTTTTAATGCCCATTTCTTTACATGTTCTGATAACACGTAAGGCAATTTCACCTCTATTAGCGATTAATATTTTTTTAAACATCTCTTGAAACTTTAATTTAACTTTAGTGAGTTTACTTCGTTAGAAAGTAAAAATTGGTGTGTTATAAATTTCTTAAGATGGATCAACTAAGAATAATGGTTGATCAAATTCTACTGGAGAAGCATCGTCAACTAATACTTTAACGATTTTACCTGAAATTTCAGATTCGATTTCGTTGAATAATTTCATTGCTTCGATTACACATACTACATCTCCTGCTTTAATAGTTTTTCCTACTTCAGCAAATGGTTCTTTGTCTGGAGCTGGTTTTCTATAGAATGTTCCAATGATTGGAGATTTTACAGTGATGTATTTAGAATCTTCGTTAGCTGCAGTTTCAGTTGCAGCTGGTGCAGCTGGAGTTGCAGCTTGTTGAGCAACAGGAGTTTGAGATAAAGCAGAAGCTACTGGTACTTGTTGGATGTAAGTAGTTTCAGTATTACCTGTTTCAGTTGTTTTAATGGTGATTTTAAAATCATCCATTTCTAATTTTACTTCTGTAGCTCCTGATTTTGCTACAAATTTAATTAAGTTTTGAATCTCTTTAATGTCCATACCTAATGTATTGGTTAGTTGTTTTTATTTCGCTGTGTACGCCCACTTTAAGTACATTGCACCCCACGTGAAACCACCTCCAAAAGTAGCAAAAATAATATTATCACCCTTTTTAAGTTGTTTTTCATAATCGCAAAGTAGTAATGGTAAAGTGGCAGACGTTGTATTTCCGTATCTTTCGATATTCATTAATACCTTTGAGTCATCTAAGCCCATTCTGTGAGCTGTAGCATCAATGATTCGTTTGTTCGCTTGGTGTGCAGCTAACCAAGTCACATCTTCATGAGAAAGATTGTTTCGTTGCATAACTTTTTCACTTACATCAGCCATGTTTGATACAGCATATTTAAATACTGTTTTTCCATCTTGGAATACATAGTGTTGTTTGTTTGCAACAGTTTCTGCACTTGCAGGTAAGATAGATCCACCTGCTTCGATTTTTAAGAACTCACGGCCAACACCGTCGCTTCTTAAGTATTCATCTTGTACTCCATAGCCTTCTGTGTTAGGCTCGAATAATACTGCTCCAGCAGCATCTCCGAAGATAATACAAGTTGCACGATCTGTATAATCGATGATTGAAGACATCTTGTCTGATCCGATCAACAATACTTTTTTATATCTACCTGATTCGATATATGCAGAAGCTACTGACATACCATATAAAAAGCTAGAACAAGCTGCTTGTAAATCAAATGAAAATGCATTCGTTGCTCCAATTTTTGTTGCAACATAAACTCCTGTAGAAGCTACAGGCATATCAGGTGTCGCTGTTGATAAGATTATACAATCGATATCTTTAGGATCTGTGCCTGATTTGCGTAATAAATCTTCTGCGGCTTTGATAGCCATATAAGAAGCTCCTTCACCAGGTTCTTTAAGAATTCTTCTTTCTTTAATTCCTGTACGGCTAGTTATCCATTCGTCGTTTGTATCTACCATCGTCTCTAAGTCTGTATTGGTTAACTTAGTCTCTGGTAGGTAGCATCCGATCGCTGTAATGGCTGCGTGTATTTTTGTCATATGGTGTTGCTTTACTTTATAAAAACATTCCAAAAAGAAGCGAAAATTACAAAAAAAAAACGAATTAACGGTTCTTTGGAGGCGTAAAGTACGTTTTTTGGGCTATATACCAAAAAAAAACTCTCACACATTGTGAGAGTTAATTTGTACTTTGTCTAAAGTTATGCCTCTACTTCAGCTGTTTTGTCGATTACAACTTGCCCTCTGTAGTACATTTTTCCTTCATGCCAGTAAGCTCTGTGATATAAGTGAGCTTCTCCTGTTACAGGACATGTAGCGATTGTTGGAGCTACAGCTTTGTAATGAGTTCTTCTCTTATCTCTTCTTGTTTTCGAGGTTTTTCTCTTAGGATGTGCCATTTTACTATATTATTTATCCGTTAATAGTTTCTTTAATTCTGCCCATCTAGGGTCAATATCTTTATTTGTATTTTCTTCTTCCTCTTCTACATCATCATCTTCTAGGTCGTCTATTAAGTCGAAGATTTCGTCATCTTCATCATCGAATAGACTGTCAAATTCGTCTTCATCTTCTTCATTAACGTAACCTAAGTAATCTAATGCTGCAGAATCTAATGTCCCATCTTTTACTCCAGGATGAACCCTTTTTTGAGGTATAGCTAGAACGATCATTTCATATATATATTGAGCTACATTTATTTGATGTTCAGTATATGGGATGATTAATATCTCATCGTGATCATCATTAAATGAATCTCCAAATTTAACTACCAAATCAATTTCACTCTCTACTGGCATGTCAAAATCTTGGTTTGTCACATCACAAGGTACATTTGCTATACCTTTTGCAGTGAAGTGTAACTCAAATAGATTAATTTTCTTGTCTAAAAGAACGTTTATGTCAGCATTAATATGATTGAAATCACTGTAGTTGTAGTTTTCGAAAAAACGGTCATCTACCTTAAAATCAAACGAATGCTTTCCGTTTTTTAATCCTGTAAAAGGTATTAAAAAGTCTTTTTCAATATTCATGGAATACATGATTTGAGCGTGCAAAGATAAAAAATTATTATAATTACAAGCTAGTTATCAAATTTTTTTGTGCTAAAATCTTTTTCTTGAGGCTGTAAAGGGTTTGCTGCTGCTTCGATATTTCTACTTCTATTGTTATAAATATCAATAGCTAGATATAGTGCTTCTTTAAAAGAAGTTTCGTCTGCAATGCCTTTTCCAGCTATTTCATAAGCAGTTCCGTGGTCAGGAGAAGTTCTAATCTTATCTAGACCAGCAGTATAGTTCACACCATGACCGAAAGAAAGTGCTTTGAAAGGGGCTAAACCTTGATCGTGGTAGCACGCTATCACTGCATCAAAGTGTTTGTGTGTTCCTGATCCGAAAAAACCATCTGCAGGAAATGGGCCTGAAATTAGAATGCCTTCATCATTAAGTTTTTCTACTGTCGGTTTTATGATTGTTAATTCTTCATTACCTATAACACCGCCGTCACCAGCGTGTGGGTTTAATCCTAAGATAGCAATGCGTGGTTTAAATATATTGAAATCTTGAATTAAAGTATCGTTTATCGTTTTTACTTTTTGTTCGATTAATTCAGGAGTGATTGCTTTCGCTACATCTTGTATTGGTAAATGATCTGTTAATAACCCTATTTTTAGATCTTCACTTACTAGTAGCATAAGAGCCTGTCCATCTAATTGTTCATTTAAATAATCAGTGTGTCCAGGGTACTTAAACTCGTCGTCTACACTATTATATTTATTGATAGGAGCTGTTATAAGTACATCTATCTCTCCATTTTTTAGAGCTTCAGTTGCTGCAACAAATGATTTGATAGCATATTTTCCAACGATGGGGTCATTTTTACCAAATGAAATATTAACGTTTTCTTTCCATAGATTTAGTACGTTTAATCTATTTGGGACAATTTGATTTAGATTGTCTATTCCTTGTATTGGTGTATTATTATCAATCGTTTTTTTTATATATGATAGAGGCTTTGAATTTCCGAATATAACAGGAGTGCAGATTTCTAGCATTCTACTGTCTTCGAAACATTTGAGTATAACTTCACTACCTATCCCATTTAGATCTCCGATAGAGATCCCTACTTTTATAATTTCTTCTTTGTGGCTCATAGTTTCGTCTAAATTATTCCTACTTTTGAAAGCAAATTTAATAAAATAAATGGAGTTATGTTTACAGGAATAGTTGAAAACATCGGAAATATCAAAAGAATAGAAAAAGAGCAAGAAAACTTACATATCACAGTAGAATCTGCATTTGCTAGTGAGTTACAGATCGATCAGAGCGTTTTACATAACGGTATCTGTTTGACAGTAGTAGCACTGGCAGATGGTGAATATACTGTTACTGCTATTAAAGAAACGATAGATGTGACAAGTATAGGACAGTGGCAAGTAGGGCAGGAGCTAAATCTAGAAAGAGCTATGCTGATGAATGGTCGCTTAGATGGGCATATCGTACAGGGACACGTAGATCATATCGCTACCTGTGTGAGTATCGAAGAAGTGGGAGGTAGTACATATTTTGGGTTTGAATATAAAAAGACGTCACAGCATGTGACGATAGAGAAAGGGTCTATTACTATAGATGGCACGAGTCTGACTGTTGTAGACTCTGGTATCAATACTTTTAAAGTTGCGATTATTCCATATACTTTAGAGCATACTATTTTTAAACATTATCAAGTCGGAACCGTGGTTAATCTTGAGTTTGATGTTGTTGGGAAGTATGTTGCTAAGTTGGTGCAATTGAGAAGTTTGTAGTAAATATTTAGTATTTTTATGGGACTATTGGTGTAAAAGACTTTACTTTGCACCTGAAAAAAAAGTATATGAAGTTTAATTCGCAAAATAGTAATTTTGCTGCGATGACGGATGAAGAGTTAGTACAATTCATTGTTCATAGTAGCAATACTAACTTATTTGGGATACTTTATGATCGGTACGCACAGAAAGTTTATGCGAAGTGTATTGGTTTTGCTGAGTCTAGGGATGTAGCAGAAGACCTTACACAAGATATTTTTGTGAAGTTGTATTTAAACCTAAAGAACTTTAGAGGTGATTCTAAATTTTCTACGTGGTTGTATTCTTTTGCGTATAATCATTGTGTTAATTATTCCAGGTTAGTTCTTAAGAAGAAGAGAAATGAAGAAACATTGGATGATGAGAATCAATACGCATTATCTGTAGAAGACGAGATTTCGGATGAGGAGATATTCTCATTGAGTGTCGATAGGTTACAAGAGTCATTAGTAAGGTTGGATCCGGAGGACAAGATTGTTTTGTTGATGAAATATCAGGATGACAAGTCTATTAAGGAGATTTCCACCCTGTTGGATTTAGGAGAGAGTGCGGTGAAAATGAGACTCCACAGGGCTAAGAAAAAAATTGTTGAAATTTATAACTCGTTGTAATTATGGATAATCCGTTTAAAAAAATTCTTCAGGACGAAAAATTACCAGATTACTTAAAAGATAGGGTAATAGATAATCTCAACTTTATTAAGTTATCACTAGATGTGTCAGAACTTTATACTGTTAAGGTTCCTCAGGCATTAGGTAGCCTGATAGGAGAAAAAGATGTGAAAAAAGAAAATGAAATAATCAATAAAATTAAAAATAGTAAGGATGATGGAACGTTATAACTTTGAGTATCCTAGTCAAATGATTAACTCTGTAATGAGCTCGTTATTACAAGGATTGATAGGATTTGTTTTTTTAGTAGGCTATATTTTAATTTCTTGGTTAATAATTAAGGTATGTTCTTATGTCTTAAAGAAGCTGTTTAAGGTTATTCGCTTAGAGAAAATACAAAATCTATTAAGCGAAAATGACTTTTTGAATAAGGTGAATATTAAGATCAGTGTGTCTGATATCTTAATATTCTTTGTAAAGGTGTTTTTAATCTTCTTAATGGTAGTAGTAGGAGCTGAGTTATTTGGTCTAGCTATTGTCTCTCGAGAGATTGGAAACCTGATGTTGTATATTCCTAAAGTGTTTGTAGCACTACTGATCTTCGTAGGAGGATTGTATTTTGCTACATGGGTAAAGAAAGCTATTGTGGAAGTGCTAAAGGCTGTTGACTTTAGTGGAGCACGTATGATAGGTAATATCTTATTCTATCTAATCTTGGTTTTTGTGTTTATTACTACATTGAATCAGATGGGTATAAACACAGATATTATTACTAATAATATCTCTATTATCGTAGGGGCTATCCTATTGACTGTAGCTTTATCATTAGGATTAGGGGCTAAAGATGTTGTGACTAGACTATTGTTCTCTTTTTACGCTCGTAAGAATCTAGAGTTAGGACAGCTAGTGCGTATCGATGGTCTAGAAGGATATGTGATCTCTATAGATAATATCTACCTATGTCTGTTAGTAGAAGGGAAGAAACACTATCTACCGATAGCTAAAGTATCAGAAAGTCATATCGAGATAATAAAATAAACTACAGGTAGCAGTAGCTATTTAGTTATAAGAAAAGGCGAATGTTCTCATGAATATTCGCCTTTTTTAGTATTAGTATCTTGGATTGAGGGTTGTTCTCTAAGATTAAAGTTGTTGAATAAGACTGTTTTTTTATTTTCTTTCCGCTCTTTTTGACTAGATATGGAGTTTATGACTTTGGTTGCTCTTTTTGTTTTATAATGCAGGATTGAGTTTTTTATAGAGTGTTGATTTATAGAACTATATTGTGTTTGGGCTTGGGGTTCTTCGGGTATTCTAGGGGTTTTCTTCGAGTTTGCTTGCCCAGAGAGGGGTTTTCTCGAAGAAATGTGCAAGGATAGTCGAAGGAATCTGCTAGGAACTAAAAGCAAAGAAGAGAGTAAATGAATAAAATAGGAGAAATAAAAAAGCTGATTGCGAATAGCAATCAGCTTTTTATATTATATAAGGATAGTACTTAGTCTATCTTGATAGTCAATACTGAGATAGGCGAGTGGTTTACTAAATCTTCACTGATACTTCCGTTGAAGAAATGAGCTAACCCTGTACGTCCGTGTGTAGCGATCGTGATTAGGTCTGCATTTGTTTTCTTAGAGAAGTTAAGAATTCCTTTTTCTACTGTTAGATCATTATAGATAGATAAGTCGTATTCTGTATCTGTGATGTCTTCTAAGAAGTCTTCTAATACTTGTTCTGCTACATGAGTAGGTTTAAAACTATTAGGAGTGTTTACCATCAGTAGGTGTAATTTCGTGTCGAACATCTGGTGTAGACGTAGAATCTTTTTAAAAGGTTCTTTCATATTATCAGTAAAGTCAGAAGCGAATACAAGATCGTTTACGTTGAAGTCATCTCCTTCGCCTTTAATTACTAATACAGGTGCGTCAGACGTTCTCACTACTTTCTGAGTGTTAGAACCTACGAAGTATTCTTTCGCTCCGCTCGCTCCATGAGATCCCATTACGATAAGGTCTGCTTTATTCGTCTCTGCTGTCTTAGTCACGCCATAAGCCGTTCTGTCTAGGATAAGACTAGTAGATACCTTAATGCCTTCGAATAGGTCAGATAGGGCTAATTCTCTTAGTTTCTCTTCAGCAGCGTTCTTGAAGAACATTACTTCAGGAGCAGGAGTACCTTTGTTGATACTATCATTTCCTTGTTGTGGCAAGTCCAAGATGTGTAATAGTAATATTTCTGCATCTCCTTTTTTAGCTATACAAGCAGCTACCTTGATAGCGTTATAAGCTTGTGTAGAAAAATCTGTTGGGACTAGTATTTTTTTCATAGTGATATTTGTTGTTTTATTTTGATTTAATTACATGATTTAAAGTTAAGAATATAATTATCAATAGGCAAAAGTTTTATTTGTAATAAAAAAATTAATATCTTTGCACAGTTATTTATTAAAAAAGTTAAATAATGAGGGGACAAAGTAGTCCCCTCTTTTTATAGCATATGACATTAAAAAGTAAAGTACAAGAATTAATAGATAAGGCTTTAGAAGAGCATACATCTATATTTATTATAGATTTTACGGTGTCTGCTGACAATAAAATCACTCTAACTATAGATGGTGATGAAGGTGTGACATTACAAGATTGTATAAATTTTAGTAGAGCTATAGAGCATAATTTAGATAGAGAAGAGCAGGATTTCTCTCTAGAGGTAGCATCAGCAGGTGCAACAGCGCCTTTAAAATTACTTCGTCAATACCATAAGAACATTGGTAGAAAGCTGAAAGTAGTGACGCTAGATCAAGAGAAATATGAGGCTACTCTAGAGAATGTGATCGATAACCAGATTGTCCTAACATGGAAGGCTAGAGAGCCTAAACCTGTTGGAAAAGGGAAGGTGACAGTAGAGAAAGAAGCTGTGATTCCTTTTGAGAATATTAAAGAAGCGAATGTTATAATTTCATTTTAAAATAAAAAAAGCACATGGAGAATAGAGATTTAGTAGATTCATTCTCAGAATTTAAAGACGAAAAAGATATTGAGCGTGTAACGCTGATGGCCATCTTAGAAGATGTATTTAGAAATGCATTGAAAAAAAGATTTGGTAACGATGATAACTTTGATATCATTGTTAACCCAGATAAAGGAGATTGCCAGATATTCAGAAACCGTGTAGTAGTAAATGATGGGGAAGTAGAGAATGATAACTATGAAATTTCATTATCTCAAGCACGCAAGATCGAACCAGATTTTGAAGTAGGAGAAGAAGTTTCAGAAGAGGTTAAATTAGAGGAGTTAGGAAGACGTGCTATTTTAGCATTGCGCCAAAACTTAAACTCTAAAGTGACTGAGCACGATAATACTACTTTATACAAACAGTTCAAAGATATTATTGGAGAAGTTTATTCAGCAGAAGTGCACCACATCCGTCCAAAAGTTGTAATTTTGATGGATGAGGAAGGAAATGAAATCGTTTTACCAAAAGATAAACAGATTCCATCTGACTTCTTTAGAAAAGGTGATACTGTAAAAGGAATCATCGAAGCAGTAGAATTAAAAGGATCTAAACCTCAAATCATCATGTCTAGAACTGCTACTGAGTTCTTAGAAAGATTATTCGAGCAAGAAATCCCTGAGATCGCTGATGGACACATCACTATTAAGAAAGTGGTACGTATCCCTGGAGAAAAAGCAAAAGTGGCAGTAGATACTTTTGATGATCGTATCGATCCAGTAGGAGCGTGTGTAGGTATGAAAGGATCTCGTATCCATGGTATCGTTCGCGAATTAGGAAATGAGAATATAGACGTAATTAATTTTACTAATAATACAGAATTATTCGTTAAGCGTGCCTTAGCACCTGCTAACGTAAATAAAGTAGTTCTGAATGAAGAGACTAAAAAAGCAAATGTTTATTTAGCTCTAGAAGAGGTATCACGTGCGATAGGACGTGGTGGACAAAACATCAAATTAGCTGGTATGTTAACTGGATATGATATTGATGTTATGCGTGAATTAAACCCAGAAGACGATGACGTAGAATTAAAAGAATTCAAAGACGAAATCGACGAGTGGGTAATTGAAGAATTTGCAAGAATCGGTTTAGATACGGCTAAGAGCGTTTTAAGCCTAAGTGTTGAAGAGTTAATGAAACGTACTGATCTTGAAGATGAAACAATTGAGAATGTACTTAGAATCTTGAAAGAAGAATTCGAGGATTAATTACAAGTTAACAACACAACACATTTAATACACTAAAAGGATAATATGTCTGAAGAAAGAGCAATAAGAATTAATAAAGTTTTAAGGGAATTGAATATTTCTCTCGATAGAGCCGTTGACTTTTTAAAAGGAAAAGGTTTCGATATCGACGCAACACCTAATGCTAAAATTTCTGATCAAGAATATAGTGTTTTGTGTAAACAATTTTCTGCTGATAAAGGTAAGAAAGAGGCATCTATTGAAGTAAGTGAAGAGAAAAAGAAAGAGAAAGAGGCCTTGAAAATTGAGCGTGATAAAGAATTAGAGGAGAAGAAAAAACAAGAGGAAGCACGTATTAAGCGTGAACAAGAAATTATCCGAGCTAAAGCTGAAGAAATTGCAGCTATTAAAACTGTGGGTAAAATCGATCTTGAGCCTAAAAAAACTAAAGCTTCTTCAGACGATTCTAATAAAGAAAATAAATCTTTTGAAAAAGATGCCAAAGCTCCTGCTAAAGAGAGTAAGCAAAAACAAGCTAATGAGGTTATAGAGGATAAGAAAGAGACTGTCGCTAAACCTGTAGTTGATAAGGAAGCATCTAAAGTAACGAACTCAAATAAACAAGTGGAAGCTAAAAAAGAGGTGGAAAAACCAAAACAGAAAGAATCTGTAGCAGGAAGTAAGGATGCTTCATCTAACAAAGTGGATTCTAAAAAAGCAGAGTCTAACAAAGCGGAAGAGGCTGCTAAGACAGAAGAAAACGCAGGAGAGGAGATGATTAAAACTAATTATCAAAAACTTTCTGGTACTACTTTTACTGGACAGACTATCGATTTATCTCAATTCGATAAGCCTAAAAAGAAAAAAGAAGAGCCTAAAAAAGGTGGTAACAACGCTGGTAACAATGCGAAACCAGGTGCTGGTAATGCCGCTAATAAGAATAAGAGAAAACGTATAGCTAAACCAGGTACTGCTGAAGGTGGTAATACTACTAATAACAATAGCAATAATGCTAATGGTGGTAATAACAACAACAATAACAGAAACCAAGGTGGCGGGCAAAGAAATAACAACAATAATAACAATACTGGTGGAAACAAATTTGGTAATAGAAACCAAAGACGTAACCAACAAGCTCCTGTAGTTAAGGCTGAGCCAACAGAAGAAGAAGTTAAAAACCAAATCAAGGAGACACTAGAACGTCTTCAAGGTAAAGGTAATAAGTCTAAATCTGCTAAATACCGTCGTGATAAACGTGATGTACACCGTAAGAAAACGGATGACGAACAAAAAGCATTAGAAGCTGGAAGTAAAATATTAAAAGTTACTGAGTTCGTTACTGTAGGTGAGATCGCTACTATGATGGATGTGCCTATTACTAAAGTTATCGGTACATGTATGTCATTAGGTATCATGGTAACAATGAATCAACGTCTAGATGCTGAGACATTGACTATCGTGGCTGATGAGTTCGGATACGAAGTAGACTTTACTACTGCAGCTATTGAAGAGGCTATCGAAGAGGCTCCAGATAGACCAGAAGATTTAAAATCTCGTGCTCCTATCGTTACTGTAATGGGACACGTTGACCACGGTAAGACATCGTTACTTGACTACGTTCGTAAAGCTAACGTTATCGCTGGTGAGTCAGGAGGTATTACGCAGCACATCGGTGCGTATGGGGTAACTTTAGAAAATGGTCAAAAGATTACTTTCTTAGATACACCAGGTCACGAGGCGTTTACTGCGATGCGTGCACGTGGTGCGCAAGTAACGGATATCGTTATTATCGTAATCGCTGCGGATGATGACATCATGCCACAAACGAAAGAGGCTATTAGCCACGCTCAAGCGGCAGGTGTACCTATTATCTTCGCGATCAATAAGGTAGATAAGCCAACGGCTAACCCTGATAAGATTAAAGAAAAGTTAGCATCAATGAACTTGCTAGTAGAAGAATGGGGTGGTACTTACCAATCTCAAGATATCTCTGCTAAACAAGGTATTGGTATGACTGAATTACTTGAAAAAGTATTGCTAGAAGCTGAAATGTTAGAGCTGAAAGCTAACCCAGATAAGTTAGCAGTAGGTACTGTAGTAGAGGCATTCTTAGATAAAGGTAGAGGATATGTATCTACTGTATTAGTACAAGCTGGTACTCTTCGTGTAGGAGATTATTTATTAGCAGGATGTAACCATGGTAAAGTACGTGCTATGCACGATGAGCGTGGTAAGTCTATTAAAGTAGCTGGTCCTTCAACTCCAATCTCTGTATTAGGTCTTGATGGTGCGCCAACTGCAGGTGATAAATTCAACGTATTCGAAGAAGAAAAAGAAGCAAAACAAATTGCATCTAAACGTACTCAGCTGATCCGCGAACAATCTGTACGTGCTCAACGTCACATTACGTTAGCAGAGATTGGACGTCGTATCGCATTAGGAGATTTCAAAGAGTTGAACATTATCTTAAAAGGGGACGTGGATGGTTCTGTTGAGGCATTATCTGATTCATTCTCTAAATTATCTACAGAAGAAATTCAAATCAACATTATCCACAAAGGAGTTGGTGCGATTACAGAATCTGACGTATTGTTAGCATCTGCTTCTGACGCGATCATTATCGGATTTAACGTTCGTCCTATGGCATCTGCTAAAGTATTAGCTGATAAAGAAGAGATCGATATCCGTAACTACTCTATCATCTATGCTGCTATCGATGACCTTAAAGATGCAATGGAAGGTATGTTATCTCCAGAGCTTAAAGAAGAGGTTACTGGTACTGCTGAGATCCGTGAGTTGTTCAAAATTTCTAAAGTGGGAACTATCGCTGGATGTATGGTTACAGATGGTAAGATATTCCGTAGCTCTAGAATCCGCTTAATCCGTGAAGGTGTAGTAATCTACACTGGAGAGTTAACTGCTCTTAAACGTTTCAAAGATGACGTTAAAGAAGTTTCTAAAGGATATGATTGTGGTATTCAGATTAAAAACTACAACGACATTAAGGAGTATGACGTAATCGAAGCTTTCCAAGAAGTAGAGGTTAAAAAGAAACTTAAATAGTATAAAATATAGTTAATAAGAGAGGGTTACAGGGATGTAACCCTTTTTTTATGTCAAAATGTCTTATTTTTAGTTTGGCTTATAATTTGTAGATTTAATTAAAAAAGAAAAACGTCTAAGTATGATTTGGATTTTTATGATTGCGATAATGGGTGCTAGTTGGTTAGTAGGTTATCGCTTAAAAAGTAAATTTGAGAAATATTCTAAAGTACAACTTCAGAATGGGATGAGTGGTGCAGAGATAGCACAGAAGATGTTGTTTGATCATGGGATCAGAGACGTAAGAGTTATTTCTACTCCAGGTAGGCTGACTGACCACTATAATCCAATGGATAAAACAGTCAACTTAAGTGAGGCTGTGTATAATGAGCGCAATGCTGCTGCGGCTGCTGTTGCTGCCCATGAGGTAGGACACGCTGTACAGCATGCTGAGGCATATCACTGGCTGACTATGCGCTCTAAGTTAGTTCCTATTGTTAGCTTTTCGTCTAATATAGTGACGTGGGTATTATTAGGAGGTGTGTTAATGATTAATACATTTCCGCAGTTGTTATTAATCGGGATTATTTTGTTTGCGATGACGACGATATTCTCTTTTGTAACGTTACCTGTAGAGTACGATGCGAGTAATCGTGCGTTAAAGTGGTTACAAGCGAAGAATATAGTGACTCAAGGAGAATATGCAGGAGCTAAAGATTCGTTGAAATGGGCAGCTCGTACGTATGTAGTGGCTGCGATAAGTTCACTAGGTACGCTACTGTACTATGTAATGATCTATATGAATAGAAGATAATAAAAAAGACCTCTGCTAAAGAGGTCTTTTGGGTTATAATATATTCAACGTGATGAGTAATGGGATGTGATCAGATACTTTTCTTGCTATGCTAATTTCTTCAAAGTCTTCAAAGAAGTAGATAGGCTTAGCACTGATAAGTTCATTCTTATCAGGGTGATAAAAGATATTATCATACTCTGATGCTAGACAGTCACCTTTAAGGCATTTCTGTCTAAGGCTCGTCTTCTGTGTAGAGAAGCTAGGTAGATACCCTTGTTTCTTTAAGGGATTAAATACGCTGTGGCTTTCACTTAAGTTAAAATCACCTAAGAAGATAAGGTTGTGTTCAGGATAGTGTTCGGGAAAGAATTTGAGGTACTTGATTTCTTTCTCAGGCTGATGTTTAGTTGGTAGTGCGTGTAAACTACTTATCGTTATTTCTTTTCCTTTATAAATAAATGTAGCCATATAAGGCTCTCTCTCTATTTCCTCTTGATAAGTAGGTTCAAGAAAAGGTTTGCCTTTTAGCTTGACTTTACTAGTTCTCCATAGGTAAGCATAGCGTTCTGAGCGATATGGTGAACTAACAGTAGGATCGCTTATCGCATAGTCCCATTTGGCCCCTGAGGATCTGTTTAGTTCTTCGTGTATCTTAGCAATAGTTTGTGCGCCTGTAGGGTTAGTAACAACCTCTTGTATAGCTATGATGTCTGTTTGTTTAATCGTTTTGGCGATGTATTCTATATTCTCTTGTGATTTATTCTTTCCGACGTTAAGTAAATTCCAAGTCATTATTTTAACTTGGGCATTAACTGAAAAAGAAACAATAAGAGTGATAATAAATAAAGTTAAGGCTTTTAAAAATCTAGTGTTAGGCATATTGAATTTTGTTAAAAGGCGTTAGATTATAGTCATTTTATAAAGAGGCATTTATAAAAATGACGTATTTTTACGCAGTTTTGTTCTCTACCCAGTCATTGGGAATAAAGGGGCACAAAAATAGTAATGTAACTGATATAAACTTTAAAAATTGAAAACATTTTCTTCTATAGCTGATTTTAATTGCGATAAAAAAGTAGTTGCTACATTAGGTACTTTTGATGGAGTACACGTAGGACATCAGATGATTATCAAAAAGCTTGTTGATTCTGCTAAAGCTAATGGTGGCGAGAGTTTGGTGTTGACCTTCTTTCCTCATCCTCGCATGGTTTTAAAGCAGGATAACAGTATTCGATTACTGAATACTATAGAAGAGAAGAAAGAGCTTTTAAAAGGATTAGAATTAGATAATCTAGTCATTCAAAAGTTTGACTTAGAGTTCGCTCAGTTATCAGCAGAAGAGTTCGTAAAGCTGGTATTAGTAGATAAATTTAATATCTCTAAAATAATTATAGGCTATGATCATCGCTTCGGAAAAAATAGAACTGCTGATATTCATGATTTAAAGGCATTCGGTGAGAAATATGGCTTTGAAGTAGAGGAGATCTCTGCTCAAGAAATAGATCATGTCTCTATTAGTTCTACTAAGATACGCGTTGCTCTAGAAGAAGACGGTAATATGATGTTGGCGAATGAGTTCTTAGGGTATGAGTACTATTTCTCTGGTACAGTAGTACACGGTAAGAAATTAGGCCGTAAGTTAGGTTTTCCTACAGCGAATATTGTTGTGGACGAAGATTATAAATTGATTCCTGAGAACGGTGTGTATGTGGTAGAATCTGAGTTAAATGGAGCGAAAGTGATGGGAATGATGAGTGTAGGTATTAACCCTACCTTTGCAGACCATCCTTATACGATAGAAGTAAATTATTTAGATTGGGATGGTGATTTATACGACCAAAAGTTAAAAGTTCGTATCTTAGACAGAATAAGAGATGAATTAAAATTTAGTGGACTTGATGAGTTAATCGCGAAGTTAAAAGATGACGAACGTGTGACTCGAGAGTTCTTCAGTCGTTATGAAGGAAAAACTGTACCGTCAGATAGATAATTCTCCGTTAATTATCTTTCGAATATTCTTTGGTTTCTTATTCGCTTGTGAGTCATTCGGCGCGATTGCTACAGGTTGGGTAAGAGATAATCTAGTCGATGTAAAGATTACATTCTCCCATATCTATATGGACTTTCTACAGGTGCTAGTAGGTCCTCAGATGTATGTCTACTTTTTTGTGATGGGCTGTGTGTCAGTGGCTGTTATGCTTGGGTATCGATATAAGTGGACTATGCCACTGCTAACGATATTATGGGCAGGCGCTTATTTTATACAGAAGACATCTTATAATAATCACTACTATATGTTATTAGTGATCTGTGTGTATATGTGTTTCGTACCTGCTAATCGATATGCTTCTCTTGATGTAAAAAGCAACAGGGTAACAGAAGAACACTCCATGCCTTATTACATCTCTTGGCTATTTATCTTTCAGGTATTCATGCTTTATGTCTATGGTACTGTGGCTAAGTTCTATCCAGATTGGTTAGATGGTACGTTTACAAAGTTGATGTATCAAGGAGCTAATATTCCTGATGTGTTTAAGCAAGTATTTACACAGGATTGGTTCTATGTCTCTATTGCTTATTTAGGGATTATATTTGATGGACTAGTAGTGTTCTTATTGTTGTATAAACGCACGCGTACTTTAGCCGTTATAGCCTCATTGGTATTTCACTTGTTTAATTCTATCACCTTACATATCGGTATATTCCCTTATTTTGCATTGAGTTTTGCTGTGTTTTTCTATGAACCAGAGCAAGTAAGAAGTTGGTTCTTTAAGAAGAAAACTCCTTTAGATGAGGATACTTTAAAAGAAGAACAAGCTGTGGCAAGGCATTTCTCTCCTCAAGTGAAGTATTTCTTATTGGCATTTATGTTTGTACAATTAGTGCTTCCTCTAAGACATTATTTTATCAAGGGAGATGTGTTATGGACTGATGAAGCTCATCGTCTTAGCTGGCGTATGATGCTTAGATCAAGGAGTGGTTATACGAATTATATAGTAGAAAATAAAAAAACAGGGGATAGAAAGTATTACGATATAGAAGATGTGCTAACTAATAAACAGATGGCTCGCCTGTCTTCTCCAGATATGATCTGGCAGATGGCACAATATATCAAAAAAGAATATGAAGCAAAAGGAGAGGACGTGGCAGTATATGCTGAAAGTTATGTATCCATTAATCAACGTGATTTAAGTCAATTCGTAGATCCTAAAGTAGACTTAGGAGCTGTGGGTTGGGATTACTTTACGCACTGTGAGTGGATATTAGAGAAGCCTTTTTAGAATAAAAGAGATAACAAAAAACGCATACTGATCAGTATGCGTTTTTTGTTATTGTTTAGCTTCAGCAAGCTCTTTCTTATATTCTATTAGATGTAGACTAGTATCGTACTTACCATAGGTGAAGTAGCTAATCCAATCTCCTAGGTTGATGTATTTAGACTGGTCATTTAAGTCAATAATCATTGGTAAATGACGGTGCCCAAAAACGAAGTAGTCGTAATGAGTGGTTTCTAATTTGCGTTTAGCATATAGAATTAACCATTCGTTATCTTCGCCTAAGAATTTAATATCTTCATCTCCTGATATCAGTTTATTCTTAACAGATAGGTAAGAACCAAGTCTAACGCCGATGTCTGGATGTAACCATCTGAACAGCCATTTAGAGAAAGGATTAGTAAAGACTTTCTTCATTCTCTTATAGCCCATATCTCCAGGTCCTAGTCCATCTCCATGTCCGATAAAGAACTTCTTACCATTAATGTCAAATACTTTAGGCTCGTGATATACTGGTATTCCTAGTTCTGTCTGAAAATAGTCATCCATCCATAAGTCGTGGTTTCCTACAAAGAAGAAAACAGGAATGCCTCTATCTTTGATTTCAGCCAATTTACCAAGTATTCTTACAAAACCTTTAGGTACTACAGTCTTGTACTCAAACCAGAAGTCAAATAAATCTCCTAGTATGAATAAGGCGCCCATATCATCTTCTTTCTCGCGTAGCCACTGTAAGAATAACTCTTCTCTAGGAAGGCTTTTCTCTCGACTAGGTGCTCCGAAGTGCTGATCAGAAGCGAAGTATATACTCTTATCTGTATTAATTGTAAAACTCAAGTCCTATAAATTATCTGATTGATGCCATTCAGCGTATGATGATTCTGTTTCTTGTAATCTTAATGAATATAGTTCTATCCCTTCAGGTAATTTGCTTTTTATCTTCTGAGCGAAGTCAATAACCATGTTCTCGCTAGTTGGTTGATAATCGACAAGAATAACGTGGTGTCCGCGTTCTTCTAGTTCTTTTGCTAATTCTATATGAGGGGTATTTTTATTGAAAACAGTAGCGTGATCGAATACATCTACGATATCTCCTTTCACTATTTTTTTTAAGTCTCCAAAATCTATAACCATACCATACTTCACATTATTAGTATCCTCTATCGGAGTACCAATAACTGTAACAGCTAGCTTATAACTATGACCGTGTACGTTACGACATTTACCATCATAACCATATAAGGCATGTCCTGTTTCAAATGTGAATTGTTTTGTAATTCTAATCTTAGGCATAACTAAAAATTTTGGCAAAGGTACACAAAAATATAGTTGACCTCCTATATTTAGCGTAGCCTTTTCTCTTTATCCTTAAAGAGATGACTTCGTTTAGAATAATCTATATCTAACTTGGAAGGATACTTTAGGCCACCATTTAATTCGATTTAACCATTTCTCTCCTTTTTCGTTGTATTCAAAACTGTCTTGGAGATTGAAAAGCACTTTGCTTCCATCTTGTTTTAGTTCATAGTCCCCTTGGTACATCATCCCAAGCTCGAATGAGAAGCCTAGCTTTTTATTCGTTACCACTCTTCCTATTCCTATCCCTAGATAAGGCTTGATAATACTACCGAGTGTAACATCAGCTTCCATATTCCCTTCATTTAACTTGATTTGGTTCCCTTGAAAATCTAAGTATTCTGGCCATTCTCCATATAGAGGTTTTGCTCTATCTCCTTGATGATTGATTAGATATCCATCTAAGGCTGTTTTATTTTGACCAAAGTAGAAACCACCTGAAAGGAAGAATAGACCATCAGGTACAGGATAAAAGTCAACTAAGGTGTGAGCATGTATCATATGATTTTTACCTTTGATAGCAAGATTTGGTTTATAACCAAAAAGACGAACTAAATCCCCTTGAGGATCATCAATACCAACGTCATAGTGCTTAGAGTTAAAGAAGAATAAGTTTATACCTCCTCTAAGTTTTAAATAGCTGTTGATAAGAGTCAATGCTTCAAGCGTTAGCCCCATCGTAGATACTCCTGCACTTAATGTCCATTCATAGAAGCGTTGGTCAGAGTAGTGCTTCGCTATATTATCTCTCACGAATTCGTCTTCACCTACATGTAGTAAGTAAGCTGTAGAATTATTGGGAGGTAAGGTAGGAGGTCCTGACTTCTTTTTCTTCTTTTTGTCTTCTTTAGGTTGTTGTTGATCTGTTGTTTTCTCTTGACTTACTTCTTCTACAGTATTTACTGCTGTACTCTCAGTGGGTTCTTCTTGTGCGTAAGAGTTTGTAGAGTAGATAAATAAGCAAGATAAGATGACTGTTGTGATATACTTTAATTTCATGATATTTTAGAATATTCGGTAATTAATTTGAAAGTTTACCATTGGCCATAGTTTTAGCCATTTGGTTACTTTATCTGCATCTTCTATTGAAGCATTAAGGTCGCTTGTAGAAGCAACTGTTCTACCGTTTTGTTTTAAAGTATAGTCTCCTTGGTATAATACTCCAAGTTCAAACTTAACTCCTAAACGTTTTTTAGAAACAGCTCTTCCTAATCCAATACCTATATATGGTTTGATTACTTGACCTAATGTTAGCTCTGCGTTTATCTTACCATCTATTACTGCTAGTTCTTTGCCATCGAACTCTATTATAGGCCAGTCATGACCAGGTTTTAGTTCAGCTGGGGTACCATTACCATCTGTTAATAGTCCATCCGCTTCAAGTTTAGTACTTCCTAAATAGAAACCCGCAGTAAGATGAAATATTCCTTTTCTAAAAGGGTAATAATCTACTAGTGCGTGTCCATGAATAGCTTTTATACTACCATGCATTTCATAAGTAGGTGTATAACCAAAGGCTTCGTGTAGTATTCCTTCTTGATCATCAAAGTTTACATCGTACTTCTTAGAATTGAACTCAAAATAATCTAATCCTGCTCTAAGTTTTAAACTTGAATTAATAGGAGTCGCTGCTTCTATGGTAAATCCTAATGTAGAAACTCCGGCAGCAATATTTAAATGACTTAGAAAACCTCCTTCATAATGTGAGGTACTGTACCTCCCTTTATCTCTGTAATCATCTAGCTTTAGCGGTTCTGAAGCAACAGCTTTGCAAGCGATTAAAAGTATTGGAAGTAAGTACTTTAGTGATTTCATAGTTTTATATTTTTTAGCAAATATAGTACAATGAGTTAATTAAAATTAACATTATTGATAAAGAGATGATTATTGTAAGTAAAAAGATTTTATATTGACATGTTTTTATTTAATCTTGATGTATTGTGTTTTGTTTTTAAGAATAATGGTGTTTATATATAAAAAATCCTTCTAGAGATATTGTTCTAGAAGGATGAGATATGTTATTTAGCTTTAAATTGGTTAAGCGCATTTATTGTAAATTCTGATAATACTAGTCTACCTGATATTTCAGCACGTTGATGTAATAATTCTGTCCAATGGTCTGTTCCTTCCCAGAATATTTTCTTCATTTCGCATAGCGCTTCTGGGTTATATGAACTTATCTTAGTAGCGAAAGTCTCTACTTCTAAGTCAAGTCTGTCTACAGTATCATATACCTCGCTATACAATCCGTGATTCTGTGCCCAAGTAGCTGTTTTCCATTCGTGTGCTGCAAGAGACATTGCTGTGAAGGCTGTTTTACCTATTTTGCGTGAGACCGCAGGCTCGATTACAAAAGGCCCTATCCCGATGGCTAGTTCTGATAGTTTAATAGAAGCGTTCGTTGTTGCAAAACAGTAATCACATGCAGCTGCTAGTCCTACTCCTCCTCCTACAGTTTTGCCATGGACACGACCGATAAATATCTTCGGACTTTTGCGCATTGCATTGATAACATTAGCAAAACCTGAGAAGAAAGCCTGTCCTGTAGTAGTATCTTTAATAGAAAGTAATTCATCAAAAGACGCCCCTGCACAGAAGGCTCCTGTTCCTTCACTTTTTAGAATGATTGTATTAATATGAGTATTGCTACTAAGTTTAGTAATAATACTAGTTAGCTTTTCTAATTGTGAACTTGGAAATGAGTTACTAGCTGGACTATAAAATGATATAGTTGCTACTTTATCTTGAATAGATTCTGTTATAAAAGGTGTATTATGGTCTTGGTTCATGGTTAATAATTTTATTTTAAAAATAGTAAATAAAGATTAGAATGCCTTATTTTTCTGAGTTTCCTTTCTTTGATATAAATTTAACAGTCACATAATGTGAATATTAGGTGTTTTAATTTAGCAGTAAAAAGAGCTTATGGATAATGATACCTTGTTCACTTTCTTATAATTTAATTATTAAATCATATTTTATCAAAAAATAGTAATTTTTCACTTGCTTTTAAGGAATTGTATTCTGCTTTGTGTTGTATTAAATGTTAGGATGATGAACTGTTTTGAGTAAATTTGCACAAAAATAGAGTGTTTTTTATAATCTGTAATAAGCATTATTACAGATAGTTATCGGTTGTTGAAGAAAGTAATATATCACAATAGGTGATTTTTTTTCACAAAAAAACAATTATGGCTTAATATTTGTTTTTAACTATAGTGACGGTTAGTAATATTTGTTTTTTATATTATTAATTTAAGATTTAAGTAATTGATTTGAGAATATATTCTCAAATAAAAAGAGTAGAAAAGGAAAAAGAATAATAGTATCATAAAAACAACAACTATTTCTCAGTTGTAAATCACAATCAAGTTTAATGGGATTTTAAACACTTTGTAAAAGGTGTGGACTTCTATTTTCTAAATATCTGATGTCATGTAGAATATCAGCAAGGGAATCTTTGTCTAAAAAAATAGTGTTTTGTTTATTATGTTATTGTAAATGTGATTGTTATTGGTAATATGTTAGAGAAGTATAGATATGTTTTAGCGTTTGTACTATGTGTTTTATTAGGGCAGCTATCTCCTTTATATGCACAGTTTACAATACAAGAAAGTTTTACTCATCAAACAGTGAATAGCAAAGTAGTATTAGGGGATCATGCTATACTAACAGCTTCACAAGGGTTAGATCGTTCTGGAGAAGGATGGCTAAGACTTACTTCTGATGGAATGAATCAGAAGGGGTATGCTATTATAGAAGAGAGTTTTCCTTCTGATAGAGGAGTATTGATTGATTTTGAATATAAATCATGGCGTAGAAGAGACGGAAATACAAAAGGTGGAGCAGATGGTATCTCTGTATTTCTATACGATGGGAGTATTCCTAAGGGAAAATTTAGATTAGGTAGTTATGGAGGTTCATTAGGGTATGGGTCTGGCAATAATACATATGGTGTAACGGGGGGATATATAGCTGTAGGACTTGATGAGTATGGTAATTTTACTCATGAAGCTGTTGGAAGACCAAATACGAATGGCTCGTTTGCCCAAAGTGTTGTATTAAGAGGAAAGGTTACAAATGACCTCAGAACAACAGCTAGATATCTGACACATATAAAGAAACCGGGAGGTAAAAATATAGATAATTCTGAATTTATATACTCTAGACCTGATGACTATAACTTTTATAGAAGAGTACAGATCGAGATGAAACCTATCTTAGAAGAAGATAGAAGCAAGAAGAAACCCGATGGAAGTTACGCTCTTAAAAAGAAATTCCATATCAAAGTACGCTTACAGTCAGAACATAAAGGGGGATTTGTAGAAGTATTAGACTATAAATATGATGAGTTGCCTTACGAAACACTGAAGATTGGTTTTGCAGCTTCTACAGGGGCAGCTGTTAATATTCATGAGATAAGAGATTTAAATGTCACAACTCCTGAAGGATTAATGATTAACAAATCTGTCAATTTATTAGAAGCTAAGAAAGGAGATAAGTTAAGTTACACTCTAGAGATGTCTAACCATTCATCTGATTTGTATAAAGACTTCAAACTAAATGATTATTTATCCACGATAAAAGAATTCTTTAGAGTAGATGAGATCTTCTTTGATAATAGAGGTAATTATAAAAACACCTTGACACCTCCTTCTAATATTCCTAGTATATATAGTGCGAAGAGTATTGAGAATTGGAAAGTGAACCTAGACGCTCACTCTTCATCTAGAGTCATTATTAATGGAACAGTGATAGGCTACCCTGGTTTAGGAGTGTTATCTAATGAAGCTTATCTAGATGTAAGTAATCTAAAATTACCGTATGTAGATCCTACGAAGATTCGTTCTATAGCACATACGAATATTGTAGGCAAACCACATCCTAAGCCTTCTATCTCATCAGATGTAAGCGTAATATGTGAAGGAGACGAAGCGATATTAATTGCTAAAAAGCCATTGACTACTATTGGTACTGTAGAGTCTTACCGCTGGTTTAAAGACGGTAATTTATTTAAGGTACGCGAAGTAGGAGATGACTTAGAAGATAGAATAATCGAGGAGTTATTGCCTATAGAGAGCATTAGAGTTACAGAGCCAGGAGAATACAGTGTAGTATATGTTATCAATGGTGTGAGCTCAGAAGAATCTGCTATAGTGAAGATTAATGTAAATCCTATACCTAAGCTAAAACTGAAGAATAATTCTGATGTTCTAAGCTATACTTTGAATGTAGGAGATTCTTTTGTATTGCCAATTATGATAACTGATAATGCTAGAGATGTAATCACTTGGTACGACACAAATGGAGAAGAGATTATAGATAGAACGAGTCCTAAGGTATTTAACCAAGCAGGAGTATATAACTATACGGTAGTTGCTGAGAATGCTAATGGATGTTCGGATATCAAGAATATTCAAGTCAATGTATTTAATAACGAAGACTGTCCACCGACTTACGAGAGATACTGGGCAACAGATTATACAGCGTGGTATTCTGCTCTGACAGGAGGAGTATCTAATAAGAGTAATGCTATTGATGGACGACCAGATACTTATTCTACAATCACAGTAGGACTAGGACTATTAGGATTAGGTACTACATGGCAGAATATTTACTTCAAAGAAGACCAAGCCGCAGGAACTCCTGTGACAGTGAAGTTAGGTAAAGAATACAGTGGTTTAGTTGCCCTAGGCGGTATTACAGTAGTAGGACTTGATGCAAATGGGAAAAAGATAGGAACGTTACAAGGAGTAGATGGAGGACTAGTAGATCTATTAGCAGCAGATAATGTGTTGGAGTATACATTCGTACCATCGAATAAGAAAGGGCCGCAGAAATATAGAGGAGTACAAGTTGTCTTAGGATCTACAGTAGGTGTAGCTCAGAACGCTAAGGTGTATGGAGCTTATGTGACTAAGACTGTTGATAACCCTAGTTGTGCAGCTGTATTACCTAATATTAATCCCAATGTACTAGACGTACTCCATGGAGTAGAAGATATAGGACTAGGGGTAGCGAGTGCCACAGCCTCTGTTAGCCATCCTTGGAATGCAGTGGATGATGATCCTAACAGTTATGCAGTAATAGCAAGAGGGGTAGCAGTAGCGAATATGGCAAGTCTAACCGTAGTGTTTAAACAAACTGCTTTACCAGGAGATGAGTTGCATATTACAGCAGAAAATAAGAACCCAGGAGTGCTAAGTTTAGAATTAGTCAAAGGGTTTAAGATTCAACGCTATTTAGGAGATAAGAAAGTGGGCGAACCACTTACAGAATCTAATGGAGCACTTCGCTTGAGATTATTAGGGATAGGAGGTAGAGATAGATACAGAATTATAGTAGCTCCTTCTACAGAACCTTTTGATAGAGTGAAGATATCGTATGGCTCAGTTGTAGGAGTATTAGGAGATTTTACTCATATCTATAATGTAGATCTAGTCCCTAGAGTAGAAGTAGGTATGGAGATAAAGACTGATCAGTACGGTTATGAACTTGAACAAGTTCTTCAGTTATGTGAAGGAGAACCGTTGAGGATACAACCACAGAATAGTCACTGTACGAGTTATGAAGTGTACACTTCTGAGAAAGGAACGACTAGACTACCTGCTTTAGAAGATATGTTTACGATAGACTTGTCTAAGAACTATAAAGCAGGTGATGAGTTTACAGTATATGTACAGGCTGTTCGAAATGGCTGTACCATTGGCTCTAGAACTCCGATTAAGATTAAGATAAACAGTCTGCCTTCTGTAGAACGTGTAATCGCTAAGGATCACAAAGGAAAACAGACTACGGTAGTAGATCAAGTAATGATTAAAGGAGGGCAGTCATTACAACTTAGCTCTATAGTGTCAGGAGAGATACAGCGATATGACTGGGAATATTTATTAGATACAGAGAATGAGTGGAAGGCGTTTCCTTTCGCTACTGTAGATAATCCAGAAGTAGAGGTTAGATCAACAATATTAGAAAGAGATAAGGATAACAAGGTAATATTTGATCAGAACGATAGGCCTATTATTAAACAGCAGGGAGGAGTATTTATTACCAAACATGGAACAGGTGTGTTAATAATAGCCTTTCCTAAAGATGCCAAAGTTAATGGAGAGAACTGGCACAATAAAAAAGGAAAAGTGAGATTAACCATAACTAATTTGACGGGGTGTAGTACATCTGTAATCTATGATCTTACTTTTCTTAGAGGATTTAGAGAAGGAATATTCTCTAACCCGATGTTACCAAGTAAAAAGACAAAATAACAAAACAATACAGATATTAAATAGAATTTATAATCATGAAGAAAATTATCATTTTAGCCGCTTTCTTAGGAACGTTTTATACAGCATCAGCACAGGTAGGTATTGGTACACCAGATCCTGAAACATCAGCTGAACTTGAAATTCTTTCTAGCCACAGAGGGGTATTGATTCCACGTGTAAGTTTATCAGACTTAAATGTTTTTGCACCGATAGATGGAACTCAAGTAGAGAGTTTATTGATTTATAACCTTAATGAAGATACTTCTAAAGAGATATTAAAAGGATTCTATTACTGGACAACAGAAGATGGAGGACAGTGGAATAGAATAGTGAGCAAAGCGGAACTAACTACAGTTATCAATGGATTAGATAATAATGTGACAAAATTAGAAGGTGACGTTAAGAACATCCAGAATGTAATCAACTATATCGTACCTACTAATCCTGACAATAAAGATGCTGCTAAAGAAGGGCATTCTACTATTGTGTTTGATCCAGTGAAGAATGAGTTTAAATATGTGGTTTATAACACAGTTGATAATAAGTATGAGACAGCGAATGTAGACTTTGAAGATCTAGTATTAAAAGAAGAGACTAAAACATTCTTCCGTGAAGTAGCAGTATCTGATACTGATAAGACAAAGAAATTCCTTTTCTTCTCAGAGACGACGATTCAGAATTGGTTAGCTCAGAAAGGAAATGAAGGAAAGACTGAGATCGATGTGCCTAATGACGCAGATGGAGTAGTTACAATAGATGTAGTAGGAGAGATCGCTTCTAATGTATCGAACTTTTTTAATAGTAAAACGACTGTCCTAAAAGAAGGAAGTACTAGCGAGCACTATACTATAGAAGAGTTAATCAAGAATATCTCTACGAAGGTAGATGGTAATGTTATTTATAAGAATACAGGAGATAGTACGAATGCTAATTGGGAGTTCCAATTTTATAACAATGGCAAGTATGAGACTATTAACCTTAAAGATTTAGTAGCAGATACAGAGACGACTACAGTAGTAGTACCAGTAGTGAAAAATGGAAAGACTGTAGGGTATAAATATTTCAATGAAGAAGCTGTAAAGGCATTCTTGGCTAGTAATGAAGGTAAGACTGTTGCTGATATTACCGGAGATACTACAGGAGGTACAGAAGTAAATGTAGTAGGTGATATCGTAAATAACTTTAGTGATATTCTAAACCAAGAGGTAAAAGAGGGTGATGTTACTTATAAGGTAGGGGATCTAATCTCTAAGTTTATTAATAAAGGGGGGAATGTGTACTACGGAAAGATAGCAGACGATAAAGAAGAAGTGTTCTATACGATTGAAGATAACGGAGCGAAGAAAGAAATCAGCTTTGACTTTATCACGAACTATATTACGAATAATGTGGATAAGATCAAGAATATCTTAGGTGATCATATCGATGTTCATAATAGTAAAGTAATCTTCACTGGGAATACGATTAATAATAAGAAGGTATATAAGTTCATAGGGACTACTAATATCGCTAAAGCTAACTCCGCTAGAACATCAGGTGTGGCTATTCCTGCAGGTGCTACAGTAGGGGCAGTAGTAAGCATCCAAGTATTACAAGGAGAAATGTTGAAGACTACAGCTACTACGGATATTAAAGTGAGTGGTAGTACCTTAAACTTTAATATCGGATCTGGTAACCAGTATATCATGATTGGAGAAGGGAACTATAATGTAATTGTAGAGTTTACAGAATAGTTATATACAATATAGACAAGCAAACAAACAATAATCAAACAACTCACACCACACTGTGCGAGTCTTGTATTGAGACTCGCACTTTTTTTTCAATTACTTAAAGATAAATGATGAAGCAATTATATTTCGCAATGCTTGCTGTGCTATTCAGCGCTCTAAGTTTTGCACAAACTAAGATTGGTACATCGCCAGATATAAATAAGGATGCCATGCTAGAAGTAGAGTCTGCTGATAAGGGGTTATTACTACCTAGAGTAGAGCTTACATCCACTACACTAGCGAATCCTTTAAGTGCTCACGTAGCAGGTATGACAGTGTATAATACGAAGGCAGTTAATGATGTAGTCGTGGGGTTCTATTATAATGATGGAACGAAATGGCAACAAATGGTAACCAAAGATTATAAGGCAGTGAAGTTCTTCTATATGCCTTCTATTGTATTTGATACTTCAGAAGACAGAATAGGACAAACGATAAACTTATTTGAAGAATATAAGAAGCAATTCTCTTTACAGAACAGTAATCACTTTGTCAGTGAAGGAGCTCCTACTACAGGTATCCCTTATTTTGAGAAGCCGACAGACTTATACTATTATGTGACGAGTTATGATACAGATGTGTTTACGATAAAGTCAATATCTAAAGAAGGTGTGATGACTTATGATGTAAAGGCAGCAGCTACAGACTGTACGATTATGAATATCATATTCGTAGTGAAAGACTAATACTAGCGATAGAAGAAATGAAGATATATTTGAGATTATTACTGTGTATGGTGATGCTACCGACTATAATTTATAGTCAGGCAGTGAATAAAGGTATGTTTTATATTAAACCGGGTTCTATGGTCTCTGTATATTATACGCTGGAGAACCAAGGAGAAGGAGATTTTAGAAATAACGGTGAACTTTACTTACATCGTGACCTTGTTAATAACGGTAAAATATTTGACTATAAAGGAAATATTCCTCAGGGGAAGACCTTTCTTATCGGAACTGCGAAACAAACTATAGAAGGACAGGCAGGAACTCATTTTAATACTTTGATTCTAAATAACCCTATAAAGGAAAGAGCTTTTGATATCAAGACATCTGTGAGTATTGCGGGTGCAGTTGAGTTCACTCAGGGTATTGCTAAGGTAGATTCTCTTCAAGGAGCTTTTACCTTCTTAAATAAATCTAAGGTTCTTCATGTCAGTGATGCCTCTCATATCGAGGGAGAAGTAGAGAAAGAAGGAAATGAGGAGTTCACCTATCCTAAAGGAGATAAAGGATTCTATAGACAAGCAATAATATCTGCTCCTAAGCATCAGAAAGATATCTTCGTGGGAAAATATAGCTTAGACGATAAGCAGTTCTTCAAAGTCCGTAAGGCAGGTTCTGGGATAGTTGATAAGATTAATACGAGAGAGTATTGGCTGATAGAACATTCACAGACCACAGCGAGTAATATTGTGCTTACGCTGACTTGGGATGAGCGTACCACCCCTAAAGAGATTTATGAGCATGCAACTGATAATTTGCATATTTTGAGATGGGATGCCATAGAGCAGTTATGGGTAGATGAAGGGGGGATAGTAGACTTAGAGAATAAGACTGTGACTACACCTACGTCATTAGAGAAGTACGGCTTCTTTACACTAGGGACAGTGAGAACTGATAAAATGCTGAAGGGAGATGTAGTGATCTATAACTTCGTCAGTGCGAATGGTGATGGAGATAATGATTACTTCAGAATAGACAATATCCAACGATATCCAAATAACCGTGTCGAAATATTTAATAGATGGGGGGTCAAGGTATACGAGACTGCAAATTATAATAGTAATGGTAACGTGTTTAGAGGCTATTCTGATGGTCGAGTGACGATAAAGAAGAATGAACTATTGCCGACAGGTACCTATTTCTATATTGTCTCTTATGAGTATAAAGATGATAGAGGATCTAGTATGATTAAGAAAACGGGATACCTCCACTTAGAAATAAACTAATTCAATGAATAGAAATATTGTTGAGATTTTTTATATTACCTTACCGTAGTTAGAGAGAGCTAAGACATTGTGTTTTGGCTCTTTTTTTTGTTGTAGAATACAGAAGAATGCGATAATGTAGTAAAACAAATAATATCAGAAAGGATACTGTATGTTAAATATTTGATTATTATACTAAATTGTTAAGAAAAAGTATCTTTTTAATCTATGTGCCTAAGCTTATCTTTGTATAGTATATAATAGAAATGTGGTCGTTATATAAGAATAAAGAACACTATACTATAGGAGGAGGATCTACTAAGGGTATATATGGTGTTGAATGGATGACATGTTTATAATAGAAGGGACTGTAGTGATAAGTAACTTTTTGTTTTGTATAGACTGCTAATTCTAATTGATTAATAAAGAAAGTTTCGCAGGCTATTGTAGTTACTTTATGTGTATCAGTATCCTTCGTATCAGGATTAGATGAGTGTGATGTGTTTTTATACACAGTGTACACATACATATTAGCAGTAGGACAGTACATTAATTTTTTGTCACAAGTCTGCTCCACAGCGAAGTTTATCTTCTCTGCGCCGAATAAGGCAAAAATGATAATGAGTAGCCAGGCTATATGTCTGTTATAAAGATTCATCTGGTCACAAATATATTTGTTTCTAGATTACTTTATAGAACAGTTGTTAAATAAGAAAGGTTTTTTAACATATTTTGAATAATGAAAGAGAAAGTTTTATTTTTTGAAGTCTTAACACAAGAGGAGGCAGTAGAAATAGCTTATAATTGGAAGTATGAAGGAATATTGAGCTTTTATAATATGACCTCAGATTTAGAGGACTTACACGATTTTTTAGACGAGAATGTAAGAGGACAGAATACCTTCAGTGTACGTACTCCACGAGAGAAGGATATTATAGCCTACTTCTATTATGACTTAGTAGATCATAATACAGCAGAAGTCATATTAGGTATCAACCCAATCCACCTTCATAAAGGATATGGAAGGGAGATTATACAGTATGCAGAAGAAGCTCTACACAAGCGAAAAGCTGTGGAGAAAATAACTGTTGCTGTAGCGAAGTTTAATACTTTAGGAGTTGACTTCTATCAAAACCTTGGATACGCTAGCGTAGGTAAATTTGAGAATTATACTAATGGTGGGCTGTATACATTCTTAAAAATGGAGAAGAAACTATAATGTTTATTCTTCTGCCATTTTTTTGACAGAATAGTTTAGCCCTAGAGCAGCTATGATTACTAATGCAGCTGTACCTAACCATAAGACATCATATCCTAGTGTAGAAGCTACCTTTGTCCCTAGGATAGGTGAAATAATAAATCCGATAGCGAAGGTCAACCCATTCACGCCCATATAAGCACCTTTATTCTTACTACCAGCACGCATCGCTGTCACCGTAGAGGTAAATGGCATTGCTAGCATCTCAGAGACACATAAGATCGTCATAGATATATAGATAGAGATATAACTGTGGTCAAAAGCTAACATTCCGTATCCTAAGGCACTAATCATAACCCCGTAGAAGATAGTCTGTCTGATCGTAAAGAATTTTTCTGCGACATGTACTAATAACATCTCTGTTAAGAAGATAAGTAGACCACTGTACCCTAAGATAAGCCCTATTTCTACTTCATCCAGCCCTACAGCTTTCTCATAGAATATAGGTAGTGTACTTAATAGTTGTAAGAAGGCAATAGAGTATAAAGTACAGAATACACTGTATATTAAGAACATCTTATCCTTATATGGAGATTTATTAGAGACATCTTCTATCTCATTCAGCTCAGTGATATCTTCCTGTTCTAATAATAATTCTTTGTTCGTCTTTCTATTTCTAAAGAAGTAGATGAATACGACAGCTGCTAGAAACGCCGCAGTAGCATTCACGTAGAATAATAGCGCATACGATATCGCAGCTAGAATACCTCCCATAGCAGGCCCTATAGAGAACCCTAAGTTCACTGCCATTCTATTTAGAGAGAAGGCACGGGTGATATTCTCAGGTTTAGCATACATGGTGATGGCTACAGAGTTCGCCGGTCTAAACATTTCACTGACTGCACTCTGTAATAACATCATCAGTGCTAGACTGACTACAGACGTGAAGTGTGGTAACATGATAAATACTGGAATACTACCTATTAAGCTCAAGTACTGTACTTTATAGTTACCTATCTTATCAGTTACCCATCCGCCTACTGTAGTTCCTATAATAGAACCTACCCCAAAACAAGCTAATACATACCCCGTCTGTTCTTGACTAAAGTGAAGTTCTTTCGTCATATATACACCTAAGAATGGTAATACCATGGACCCCGATCTATTGATTAACATTACAATTGCTAGCATCCACGATGCTGATGATAGACCTTTGTAAGAGTCGATATAGATTTGAGCTATTTTTTTCATAGGTGTGGTAGTCGTTAAAGTATTATTCTATTTGTTCTGGTGGTATTGTATTTTGTTTTTCTGATTTTGATATATCTACACCTCTCAGTGCATTGAAAAAAGCTGCTCTACTCAGCGGCTCGTATTCTTGTGTTTCTCCTAGCATGACGATATCCTCACTAGCTGCCTTTCTGAAACTATAATTAGCTAGATTTCCTGATCTAGTACAGATAGCATGTACCTTAGTTACATACTCTGCAGTAGCCATTAAGTAAGGCATTGGTCCAAAGGGATTTCCTTTAAAGTCCATATCTAGCCCCGCTACGATCACTCTGATACCCGAGTTCGCAAGGTCATTACATACTCTGACAATTTCTTCATCGAAGAATTGGGCTTCATCTATTCCTACCACATCACATCCATCAGCTAATAATCTGATATGTGCTGCAGAGGGTACAGGCGTAGACCTAATCTCATTAGAATCATGAGATACGACGAATTCATCGTGATATCTTGTATCGATAGCAGGTTTAAAAATTTCGACTTTTTGTTTGGCAAATTTGGCTCTTTTCAGTCTGCGAATCAGTTCTTCAGTCTTACCAGAGAACATAGAACCACAGATAACTTCGATCCAACCAAATTGTTCTTTGTTATTAACGGGATTTTCGAGAAACATTTTGTAAATTTCAAGCTGAAACCAGCGGTTTTTTCTGTTATTTTTGTATGGAGCAAATTTATCAAAAAAAGCTCGTCAATTTACTAATGCAAAATAAAAGTTATGAAGAAAGTCTTAGAAGGAGAGTTGTTAAGTCTGGCTCATCGTGTATTACAATTGAAAGACAAGGAAGTAGATAGTTTATATAGAGAAGCTAAAGAATTATATGAGAAGCTTACCATCTTAAAATTCTATCAAGATCATTTTGAAGCAGGATTAATCAAAGAAGTTTCTCCTGAGCAATTGGACGATGCGCTAAAAGCCATGGCGATTAATGATTCGAATTCAAATACTGTAGATGAGGTAGTACGTCACCAGATGCCTATAGATCTAGTGGAAGAAGAATACCCTATCGTTGCAGAAACTGAAAAAGAGGCAATTAATACTATAGATGATAGCCTTCTTGCGGATAAAGTGAATAAAATAGCACCTGAAGTGGTAGAAGAACCTTCTATTATTCAGAAAGCTGTAGTCTATGACGAACCATTTATTACAGAGGTGTATATAGATGATAGTGCTAATGAAGCGGATGATGCTCAACTTCACCATTATTTAGATCAACATGAGGCTATGCTAAAACAGCTAGATGAACGTGAGGTAATCGCTAATATCGAAGTAGAAAATCCTGTGGTAGAAGAAGAGGTAGTAGCGCATATCACTGCTGAAATACCTGTAGTAGAGCAAGAAGTAAAAGAAGAGGAAGAAGACGAAAATGATGATATCGAAGTAACTACTTTCTATGAAGAAGAAGTTGTGGTAAAGGAAGAAGTGATAGAAACACCAATACCATCTATTGTAGAAGCTGTTAAAGAGGAGAGCATTGAGGAGGCATTAGTAAATATAAACGAACAGTTCGCTCCTGCTAAACTAGAAGAAACAATAGAGGAAACTACGATTACTTCTACCTATAAGGTAGAAGAAGAAGTAAAAACAGTAACAGAGAATAAACCAAATACGGATGATCCTTTCTTTGGATTCGACTTCAGTGATGTAGAGTTTGTGAGAGTAGAAGATGTGGATAAACAAGAGGTACAGAAGTTCAATACAGAGTTTGTACCTAAAGAACCTGTTGTAGAAGCTAGCTTTACACAACCAGAACCTATCGCTCCTGTAGAACAACACATCGAGCCAACTGTAGAAACTCCTGTGCCACAGAACACATTATTTAATGTAGAGCACACTTCTGTACGCGAACCAAAGATCAATAAACCAAAGTCTATTAATGATATTTATAGCTCTACTATCGTAGTAGGCTTGAATGACCGTATCGCTTTCGAAAGACATTTGTTTAACGGAAGTGCAGAAGATTTTAATAGAGTATTATCACAGTTAAATACAGTGAGCTCTTTTGATGAGGCAAATAGCTTAATAGACCATTTAGTAAAACCAGAATACAATAACTGGGAAGGAAAAGAAGAATACGAAGAACGCTTTATGACGTTAGTAGAAAAACGTTTTATATAATTATGGGGAAACTTTACTTGGTACCTACACCAATTGGAAATTTAGAAGATATGACGTATCGCGCAATAAAAGTATTGCAAGAAGTAGATTATATCTTAGCAGAAGACACACGTAATAGTGGAAAACTATTAAAACATTTTGAAATCTCTACACCGATGTTTAGTCATCACATGCATAATGAGCATAAGACTGTAGAAGGATTAGTAAAGAGAATGCAAGCAGGAGAGACCTTTGCACTGATATCAGATGCAGGTACACCAGCTATCTCTGATCCAGGATTTTTATTGACACGTGCGTGTGTAGAGCAGGGTGTAGAAGTAGAGTGTCTACCAGGGGCTACAGCATTCGTACCTGCATTAGTGAATAGTGGTTTGCCGAATGATAAGTTTGTCTTTGAAGGGTTTTTACCTGACAAGAAAGGAAGACAGACGAGATATCTAATTCTAGCAGAAGAAACGAGAACGATGATCCTTTATGTATCTCCTCATAAGTTAGTAAAGACCTTAGGAGAATTTAAAGAATACTTCGGTGAAGATAGACAAGTATCTGTCTCTAGAGAATTGTCTAAATTACACGAAGAGACTGTAAGAGGTACAGTGGTAGAAGTGTTAGCGCACTTCGAAGCGAAGCCTCCTAAAGGAGAGATTGTAGTGATCGTAGCTGGAAAAAGTAAATAATAAATAACCACCTGCCTTAGCAGATAGGTTATTACAGTATAGAGAATTGCCCGTAGCAGATTGCTATGGGCAATTTTTTTGTTTAAAAACGAGTGATGTTTTTTGTGGTGAACTTAGTCTAATAGTTTAGTTTCTGATAAGAAAGAGCAACCTCTTCAATACCGCTACAAGATTTCTTCAACAGTTCTTCAAGAAAGAGGCTTCTAACTAGAGCAATCTTGGGGAAATGTTGAAGAAGTGTTGAAGAGAATGCTAGTAATGCTTGTATTCAGTGACTTGAGTAGTAATAGACGTTAGATTGTTTTATAATCTGATTATTTGTTAATGTATTGATTGTTAGGTTGATATTTGATTTTGTTCACAGTATGAGGTGTAAAAAAGTGAGCCTTTTTTTATGTTTTTTTGCTTTGATACGGTTTTGTAGTCAGTTTTTTGATTAAAAATTACCCATAAAAGACATTCTATTAAGCAAAATAGCTTCTTTTGAGGTAATAAAAGAGGATATTTAGTCAAAGAAAGTGTTTTAGACTAAAAAAAGGGATATGCATATAAAGGACTGTTTATAGCGTTGTACTTTATCTTGTTATGTACATATTGTCTTGTATGTAGTGAAGTGTAGTATAGAATTTATCTGTTTAGCGAATAATTTTGTTGTAAGGAGAAATAGTTAGGCTATATCAGATAGTGAGAGGAAGGTTGGGCATTAGATTCTCTTTTTGCGTCTTCATTAACTAGTGAACATTGATTTTTTTTTGATACATTTGATAAAAACAGAACATTATGTCACATAAAGTAACTACAAGTTGGATAGAAAACATGCAATTCGAATCAACTAATCCAAGTGGAGGAACGATTAGAATAGATGCAGGCCCTGAAAATGGAGGAGATAATAAAGGTCTAAGACCTAAAGTATTAATGCTATCTGCTCTAGCAGGATGTTCAGGATTAGACGTAGCATCACTGATTAAGAAAATGAGATTAGATGTTGCTGATTTTAAAATAGAAACAGAAGGACTACTTACAGAGACAGATCCCGCTACTTATCATACTGTGATGGTAGATTATCACTTCTATGGAGCTAATCTAGACGAGGCGAAGCTAAAAAAAGCAGTTGATTTATCGATCGAGAAGTATTGTGGAGTAATGGATATGTTTAAAGAATTTGCAGAAGTTAAAACCAATATTCATTATCATAAAGAGTAATTAATGCGCTGGTATTTAAAACAAGATCCAGATGAAAAAATAGTTGCTCATTTACAAGAAGTTTTAGGTGTAAGTCCTATAGTAGGGAGGTTATTAGCACAGCGTGGGATAGAGACCTTCGAAGCTGCTAAGAAATTCTTTAGACCTTCTTTAGAAGATTTGCACGACCCCTTTCTGATGGCAGATATGACAGAGGCTGTCCATCGCATTCTAAACGCGATTAAGAATCGAGAATCTATCTTGGTTTTCGGTGATTACGATGTGGATGGAACTACGTCTGTCGCCTTAATGTATTCCTATTTAAAGAGCCTAGGTGCTCAGGTAGATACGTATATTCCAGATCGATATAATGAAGGATATGGTATATCGTATCAAGGGATAGATTATGCTATAACGCAAGGTATCCATCTAATCATAGCTCTAGACTGTGGTATAAAGTCTATAGAGCACATACAGTATGCTAAAGAGAAAGGTGTTGATTTTATAATATGTGATCATCACTTACCTGGAGAGATTATTCCTGATGCAGTAGCCGTGTTAGATCCTAAACGCGTAGACTGCCTATATCCCTATAAGGAGTTATGTGGATGTGGTGTAGGATTTAAGTTGATTCAGGCATTAAATACGATTCAGGGACTTCCTTTCGCCTCTATAGAACACTATCTAGATCTAGTAGCTACTGCTATCGCAGCAGATGTAGTGCCGATCACAGGAGAGAATAGAGTATTGGCGTACTATGGACTAAAGGTGATTAATGAAAGCCCACGTCCTGGTATAAAAGCACTGATGAAGTTATATGACTTAGCTATATATACGATGACAGATATTGTGTTTAAGTTAGCCCCTAAAATCAATGCGGCTGGAAGAATAGAACACGGTAACTTTACTGTAGATCTATTGACAGAAGCTACTGAAGAAGGAGCAAATATGACTGTCGAGAAAATCGTAAATATCAATGAAGAGCGCAAGTCGCTAGATCAAGGAATCACGGAAGAAGCGCTTAAACAGATCATCGATCAAAAATTAATTAACTCAAAGAGTACCGTAGTGTATAGCCCATCTTGGCATAAGGGGGTGATCGGTATCGTGGCTTCTCGTCTTATCGATACGTATTATAGACCGACTATTGTATTTACAGATAGTGGGGATTACCTAGCTGCATCAGCGCGCTCTGTTAAGAACTTTGATATCTATCAGGCTCTTGAGAAGTGCTCTGAACATCTTATTCAGTTCGGGGGGCATATGTATGCTGCTGGGTTGACAATAAAGAAAGAGAATCTAGAAGCTTTTAGACAAAAGTTTGAAGAAGTAGTGTCTAACACGATTCAGGAGACAGACCTTATACCCGAAATCGAGATCGATGCTAAGATACAGTTCTCAGAGATAACAGATAAGTTTCTACGTATCTTAAAACAGTTTGAACCCTTTGGTCCTGGTAATCCTAGCCCTAGTTTCTTGACAAAAGAGGTCTTCGATACAGGATATGCAAAATTAGCAGGAGCAAGAGGAGAACACCTAAAGGTGAGTTTTAAGCAGCGAAGAAATCCTGGATATAAGTTTAGTGCTATAGGTTTTAACCTAGGAGCTCAGTACGAGAATGTGAAGGATAAGCAGCACGTAGACATCATTTATTCTATCGAGGAGAACAATTGGAGAAATAAAACTTCTATTCAATTGCAAATAAAAGACCTACAGTTGTCTTGGTAATTGAATAAAGTGTTATTTTTATCCTTGATTAAAACTATTTATCAATCCTAATTTTATAAAAAATGAAAATCGCAGTAGTAGGCGCTACCGGTATGGTAGGTGAAATCATGCTAAAAGTATTAGCGGAGAGAAATTTTCCTGTAACAGAATTAATTCCTGTGGCTTCTGAGAAGTCTGTAGGTAAGGAAGTGGAATTTAAGGGTAAGAAGTATACCATAAAGTCCATGGAAGAAGCTGTTATGATGAAGCCGGATATTGCTTTATTTTCAGCAGGAGGAAGTATTTCTCTAGAGTGTGCACCGAAGTTCGCTGAGGTAGGTACTACAGTAATTGATAATTCTTCGGCATGGAGAATGGATCCAACGAAGAAGTTAATCGTACCAGAGATTAATGCTGATTCTTTGACTAAAGAAGATAAAATTATTGCTAACCCTAACTGTTCTACTATTCAGTTAGTGATGGCACTATCTCCTTTACACAAGCAATACGGGATTAAGAGAGTGGTAGTATCAACGTATCAGTCTATTACTGGTACAGGTGTGAAAGCTGTAAAACAGTTAGAGAATGAGTATAAGGATGTAAAAGGGGATATGGCTTATAATTATCCTATTCACCGCAACGCTATCCCTCACTGTGATGTGTTCGAAGATAATGGATACACTAAAGAGGAGATGAAGTTAGTCAAAGAAACGAAGAAGATTCTTAGAGATGATACTGTATTAGTAACGGCTACAGCTGTGCGTATCCCTGTAGTGGGAGGGCATAGTGAGACTGTGAATATAGAATTTGAAAAAGACTTTGATTTAGGAGATATTCGACAGATTCTTCACCAGACTCCTGGTATCACTGTACAAGATAATACAGATACAAATACATACCCAATGCCTCTATATGCAGAGGGGAAAGACGATGTGTTCGTAGGACGTATCAGAAGAGATGAGAGCCAAAAAAACACAGTGAATATGTGGATCGTAGCAGACAACCTTAGAAAAGGAGCTGCAACAAATACAGTACAGATTGCGGAGTACCTAGTGGCTAATAAGCTAGTATAATCTATTAAAATAAAGATATATAAAGCATCAAGTGTATTACTTGGTGCTTTTTTTGTATATTGAATCTTATCATTTTGTACTTTTATGTAGATTGTTGATATTTTGTGTATAAAAAGTTGTAACTTATCACAAATAAGTATTTTTATACTAGTTTAATGTTTAAATTTGTAGTATGATTCTCAAAACTCGATTATTATGTGCAGAATACTGTTAGTAGATGACCATCCTCTTATCGTAGAAGGATATGTATTGGCTCTCTCTAAAGATAAATTAGGACTCGGAGAGGTTGTCTTTGAAAAGTCATTTGACTGTTTGACTGCTAAAGAAACAATAGATGCTGCCGTTGAACGAGGTGATTTATTTGATCTTGCTATTGTTGACTTTTCTTTACCAAGTAAGGAAGGAGCACTACTAAGAGATGGAGGAGATATAGTAGCCTATATAAAGAAAGAAATGCCTTACTGTAAGACCATCATCTTGACTGGTCATACAGAAGTGATAACGATCTATAATATCGTTAAAAACATTAGACCTGATGGGTTAGTAAGTAAGCATGAGATTACACCTGATAACTTATTAGATATCGTTAAACGCGTATTAACAGGCGATCGTTATCAGAGTGATATCGTGAAGCACTGCTTAAATGAAATAGTAAGAAAGGAAGTAATGTATGATGATTACAATAGAGAGATTCTAGTATTGTTATCTAAAGGATATAAATTACAAGAATTAGAAAATCATATTCCTCTCTCTAATCCTGCTATCAAAAAAAGATTAGCAAAGATGAAGCATGTATTCGAAGTGTCAGATACCGCTAATCTAATACAACTGGTACTAAAAGAAGGTTTCGTATAAGAAATAAAAAAGCACTCTGTATGGAGTGCTTTTTGTTTATTAAAGGGTATCGTTCTTTTATTTTTATCTGTAATTATTTGGATCTATGATATTTGTCATTTTTTTACTAAGTGATCAATAGTACTTTTAATCTCGAAAAAAAAAGTAAGATATGAAAATAGAACAGATATATACAGGCTGTATTGCACATGCTGCTTATTATGTAGAGAGTAATGGTGAGGCGGCTATATTTGACCCTCTTCGAGATGTAGAGCCTTATCTAGAAAGAGCTAAAAGTGATAATGCAGTAATTAAGTATGTATTCGAAACACACTTTCATGCAGACTTTGTGAGTGGACACCTTGATATTATGGAGAAGACAGGAGCTAAGATTGTCTTCGGACCTACTGCAGCTCCTAGTTATGAGGCTGTTATAGCAGAAGATAATCAAGTGTTTAAGCTTGGGAACATTCAGATAAAAGTATTGCATACTCCTGGACATACGATGGAGAGTAGTACTTATCTTATTATAGATGAAGAGGGTAAAGAGCATGCTATCATTAGTGGAGATACACTATTCATCGGAGATGTAGGTCGTCCTGACTTAGTACAATTAGTCAAATCTGAGATTACAGAAGAAATTTTGGCTAGGCATTTATTCCAATCACTTCGCAATAAAATCATGGTACTACCAGATGAGGTAATCGTGTATCCTAATCATGGTGCGGGGTCTGCCTGTGGTAAGAATATGAGTAAGGAAACTGTAGATACCTTAGGTAATCAGAAGAAGACTAACTATGCGCTACGTGCTGATATGACAGAAGATGAGTTCGTAGTAGAGTTATTAACAGGATTAGCAACGCCACCTCAGTATTTTCCTAAAAATGTGTTGATGAATATCACAGGGTATGAGCAACTAGATAGTATCTTAGATAGAGGTAAAACACCGATGAGTATAGAGGCTGTGAAGGAACAGATGAAGAAGAAAGAAGTGATTCTGTTAGATACACGTATGCCACAGGCGTTCTCAGAGGGCTTTGTACCTAGTAGTATTAATATCGGATTAAACGGTCAGTTCGCTGTTTGGGTAGGTGAGTTGATAAAAGATATAAAAGCACCTATTGTTTTAATCACGGAGCCAGGGAAAGAAGAGGAGAGTATGATTCGTCTATCACGTGTGGGGTATGATAATACGATAGGGTATCTAGAAGGCGGAATAGAAGCTTGGAAGAATGCAGGTGAGCCTATTCATACTATTACTCGTATAACGCCTCAGGAGATGGATAGGCTCTATCTAGAGGATAAAGGAGTACTATTAGACGTACGTAAGATAAATGAGTTTAGATCAGAGCATTTAGAAGATTCGGTGAGTCTTCCTCTGAATGAATTAGAAGATAAAATAGATGTGATGTCAAAAGAGAAGAAATATATCATCTACTGTGCTGGAGGGTATAGAAGTATGATGGCTGCATCGATATTATATAAGTATGGAATTACTAATCTAGTGGATGTGTTAGGGGGATACAACGCAATAAGTAAGGAGAGTACACTAGACCATACAGACTTTGTGTGTCCTACATCTATGTTATAACTGTAGTAACATTGTTCTCAATATCGGTTATAAAGGTTAGTTAGTTTAGGTGTTGATCAAACACAAACGAGAACAAAAGTTAGAAAAGTTAAAAAAAAGAGAAGAAATTATGCTGAAACAAAGTAGGTATTTATAGCTTTGTTTATCATAATAGACGTAATATGGCAAAAATAGTAGGATTAGTAGGTGTAGGACTAATCGGAGGATCTATTGTTTTAGATCTAAAAGAAAAAGGGTTTGTAACGAAGGTATTGGCTTCAGATTTATCTGAGCGCAATGCTAGTAAGGCATTAGAACTACGTATCGCAGATGAGATCGTAGAACTAGATACTTTAATAGAGAAATCAGATATTATCATTATAGCGACACCTGTGAACGCGAGTGTAAAACTGGTGTCATATGTGTTAGACAGAATAGGAGATGGGCAGTATGTAATGGACGTGGGATCTACGAAGTCTTTATTAGATAAAGAGATAGAAGGACATAACAGAAGAGGACAATTCGTAGCTACACATCCGATGGCAGGTACAGAGTTTAGTGGACCTGAAGCTGCGTTTAAAGGATTGTTTAAAGATAGGGTAGCGATCATCTGTAATCCAGAGAAGTCTAATCCTAAGGCATTAAATGCAATCTCTGAACTGTATTATCACTTAGAGATGCGCATGATCTTAATGGATGCTGACTCGCACGATGAACATGTGGGGTATGTGTCTCATCTATCTCATGCGATATCTTATGCGCTAGCAGTAGCGGTCTTAGACAAAGAGAAAGATGACACAGCTATCTTTAATTTAGCTGCAGGAGGATTTGCTTCTACAGTTAGATTAGCGAAGAGTTCTGTAGATATGTGGTTGCCTATCTTTGAACAGAATGCAGAACATGTATTGCCGATTTTAGATACATATCTAGAGAAGTTAACTCAGTTCAAGACATATTTAGAAGCAGGTGATACTAAGGGGTTAACTGGTTTTATAGCTGAGGCTAATCGCATAAAGGATAAATTGAAAAAATAAGTAGATAGTGCTTGATATAAAGCAGTTTTGATTAACTTGTTAGTTCAATAAAAAATAGAGATTATGATTACACATATAGTGATGTGGAGGCTGAAAGATGAAAATAAGGAAGCCAATAAATTAGAAATAAAACGACTATTAGAAGATTTAAAAGGAAAGATAGAGGTACTAGAGTCTATCGCTGTATCATTTAATGATCCTCAAGCAGACCCTAAAAACTTTGAAGTGATTTTACATACAACATTTAAGAACCTTCAAGACTTAGATATTTATGTAAAACACCCTGAGCATCTAAAAGTAGTTGATTTTATTAAATCAGTAGTAACAGAGAGAGTAGCCATAGACTACTAGTAATGTATAATAGTACAGCTTTTTTTGTATAAAAAGTTAGTTATTTAGTTATCGATTTTAGTTTAAAAGCAGTTTGTCCAATGTGATAGGCTGCTTTTTTTATTGGAGTAAATAATAGGGTTTAAGACTTAATGCGTTTGTTTTTAGTTTTATATTGATATTTTATGTTTAAATTTAACTTAAAATAGTAATTAATTAAAATGTTATATGAAAAGAATAGCTCTGTCATTATTGTGTTTAATGTTGCCTATACTAACGGTTACAGCACAGACTAAAATAGATTTTACAGATATAGAAATTGTCAATCTAGGAGATGGACAACGCTATATAAAAGAAGTTAAGTCATCTACTCCTCTTAATGGGAAAAAACGAATCATAAATGGAGTAACCGAACAGTATATAGATGTGGACTTAAAGGATGGTCTGTTAAACGGTAAATGGGAGTATTACGATAAAAGTAAGTTGAAAGAATTACTTAATTTTAAGAATGGGTACATGGATGGCAAGCAACAGGCTTTCTTTGTTGCAACAGGTAAGCCGGAATATGAAGGAAATATGAAGATGGGGAAGAAACACGGAGAGTGGATATACTTCAGTAGTAATGGAAATAAACGTGAGATGGAGATATATGCAGATAATAGTATGACAAAGCGTGTTACTTACTATACTAGTGGTCAGGTAGAGCAAGAGCGAAACTTTAAACAAGGTAAAGAAGATGGTGTGTCTAAGGCATTCACTAATGAAGGAAAGATGAAGTATGAACGTACATTCGTCAACGGAAAACAGATTGGTAAGGAGCGTTCATTGATCTCTTCTAACAATGGTGATTTCTTTATTACCTGTAATTATAATGACAAAGGGAATAAGGATGGTGACTATAGTGAAGAATGGGCTGATTCTAAAAAGCCAAAAGCTAAAGGAAAATATCTCAATGGACAGAAGGATGGTAAATGGACTGAATGGACTTCTAGAGGAGATGTGAAAAAGGAAGAAACATATAAGAATGGTGTGAGACAGTAATCTAATCAACAATTAATTAATGAAAAAGATAATATATCTCTTAGTAGGGATGACTTTAATGTTAGGTAGTTGTAAGAAAGGTCGTTCAAGTAGTGAGATTAGTCTTTATTTTGATAGTATCCACAAAGCTAAAGAGGAGTACTTTAGCCATAAAATAACTATGGACTCTGCTGCTATAGGTGAAAGATTAGATCTTTTATTACCAACTACCCCAATTCTTATTAATGGTGTAGAGAAGCGGATACCCTTTATGTATACTTTTGATATATGGGAGCAAGGTGAAAATAGGTCTATGCAATTGATGGTAGGTGATTTAAAAGTAATTGATAGTGAACTAAATATTCGATTCAGTCATATATTCTCATTTAAAGAGGAAAGCGATATGCGAGCTGGAGATTTGTTTTTTATTCGTAGTAAAGATCCTCAAGCTATAACTGTAAATGATTTACTAGATGGTATTGAAGATCGGGTGTTATATTTTGATAATGAATGCGTTATTTATCAAATAGGTGAAAATATATATGCGCAATTTTTTAAGTATTTTGCTAGCGAAGGTATATATGCTGTATTTTATACGGATACTTTTTTTAAATTGAGAGGTGAGTTCTTACCTGTTAAACTTGATTTTATTATAGACGACCTTAGGGTGATTAAGACTTTCTTTAGTCAGAATAAATTAACTTCTTTTAAAACATGGAACGAATATACTAGAGTTTTTAGTCCTGGTATGTTACTTATAGTTGAGAAACAAAGACAGTATTTATCCAAGGTATTGTCTGATATTGCAGATGAAGATGTAGTAATTAATGGAGAACAGTATATTTCATTACCTTTAGATAAGGATATTAATAAGGTGTGGGATAGATTAAATAAACAAGCTTTAAATAAAGAATTTGTTTTAGATAATGATACTTATAAGTTTGATTTTAAAGATATTAATTATTGGTATAATGGACAAAAAACTGTTTCTGTATTTTATAAAGATAAGAATACAATCATATTGAAGTGTAATACATTAAATGGTTCTACTTATAGCTATATTAAGAAAATTGTACTTAGAGGTAAAGAGTTTCTTATTGTAGATTATAAGCTAATAGAATCACCTAATTTTTGGGAAAATGAACCGATGCTAATGTATAGGTTACGTATGTTAGAAAGTCTTACTGATGTCAAATAACAATAGTAAAAGCTCTTAGAGTAGTTCCAAGAGCTTTTACTATATTTTAATCTTCTTCCATTTCTCCACAGATAGGAGTCTCGAAAGCAGTTTTAAAGTCTGTTAAGTCTTTTTGTTTGAGTAAGAACATCAGCTTAGTGATGGCAGCCTCTGTCGTAATATCTTTACCAGAGATAACACCTATTTCTTTTAGCTCTGTACTTGTCTCATATTTACCCATATGTACACTACCACTAGAACATTGAGTAACATTGATTACTTTAAGTCCCTTTTTAATAGCTTGTCCTAATGTTGTTAAGAACCATGCTTCAGTAGGGGCATTACCAGCGCCATAAGTCTCAAGTACGATTCCTTCTAGGTCTTTAATATTTAGAATAGCCTCTAATACATTCTGCTGTATGCCAGGGAATATCTTTAGAATCATCACATTACTAGACATCTCTTTGTGTACGAGTAGTGGTTCTTGAGTATGTGTGTAGTTCAGCAGAGGTTTATTGATACGTAGGTTCACTCCTGATTCTGCTAAATGAGCAATATTAGGAGAGGTAAACGCATTAAATAATTCAGCACTTACTTTAGAAGTTCTATTTCCTCTGTATAATTTGTATTCAAAGTATAAACATACCTCTTGAATGACTGGAGTGTTGTTCTCTTGTACAGCAGCTACCTGAATAGCTGTGATAAGGTTTTCTTTAGCATCTGTACGCAAGTCTCCAATAGGAAGCTGAGAACCTGTTAATATAACAGGTTTGCGCAAGTTCTCAAGCATAAAGCTCAGTGCAGATGCTGAGTATGACATCGTATCCGATCCGTGTAGAATAACGAATCCGTCAAACTTATCATAGTTCTCTTCTACTACACTTGCCATCTTCACCCATAAGGCAGGGCTCATATCAGAAGAGTCTATCGGTGTTTCGAATGAATAGGTCTCTATCGAACACTCTAACATGTGTAACTCAGGTATACGCTCTACTAACTGATCAAAATTGAACGCACGTAAAGCACCTGTCTTAAAGTCTTTTACCATACCGATAGTTCCACCAGTATAGATTAAAAGAATAGCAGGACTATTGTTCATCACTCAATTTTAGTTTATTAATAACAGGATTAGCATACATAGCTAAGAAGCCATCTACGATTATTTTGTTCTCTTTATCTACACGTAGTTCAAGACGTCTTTCAAATAATTGCCTCTCCTTTTCTGTGTATTTATCCGCGAACTTATTGCTGTTATGCATGATATCATAAGCAATATAGTTAGTAGGCCATAAGAAATAGTTAGCGATAATAGACTTATCTATTTCTGTAGCTACAGCTTGCATTTGCTTATTAGTCTTATCTACAGTGTTTTTAATATTATCTAATTCTTGGTCTAGAACATCTCCTACATGGATATGAATACCACGCTTTTGACCGATGATTCCACTATATAAGTTGATAAAGTCTTCATTCTTATCTTTGATATATACTTCATCATTCGCTTTAGCCAATAGCTGAGGCATCTTAAGTGCATCCGTAGGATCATATTCATACGAGATAGATACAGGTACTATCTTCACTTTTTTGAAGTAGTCCATTAAGTTAGCCTCATCAGAAGCCATTCCTATCATCTTCAGAACTCCTTGGTGAGTTGCATCATTTCCATCTTTGGTACGTCCTTCTCTCTGCGCTATCCACACAGATCTGTTCTCTTCGAATAAAAGATGTTGTATATATTCAGACATTAGTTTAGAACTTTCTAATAGTTCTCTAGGTGGTAATCCACGTTTAACTAAGAAGTTTCTATTTACTTTAGCTAGCGCTAGTAAAAATGATTTCTGCACTAGGTTATCCCCTATAGCAGAGGCTGTCATAACTAATTTATTGTCTTTAAGAGCAACGTTTAGAAGAGAAGTATCCATAAGGATATCTCTATGGTTAGATACGTATAGATAAGCTGTGTCTTTATCTAATTTGTCAAACCCAGAAGTGGTCAAACCATTAGAGCTTTTCTCTAGGATTCGTTGAATAGAGTGGTAAGCAAAATCATCTTGAAATTGTTGAATAGACTTTACTTCCTTTAAGGCATTCATCCATTCCTCTTCCGTTTTATTAGGAAAAGTATATCCCATTAACGCTTTTATCATTGGGTGTTTAGAAATCTGTTGTAAGACTTCGTGTACCTCGTGATCGTGGTAGTGGCGTATAGAATCAAACTTAGACATTAGTGTAATGTATTATTATAAACAAGTTATGTTGTTTTCGTGTTTTAAATTCCAAACACAGCTATTGAATTTGCTGTAGTTTGTTTTGCTATCTCTTCTAGAGGCAGCGCGTAAATATCGGCTAATTTTTCTGCAATATTCACGATATATGCACTTTCATTTCTTTTTCCTCTAAAAGGAACAGGTGCAAGGTACGGAGAATCAGTTTCTAATACGATATGCTCCAGTGGTATTTTGTTTAAAAACTGATCTATTTTACCATTTTTAAACGTTGCTACCCCACCTATACCTAGCTTTAGGTTATAAGAAATAGCTTTTAGCGCTTGTTCTTCTGTACCTGTGAAGCAGTGGAATATCCCTCTAAGGCCTTCTCCTTTTTCTCGTTCTAGTACTTCGAACACTTCGTCAAAAGCATCTCGACAGTGTATATTAATAGGCAATTTATATTTCTTTGCCAATTGTATTTGATATTGAAAGGCTTCTTGCTGTATGGCTAAAGTACTTTTGTCCCAATACAGGTCAATGCCTATCTCTCCTACAGCGTAATAAGTACGTCGTTCGAGTTCACGCTCTACATAAGCCAACTCTTCTTTATACGTCTCTGATTTTACATCAGTAGGATGTAGTCCCATCATAAGAAATACATTATTAGGGAACTCTTGCTCTAGTTCAAACATTGCATTGCTATAGCTTGAATCTATCGCTGGTATAAAAAAACGCGTAACTCCACTAGATATTGCACGATTTATTGTTTCTTTACGATCTTCTGCAAAAGCATCTGAGTATAAATGTGTATGCGTGTCAGTAAATATCATTCTAATATTGTATTTTTCTATAATGTTAGATTAATGCTACAAAAGTACCTTTTAAAAAGAATTTAAACTACATTTGATTGATGGAAAACATGAAAGATATATTAAAAAAGGGAGGATATAAGAAAATTAAGTTTAAAATATCTAAAACGAACCACCTTTTTGTCAAAGCTAAAATCAATGGAATACTAGGGGACTTTATCCTAGACACAGGAGCATCTAATAGCTGTATTGATTTTAGTCATATAGACCATTTTAATATTATTCCTGAGAATTCGTCTACTAAAGCCTCAGGAGCAGGGGCTAATGGAATGCATACCCAAGTAGCCTATCATAATCATTTACAAATGAGCCGTTGGCATAACAAGAGTTTTAACCTAGTAATTATAGATTTAACTCATGTCAATGTTGCCTTAATAGAGTATAAAGTAAAGACTGTACACGGGATTATTGGCTCAGATGTATTACTACAAGGGAATGCAATTATTGATTATAAAGAGCAAGTGCTCTATATACAATAAATCTATTGTCTTGATTTACTCCACTCTTCTGCTACTAGTTCTAATTCTTTATACCAGTCTTCACCATATTTTCTGATTAGAGGGGCTTTTAAGAACTTATATACAGGTACGCTTAACTCTTGACCTAGGGTACAAGCATCACTACAGATATGCCATTTGTGATAGTTCACAGCAGAGAAAGAAGAGAACTCTTTGATACGTATAGGATATAAGTGACATGAGATCGGCTTTTTCCAGTCGATTAGACCTTCGTTATAAGCTTTTTCTATTCCACATAGTGCCATTTCATTTTCGTAGATTACATAAGCACATTCTCCGCCTTCTATTAGAGGAGTCTCATACTCATCATCATCACCATATACAGATGTACCTTGTTCTTCTATTGCCTTAATACCTTCAGGACGTAAGAAAGGTTTTACTTTATCATATACAGCTCTAAGTATCTCTACTTCATCATCTTCTACAGGCGCTCCTGCATCTCCGTCTATACAGCATTCCCCTTTACAAGCCGAAAGGTTACATACGAATTCTTTTTCTAGAACTTCTTCTGATACGATTGTTTTTCCTATTTGAAACATCTGAATATAATAATTAATTGGCTGCAAAATTACAAATCTTTATGTAATAAAGAGACAACCCCTTTAGATTAACCTTTTTCACTAAGTAATTTAGGATGAATATAAAGTTCATAATATAAGATAGTTGTACCAGATTAGTAGAATAGTGTTAATTACGCTATTATTTTACATGTTAATGTTTTTTAGATTATTTCATTGTAGCGCTTATATCTATGATGTGTGATTCAAGAATAGTGATGAGTTCTTGATAAAAATAGTGAAAAACCACGTTTTATGACTTTTATATCTCGTTGTTAAAATATATAGTGGTAATGTTAAAGGATTGTCCGAGTGGTGGTTTTTTTGTACTTTCGGATGGTAAAATCAAATTCTTTATCATTCGAAATGAAAATTTTTAGTTACATAGTTATAGCATTTGTTGCGGCATTGATTGTATTAAATATCACAATGTTAGATTTTAATAACCTATTCCAAGGGGATAGTCTAATCGCATTAATTGGTATTGTAGCATTGCTTTGCGCAGTATGCATCTTATTGATTTACCGTACATCTAAAATGATAAACGATAAAACAAAATAAGACCTATGGAAGTATTCGATGTACTAATCATAGGGGGAGGTGTATCAGGAGTTTCTTGTGCGCAAGTTATTGGTAGTGCTGTAAAGAAACCTTTTGTAACAGATAAGAAAGTAGGTATTATTATGCATCAGAAGAGCTCAATGCTTCAAGATGCTATCTTCTATAATGCTTATGGTATAAAACAAGGGACTTTAGGAAAAGACCTATTAGAACAGTCTATAGAAGACTTAAATTACTACAACCACATTGACCAGATCGCAGGTGAGAAGGTTATTTCTGTACAGAAGAGAGATGGAGTATTTGAAGTCAAGACGAATAAGGAAGTATACTATACTTCACTTGTAGTAGTAGCTATTAATTCTAGTCCTACCTTTGAAGTAGAAGGATTAATGGAATATGTGATACCACATAAGAAGTCACTAGCTGCTAAGAATAGAATCCAGTTGAGAAACGAGGATCACTTAGTAACAGAAGGAGTTTATGTGGCAGGAACATTAGCAGGACATAGGAGTCAGTTAGCAATAGCTGCTGGTAGTGGAGCTGCTGTAGCTACAGACATTCTGACTTTGTGGAACGGAGGAATAGAAACTCATAGCCACGATAGTACTAGAGTGAAGTAATAAGATAAAAAAAAGAGGTAGTTTAATCCAGATTAAACTACCTCTTTTTTTTGTATTGATATTTTTTAATAAACCAATCCTACGTTATCTATCCATAAACGACTATCCGTATTACCGATATACGCACCACCATTACTAGAAGAGAATTGTACGATTAGGTGAGTTACCTCGTCATCTGCAGTACCCCAACCTTCTTCTATGATCGGCACCATCTTACCTTTGCTATTTCTAGTGTAGTATGCATTGCTACCTGTTCTAAGTGCCATATGTGCACCATAGTAACTCTGCTTCGTGATATCGCCATAGTTTACAGTCAGGCGGTGTTTGTTTTGCCACGTTTTTACAGATTTATCCATCAGTTCCCATCCCGTACCTATACGTTTAGCATATACATTACCATCTTTGTCTTCCCATCTCTTTTGTAGTAGAATCTGTATCTCAGCCTTGTCATTTCGCTTAGCATCAGTTCCGCTTCCCATACCATTCACACGTTTAGAAGGACCACCAGTAGTTACTTTATAGTCAAACTGCAGTGCTTTAGGCTTTTTAGTAAAAGGGATACCTGTTACTAGTTTACTTTGAGGGTTTTTAGTATCTGTGATAGGTTCTATCATTTCCCCTAAAAAGATTGTTCCACTAGCGAGTACATTGATATTAATTACTCCTAGTACTTTCACTTTCTCTATACGAGTCTCTAAACGAGCAGCGTACCCATTATCTCTTTTTTCTGGAAATACAGTTACACTCCCTTTCGTTATACCGCTTACAGTAGCTAGTACAGATGAGGTCGCCCATGGAGACTTTTTATTCTTATAAGGCGTATTGTCCTTTAGTGTATCTTTTGTTTCAGTGATTTCGTATAGGTATTGTGTATTACCCCCGATGATAAACGATTCTTTAACTTCGCGTACCATCCAGTGATCCATATTACCTAGTTTTATAGATTCTACTTTCTCACTCTGCGCCGTAGCTAGCAGCGGCATAGCACACATGGCTAGTGCTAGTATCTTATGTTTAGTTTTGTGTATCATTGTTTTGTTGTTTATTCTTTAATATTATTCTTTTTCAGCATTTCGAAATCTTCTTTCTTCAAGTTCATTTTAGTATAAGGAACAGCGATATCGTGGTCATTTAAGTACATACGAGCTTCTGCATTAAAAGCTCTATTGACTAACGATAAGTCCTTTTCTAGATAAGAAGTGCGAATATGTGCTGCATTAATCATCGTATGGAATACTGCATTCGTAGAGATAGGCTTATTTTTATTCTCTTGTACCGCAGTGATTCTCTTTTCATTGTTATCAATATACTCATCTGAGAACCACATTAAGAATGGTATTCTTAGCTGATAGTAGGTTGGGCTTGGCGAAGCGTGTAAGAACCTATTTCTATCATCGTCGAATAAGTCCTCTCCATGGTCAGAAGTATATAGCATAGCTACTTCCTCATTCGTCTGTTTCAGGGCTTCTATCGTTTTAGATAAGAAGTGATCTGTGTATAAGATAGAGTTGTCATACGCATTGACTAGATGTTCTTTCTCAGACTTCTTTACACCACCTATCTCATCAGGAGTGAACTGTCTGAAGTTCTCAGGGTAGCGCTCCATATACTTAAAGTGGGACCCATAGGTGTGTAATAAGATGAATAGATCTCCAGTAGTCTCCTGAATGTGTTTTTGCATTAAGTCTACTAACTCTTCATCATAGTGATTCTCTGTCATACGTGTATGGCTATCAGTAGTACGTATCGTCTTATAGATATCTGCTTCTTTAGTGAAGTATTCTATAAACGAAGAGTTCTCTGCCTGATTAGACAGTGATATCGTGGTAAAGCCAGCTTCTTTAAACGCGTGTACAATACCTTTTTTGACATAGATAGAATTATAGTTTTCTGCCTCTGCCTCTGATAAGATGATCGAGACACTCTTATGTGTCGTATTCGATTGCGTTAACGCATCTTTAAACACGACCAAGTTCTTCTCATTCTTTAGCTTCGGATTGGTCTCGCGATCATATCCATACAGAGACCAGTTATCAGCTCTACTCGTCTCACCTATGATCAGTACATATATTTGTCTTTTATCAGTAGAGATGCTGTCTCTAGTAGCTTTAAAGGTAAAATCTTTAGAGGTCTCAGGGTATCGATTGACCTTATCCCATTTATTCACAGCGAATCCTAAGTTGTGTAACGCATTGATAGGATACACATCTTGGTTAAAGGCAAATGTACCTGTGTTCTTATTCGCACTGAAGAATGATAATACTAGTGACGCTATTAATAACAGTACTGCAGGTAATAGAGTCTGTCTTCTAAAGCTCCAGTCTAAGAAGTTCTTTCTCTTCCACTGAAGTATGGCGAATACGATAGGTGGAATGTATAAGAAACACACAAAGGCGATAGAAGGCAATAGACTACCTAGTAGTTCATTTATTTCTGAAGTATTCGTAGTTGCTACGTTTAGAAACATATCTGCAGCTATCACATCTTCTCCGAATAGGTAGAATAACACGATCTGGAAAGCGTGCAAAAACAGGAATGGAAAGCATAGTAGTAACCAGGCTCCCGAATTTTTAAACGCAGAGAATATTGTCATGAACAACCCTAAAGGAAACAGTATGACTACGATTTTCCCAATTAGATTCACGGGTTGTGTAAAGACAAAATAAATGCTCGGAACCATATTGACAGCAATATAGAACCAAAACAAGGCGATCGGGTTATTTATGATTCTACTAAAGAATCCTTTTTTATTTAATTGTTCAGTCATTTTATCCCTTAAAACGATTCATAGATATTAAAGTAGAAACCACTCTGACCTTTACCGAAACCATAGTCAAGACGTACGTTTACTCTATTTTTAAACTCCCATCTATATCCTATACCATAGGTTGGTAAGGTGTGGCTCCAGTCAAACTTGTCCATATTCTCGAACACATTACCAACACCACCCCATACTGCTACACCATGTCGGTTATGTATTTTTTGTCTTAGCTCTACCTGTGTATTGATCTGTTTTCTATCGCGATATTGCCCACTGTAGTACCCTCTCATCTGTCTAGCTCCTCCTAGCTTAGAAAGCATTGTCCATGGCACTTCACCATTGTTAAACTCTCCGTTTAGGTCGAAGGCTATTAGACCATCTTTCCACACCTGCTGGTATGCACGCGCTGTAAAGTTAATCTTTCCGAAGTGCTTATTACTTCCCAGTGTTTTCGGGAAAAAAGTCTGTTCATATTGGATAAAGATTCCTTTACTCGGGTTAGGGATAAAGTCTCTACTGTCATATGACGCGATAAATCCTCCTCCGATAGCCGTGTCTTTAGAGTCTGTATCAGGTCTCACCTCCATATCTCTGAAGTTTCTACTCTGAATATTCTGAGCAGAAAAGACTAATCCTACATATGTATTCGGCAACACTTTTCTCAATACATCAAATTTCAAGCCTAAGTGATATTCATCGTACTTCACATAGTCTCCTTGGCTACCTGCCTCGTATCCTATACCATAGTATTTACTAGGCATATATTTAAATGCCATATCATAGTGAAATCGGTAATCATCATTAGGAAATATCGTTGTGTTCTCTACTCCGATAGCGAAGAATCCACTTGTCGTAAAGTTAGTATAAATAGCGAGATCAGATGGGGGTAAGTCTAGGTTCTCTTTATCTACTCTGTATAGTCCAGAAGCGACTATCCCTAGTCCTAGTTTAGTATCTACAGAGTAGCTTGGCCCACCTATGAATGAGAGGTCAAATTTGCTCTGTGATTTATCTTTCTTAGCTTCTTCAAAATAAGAAACTACACGTTCAAAAAATTTCTGTTTTGCTGCCGTGCTATCCCGTTGCTCTTCATTAGAGATGACTTCTGCACTTTGTTGTGCAAAAGATACGGTGTTCGTTATCAGTGTGATAACGAATATTGTTGTTAGTAAGTATTTGTTTATCATATAATAATATAAGCTTGCAAATTTACGCAATTTCTAGGTCTTAGAATCTGGTAAATTCCTAAATTAAAATGATACAAAACGTTTCTTAACTAACTTTTAGAAAGTTTATAAAACATTTAGGTTTTAGCTTTTGCTAACGACTAATAGTTGTGCAAATACTATTACTAAAGAAAGTATTAATATAAAACCGATAATGAAATATTGTAACAGCGAAATTTTAATTTCGTGAAATCTCATTGCCTTTAAATACAGCACCACAGGAATGACTAATGCTAATATAACACCTGCTATCGCTGCATACCCTAATGCCAAGATAAAACCTTCTGGATAGAAGAGTGCAAATAGTAGTGGCGGTATGAATGTACAGATAGCAGCTAAAGGCTTGATTAGGTTTTTAGACTTATTTTTAAACAAGTCTTTATAGTAATCTAACAACCCAATACTTACACCTAAAAAAGAGGTACCTAATGCTGTTGCTGCGAAGAAACTAAATAAAGTCTCAATATAGGTAGAATTAGATAATTCTCTTATGCTAAGTAATAATCCTTTTACCTCAGAGTGCTCTTGTAATATCTGCATAAACACAGTCTGGTCTAGTGTCCCTAATATGACTATCTGCCAAACTAAATAAATAACAAGAGGAAGTAAACTCCCTAGTATAAAGGCTCTTTTTAATAGTTTCTTATTTCCGTCTAGGTAATCAACGATACTTGGGATACTACCATGAAAACCAAAAGAGGTGAATATCGCTGGGATAGACATAATCACAAGCCCTTGTGATAAAGGCATATGGAGTAGGTTAGCCCCTTTGATCAATGGAGTCATAAGAATCACTAATAACACTAGAAAAACTAATTTCCCTGTAAAAAGTATGCGAGTGAACCAATCTACCCACTTAGTACCCGTGATAACGATAGCACTAAATACAACAGAGAAGATGAGTACGGCTAAGCGATCATCAATATTTGTGTCGAATAAGAGGTCTATATTCGTCTTTAGGATAGTACCACCACCAGACATATAAGCAGCTGTTAGCCCATAGATTAAGAACATAAGGCTTAGCCCTGCTATTCGGTTAAGAGTGAATCCAGCGTATTTTCTAGTCAAGGTATCAAAACCATCTTTTTGACTATTAAAGTCATAGATACGCACCATCAATAATGCTGTATAACACATCGCAAACCAGATAACAAATAGAAGTAAACTAGCCCCTATAAATCCTACTCCTGCTGATGTGATAGGCATGGCTAACATACCTCCACCGATAGAAGAACCTGCGATGATTAATATACTTCCTAATAGTCTGCTATTCATTATTGTTGATTTTTTATGAAGAACAAAGGTAACAAAACACAAACAATAATTTTTGTTCTATACTGAACACATTTGTACAGTGAAGAATAGGATTATAAATAATAACTGTACAGTTACAGTAGGACGAGAGCGACTTTCTCAGCAGTGGTCGCATAGTGGTCGGCTAGTGATGGCATAGTGGTCGCATAGTTTTGGCTGGTTTTAATGCGACCACTATGTGATCATGATGTTAGCATTGCTCTATCATAGCGTAGAAGGGATAAATATTTTTAATCTGTATTATAATGTTTTATTAGGAAACTTGTTTTACTGTTAGAATTTAGTTTATAAGTCTGTTATCACTGTGGTTGTTCAGAGTAATATCACATACTATGGATAGAGTATTTTAGGCTTGTGAGAAGTGTTGAGTTAGGGTAGGAAAATGAATAAATACCTTGTTTATAAAAGAGATTAATCGAATAAGAATTAGAAAGATATTGACTCTCAATATGAACTAATTATTAAATATTATCATTCATATTGTCTATTTCTAGCATTCTTGTCTATATTTGCAGTATGCAAGCAAAGAAAAACATATCAAGAATATTGTTGGTGGTAGCCATTATGTTTACCATCGTTTTTCAGTTTATGCATAGTTTTGAACATATTGTTTCTTCAGTAGAGTACGAAAAAGAACACAGTACACATGCTCATTTTAATGAAAGTAGAGGAGATCTATCGGATCAACTTACTTTTAAGGAAGCACATAGTCAGCTAGACAAGTGTTTTGTCTGTGATACTATACTTAACCCTGCTATCACTTCAGATGTATTGTCTGTAGAGTTCATTACTTATGATGTAGCCAGATCAGTTCAGGATATTGTATCACTATCTATTATACCTCTTTCACAGGTATTCTTTTCCCTTAGGGCACCCCCTGTATCAGCATAAATTATTGTTTAAGTCTTTTGCAATCTTTGCAAAGGGATAGATTATTTATGTACAATTAAATTATTAGCGATTAAATGAGAATATCTATTCTTATGCTTTCACTAGTGGCTTCTATTGGTACTTACGCACAACAATATGTTGTAAAGGGTAAGGTATCAGACATATATGGAGAAGCATTAGTAGGGAGTAATATAACTTTTTCGGGATTACAGTCTGGAACTGACCTGAAGGGACAATTTATATCTACACCTGTATCTGCAGGTCAACACCGTTTATTAGTTGAATATCTTGGTTATAAGACTGTTGATACCTTGCTTACAGTGAAGTCTGATATGTATTTAGATTTGCACCTTAAGGAGGACAATACACTGCTAGACCAAGTAGTTGTATCGACACATGGGCTAAAGACGATTGCGAATACTGAGGTAGTTAGTAATAAGCAACTAGTAGAGAGTTTTTCAGGCTCATTTGCTAAAACCTTGACATCAGTACCAGGGGTTAATGCTATGGAGATAGGGGCAGGAGCTTCTAAACCTATTATTCGAGGACTTGGATTTAACCGTGTAGCTGTCGCTGAGAATGGGGCCAAACAAGAAGGTCAACAGTGGGGAGCAGACCATGGATTAGAGATAGATGCCTTCAGTACTGAAGAAGTAGAAGTGATAAAGGGTGTAGGTACTATTGAGTATGGGAGTGATGCAATCGGAGGTGTGATCAAGATTAATAATGAGAAGGTACCAGAGGTACACTCATTTAGTGGCAGTGCTACTATGTTTGGCAAGACAGTTAACGATTCGTATGGTGCTTCTGTACAGGTAAAGGGAAGAGATGAGAAGTTCTTCTATAAGTTTAAAGCAACAGGTCAAGATGCTGGTGACTATCGTGTACCTGTGTCTGAGATAAACTATTTAAACACTGTGATTCCTATCTATGGCAATAGAATGAAGAATACTGCTTCTAAGAACTTTGCACTATATGGACAAATAGGATATGTGGATAATAACTTTAAAAATATCCTGAGCATTAGTAATGTTTATGACAAGAGTGGATTCTTTCCAGGATCTCACGGATTGCCTAATGTGGCATCTGTAGCAGATGACGGGAATCACCGCAATATAGAATACCCACGTCAGAACGTCAATCACTTTAAGGTAGTGAATACAACTACATGGGATAGTTCATTACAAGATAAGTGGACTTTTATGGTCGCTTATCAAAATAATAGAAGACAAGAGCACAGCTTGTTTCACTCTCACTTTGATGATCAAACACCACCAAGTTCTAACCCTAATCTAGAGTTACAGTTTGTATTAAATACAGTAGATGCTTCTGTGAAGTATGAACATCTATTTAATAACAACCATAAGTTGACATTAGGAGTACAACAGAATTTTCAGAACAATACCATTGACGGATACGGATTCTTATTACCCAAGTTTAATAGACAGAGTACAGGTGTATTCGGGATGTATGAGTATTTCGTGAATGATAAATTGACTTTAGAAGGAGGAGCACGCTTTGACTATGCAAGTGTACATGTTAAGCCGTTTTATGATCAATTCTTATTTGACTATTTAAAAGAACAGGGCTATGCAGATCAGCTAGCTAATAAATATGCACAGAGAAGTACGACTACAGATAGAGACTTCAATAGTGTGAATGGAATGGTAGGTGCAAAGTATACGCTAAACGACAACTTTAATTTTGGAGCTACCGTGGGTACTAACTTTAGATTCCCCACTGCTATTGAGTTAGCATCTAATGGTGTTCACCACGGAGCTTTTAGACATGAGAAAGGGAATCCTGATCTTAATCCAGAGAAGGGGATTGCATTAGACTTTAGAGCAGAGTTTAAGACTCCTACGTTTAATACGACGTTTAGCCCTTATTTATATTATTTTTCTAATTATATCTACCTAAAGCCATCAGGTAAGTTCTCTATACTACCAGATAGTGGGCAGATTTATGAATATACCCAGTCAGAAGCTATCATTAGCGGTTTTGAATGGAAAGTAGAGAAACGTTTTTTTGATCGTCTAAATATATCAGCAGTACTTGAGTATATCTATAATCAGCAAGTGTCTAATGGGCAGAACGGAGCTTATCCATTGCCATTCACTCCTCCGATGAATGTATTCGGAGAGGTTAGATATAGCTTTAGAGATACGGATCTGTTTAAAGAGTCAGAAGTGTACTTTAACGGGAAGTGGTATGCTGAGCAAGAACGTATTGCACAGGGAGAAGAAGTGACACCTAGTAGTCAGAGCTTCGGTGCTGGAGTGTCTTCTACAGTACAGTTTGGTAAGTTTAAGGCGCGTACTACACTGTCTATCTCAAATATGTTCGATACGAAGATATTAAATCATACGAGCTTCTACAGACCATTAGGTATACCTGAGTTAGGACGTTCAATACAATTGATGATACAAGTACCATTCTGATATGACAGATAAGAACATACGTGCTATAGTATGTTCGCTATGGTGTACTTTATTCTTAGTACCTATACTGAACAATACTCTTCACTATGTCATCATTGATCATCACTTTGGGCAGAAGTCAGCTAAATTAGAATATGTAGATAGTAATACGATTCACTACTGTGAGCAGTATATATGTAAGCTCTCACCTGCTATAGAACACATAGTCTCCACACTAGTGTTATGGGTCGAGAGAGTACACGATGAATTAGTAATCGAGGTAGTAGTCAGCTATAAAGAGTGTCTGTTTCCTTTTTATTGGTTAAGAGGACCACCTGCAGAAGAGTTAACTCATTTTGCACTAGGTAAGAACAAAGACATTTAACTCATTCTCCAGATTGTGCTAGGCTAAGTATAAAGTCACAATCTGGATTTTTAAACATTAAAAAAATGAAACAATTAAAATATATAGCAAGCGTAACTTTATTAAGTAGTATATTATTTACATCATGTCTGAAGAGTGATTCAGATGTAGATACTCAAAAACCTGTGATCGTGTTAAACGCACCAGAAGAAGGAGCTAAATTAGAAGCAGGAGAGACTATCCACTTTGATATGGATGTATCAGATAATATCGCCTTAGGGTCTTATGATATTGACATTCACTCAGCTGAGGGGCATACGCATACACACAGTGTATCTGTACGACATGCTGACCACGATCATGACCATGATCACGATGATGAAGAGAACGCACACCGCAAATCGTTTAAATATAAAAATAGCTGGGATGATATCTATGGACAGCGAAATGCACATATACATCACCACGAAATCTTAATAGACAAAGAGGCAAAGAGAGGTGAATACCACTTTGTAGTAAAAGTATTAGATAAGGCAGGTAACCAAGCTATGGAATTTAGAACTGTGAATATTGTAAACCCAGGAGAGGGAGATCATGATCCCGACCATGAACACAAGCATTAATAATAGGAAATAATGTTAATATATAGAGAGTAAGGAGGATTCCTCCTTGCTCTTTATATATTTATGGATATATTTACTAACTTATTATTTAAGAAAACAATAACTAACTTAAACATTTATGAGAAAAACACTTATGACTTTACTAGTTGCTACAATCATAGTTTCTTGTAAGCAAGGAGCTACGGAAGAAGCAAATGTAGAACTAAAGTACCCAGACACGAAAAAAGGTGAGGTAGTAGATACTTACTTCGGTGTAGAAGTAGCTGACCCATATAGATGGTTAGAAGATGATAGATCAGAAGAAACTGCTGCTTGGGTAAAAGCAGAGAACCAAGTTACTTTTGATTATTTAGCTCAGATTCCTTTTAGAGATGACCTAAAGAAACAAATGGAAGAGGCATGGAACTACGAGAAGATCGGTGCTCCATTTAAAGAAGGTAAATACACTTATTTCTTTAAAAATGACGGGTTACAGAATCAGTCTATTTTATACCGCAAAGATGAAGCTGGTAAAGAAGAAGTATTCTTAGATCCTAACACATTCTCTAAAGATGGTACTACATCATTAGGAAGTATTGATTTCTCTGAGGATGGTTCTAAAGTAGCTTACGCTATCTCTGAAGGTGGAAGTGACTGGAGAAAGATTATCGTTCTAGATGCAGAAACAAAACAAGTGATAGGTGATACATTAGTAGATGTGAAGTTTAGTGGTGTTTCTTGGTTTGGTAATGAAGGGTTCTATTACTCTAGTTATGATAAACCAACAGGTAGTGAATTATCTGCGAAGACAGATCAACATAAATTATATTACCACAAATTAGGTACAGCTCAGAAAGAGGATGCTCTAATCTTCGGAAAAGATCAGAAGAGACGTTACGTAGGTGGAGGAGTGACTAGTGATAATAAATATTTAATTATTACAGCTGCTAATTCTACTTATGGAAACGAGCTTTATGTGAAAGATCTAACTGTAGCGAATAGTCCTATTGTTACTGTAGTAAATAACTTCGATAGCAGTAATGGAGTATTAGATAGTAAAGATGGTAAATTATATATCGTAACAGATTATAAAGCACCTAACACAAGAGTAGTAACTGTAGATGCTAAGAACCCAGGACAAGCGAATTGGGTTGACTTTATCGCAGAAACGAAGAATGTATTGACACCTTCAACAGGAGCTGGATATATCTTCGCTAACTACCTAAAAGATGCTGTAGCGTATGTAGAGCAGTATGACTATACAGGTAAAAAAGTGAGAGTAGTAGAATTACCAGGAGTTGGAACTGTTGGTGGTTTTGGTGGTAAAAAATCAGACACTACATTGTACTATTCTTTCACGAACTATATCACTGCAGGAAGTATCTATGCTTTCAATCCAGTAGATGGTACGTCTAAAGTATATGAGCAACCTAAAGTGAAGTTTGACTCTTCTCAATATGAGTCTAAACAAGTATTCTATACTTCTAAAGACGGAACTAAAGTACCGATGATCATTACACATAAAAAAGGTCTTAAGTTAGATGGTAAGAATCCTACTATGCTATATGCTTACGGAGGGTTTAATATTAGCTTGACTCCTTCATTTAGCATTGCTAATGCTATTTGGTTAGAGAATGGTGGTGTATATGCTGTACCAAACCTTAGAGGTGGTGGAGAGTATGGTAAAGAGTGGCACGTAGCAGGTACTCAATTACAAAAACAAAATGTATTTGATGACTTTATCGCTGCAGGTCAGTACTTAATTGACAATAAATATACTTCATCTGATTTCTTAGCTATTAAAGGTGGATCTAATGGAGGGTTATTAGTAGGAGCTACTATGACTCAACGTCCTGATCTTATGAAAGTAGCTTTACCAGCAGTAGGAGTATTAGATATGTTGCGTTACCACACATTCACAGCAGGTGCAGGATGGGCGTATGACTATGGTACTTCAGAAGATAGCAAAGAGATGTTCGAGTACTTAAAAGGATATTCTCCTCTACACAATGTGAAAGCTGTAGCATACCCTGCTACAATGGTAACTACTGGAGACCATGATGATAGAGTAGTACCAGCGCACAGCTTTAAGTTTGCAGCTGAGTTACAAGCTAAAAATACAGGTAATAACCCTATGTTAATTCGTATTGAAACGAATGCAGGACATGGTGCTGGTAAATCTATTGCTCAACAAATACAAGAGCACGTAGACTTACAAGCATTTACATTATACAATATGGGTATCAAGAAACTGAAATAGGAAACAACAGTTTTTAAATCCAATAAAGGCGAGTCAATATTTTGACTCGCCTTTTGTTTTTTTAAGAGACCTATTTTTATTCGTTTAGTTATAGTTCAGTCCAGTATGTTATTGATTCAGTTTCTCTATTAGATTAATAATGATTCTAGAAAATATAGATGTCACTAGTATCACAATATCAGATGCATACCTATAATTTATATTGCTCTCACTTTACCAATTTTGCTTTCTTAAGATTAAAAGTGAAATAGAAATTCTCAATTTGTAACAAACAAGACATATCTTGACATATATTTTAGACTTTTAAAATGTATGTTTGTGGAAATTATAAACAAAAACATGAAAAAATTATTAGCTATATTTATAGTATTAATGTGTGTTATGAGTTTTAATTCTTGTTCAAAAGACGAAGAGTTGAACCCTATTAGTACTTACAGATTAAAAGTAACAACAAATCCTAAAGAGACATATTTAATATTAACTTATGAAGGTGTGGGAGGTAATAATAGATATGAAATAGAAGGTAATAGTGAAATAGAAATTAAACAAAGAAAACACCACTCTACACAAATAAAGGTTTTAGTTTCCAATAATCCTGATAACAAAGTTAAATCACCATATATAAAATTAGAGTTATTTAAAGGAAAGAAATTAATAGCTTCGAAAGAAGGTTCTTATTTTGTTCAATTATCTCATTAATTTTTTTCTTGTTTTTTACAAAGTCTATATAAGTACTTTCACTTTAAAGAAATAAAAGTGCAAAAAAGTCTTTGGACTGACTTTAAAAAGTTGGACAAATTGATGCAACTTTTTCAATACAAGTGAATGAGACTTACAAGCATTTACATTATACAATATGGGTATCAAGAAACAGAAATAGGAAACAACAGTTTTTAAATAAAATAGAGGCGAGTCAATATTTTGACTCGCCTTTTTAATTTATCGCCTTTTTCTTTATGATGTTTTTATCTTTGGAAAGCCTCCATCTACACTTAGCTCTGTACCTACTATGTATGAAGCGGCATCAGAAGCTAAGAACATGACTGCTTCTGCTACTTCAGACGCTTGACCGAAGCGCTGTATAGGCACCTGTGGTGCAAAGGAAGTCGTGAAAGATTCGACCTGTTCTTTGGATAAGTTTGATCGGTCGAAGTAATTCGTTTGGATAGGACCAGGAGATATAGCATTAACGCGTATTCCTCTACTGATTAATTCAGAGGCAAAGGTCTTAGTGAACGATTGTACAGCTGCCTTAGCAGCAGAATAGACACTAGAGTTTTGCATCCCTACTTCTGTGACAATAGAAGTGTTTAGCACAATAGCGCTATCACTAGACATAAGAGGTAAGACCTGCTGTACAGTGAATAGAGTCCCCTTAACGATAGTATTGAACATCTCTTCATAGTGCGTCTCGTCTATTAGTTCTAGTGGAGCATATTTGCCAAAACCAGCATTGACAAACACAATGTCTAAACGAGTAGTATAGTGTCGTAACTCTTCACCTAGACGCATAAGGTCTACCATATTACCTGCGTCAGAGACGATACCTATAGCCTGATGACCTAGTTCTGCTACTGTACTGTCGATAGTATGTTTATTTCTACCTGTGATGATGACCTGTGCACCGTGTTGGATAAATAGGAGTGCCGTTGCTTTACCGATACCACTAGTTCCACCAGTGATAAGCGCTATTTTACCTTTTAGTTTCATTTTACTGTATTTAGAAACCCAAAAGTATATTGACTCTTACTCACTCACAATCCGTTTCTTGCTACTCTGCTTATTCGTATTTATAATTTTTTACACCAGCATTTATTTCTACTTCTATGAAGTTTTGTTCAGGTGGTATAGGGCATGAGTACTTAGGGTTATACACACAGAATGGATTATAAGCCTGATTAAAGTTTAGAGTGATAAGGTCTCCTTCTGGTATCTCTAAATCTATATATCTACCTCCACCATAAGTAGTCACCCCAGAAGTAAGATCTGTAAAGGGTAAGAATAGATGATTAGCATAGTCTTCTTTCTTTAGGATATCTAGATCCTGAAAGACATCTACTTTATGTTCTTTTTTATCTAATGTAAAGTGTAGTTCTCCGTATTTGACATAATTCAGCTTATTCGAAGTCGTTGTAGGCATCGTAAAAGGCTTTTCGTCTGGTGTGCGAACTAGTTTAGCTTCTACAACATAATCTTCTGTTATAGGGAAGAAATCAAGTCCTTTAAACTTCTTTAGGGCATCCTTAGGTAATGGAGATGTTTTAGAGTCGCTAAACTCTTTGTTGAGTTCTTTTTGGAATACCTCTGCTCTTTCTATATCTGTTTTAGGTTGAGAACACGATACTAGTAGGGATAATACTGCTCCCAACATAAATAGCTTTTTCATATTGGTTATTGTTGTTTGAGGTAAAAGTAACAAAAAAGGTTTGCCCAAAAAAGGCAAACCTTGATATAATGTTGTTTCACTGATTATCCTAAGTGAGAACGTAGCATCCAAGCTGTTTTCTCATGCGCTTCCATTAAGCCGATTAAGAAGTCAGCAGTACTCTTATCATTAGACTCTTCGATAGCATCTATATTCTGTCTGATGAATGATACGATTACCTCATAGTCTATTAATAACTCAGCTATCCAAGACTTACTATCTGTATCTGTAGTTTTTCTCTCTTCTGTTAAGTGAGTTAGTTTTAAGTAATCTTTTAAAGAAGAAGGAGCATAGTGTCCTAGAGTTTTAATACGTTCTGCTACAGCATCTACATTCACTGCTAGTTCTGTATATAGTTCTTCGAAGTATACGTGTTTAGAATGGAAGTCTACCCCCGTTACGTTATAATGAGCATTTCTCGCTTTAGTGTAAAGGATAAACTCATCTGCTAATAATTTAGATAGTACTTCTGCATTGAATTGACGTGCGTTGTCTGTAAGACCGATATTTGTTTTCATAGTGTTTTGATTTTTTATTACTATGTAAATGTACGAAATATATTAGGCAATGTCATTGATACGTAATTGTTTATATTTATGAAGATATTAAAAATATCTATAAAATTTATAGTATCCTTATAAGAGTAAACAAAAAAAGGAGCTCGTCATGAGCTCCTTTCCGTATTCTATAAATACTATTTTTTTAGTTTGTCAGCTGCGTCTTTCATCGCACCTTTTACTTCATCAGCTTTCTTTTCAGTAGCTTCTTTCACTTCTTCTACTTTTTTCTCAGTAGCGTCTTTTACTTCTTCTACTTTTTCTTCAGTAGCATCTTTAGCGTTTTCTACTGCATCACCAGCTTTTTTGCTTACTTCTTCGAATTTAGCTTTAGCATCATCCCAAGTTTTTTGTGCAGCTTCTAAAGCTTTGTTAGCTTCTTCTTGAGCTTTTTTGTCTCCTTTTTTAACAGCTTCTTCTACTGCTTTCTTAGCATCAGCTAATTTTGTTTCAGCTTCAGTTTTAGCTTTTTCAAATTCTGATACAGCAGCTGATTCTTCTGTTGTAGCTTCTGTGTTTTCTACAGCTGGAGTTGTTTCTTCAGCTTTTGTGTCTTTACATGAAGTAGCGAATAATAATCCAACTACTGCGAATGATAACAATACTTTTTTCATAGGAATTTATTTTAGTTCCTAACAAAGTTATAAAAAAACTATGTTAATACTGTAATTTAAATAGTTAAAATAGGATTACTTCTTTTTATTCTCTGTTTTATTAGCTCCTTTCTTATTAAAATCGAGAGGACCGAAGTTGTTCACATAACGTGTGATTGTATTCTTTCTTTTCGCGATATATGGTCCAGAGTTATTGGCTTTATATCGTCTCGGACTCGGTAGGATGACCGCAATACCTGCTGCTTGATTAGCAGTTAAGCTCTTTGCATCTTTATTATACCAATGCTTTGCCGCAGCCTGTGCTCCATAGACACCATCACCCATCTCTATACTATTTAGATAGACTTCTAGGATTCTCTCCTTAGGCCATAAGAACTCTATCAGTACAGTGAAGTACGCTTCAAAGCCTTTGCGGATATAACTACGCCCTGGCCATAAGAACACATTCTTAGCAGTCTGTTGTGAGATGGTGCTACCGCCTTTGATCTTTTTGCCTTTTTCATTGTTCTTCATTGCTTTCTCTATGGCTTTAAAATCAAAACCATTATGCGTCAAGAAGTGTCCATCCTCACTAGCGATCACTGCCTTCTGTAGATTGACATTGATGTCGTCTAGAGGTACCCATTTATGTTGTAGTGTCATTGGTTTGCCGTCTTTGACCTGTTCATACAGTCTGATAAACATCAGTGGGGTATAAGGTACAGGGACAAAACGAAAGACTAGTACTGAGAAAATACTCAGTCCAAAAAAGAGAAGTGCTAGCTTTAAAAAGAAGCGTGTTATTTTTCGTATCATGACGAAAGAATGAATATAAATCGGCGCAAAAGTAAATAAAAAAACGGTTGCTAAATAAAAAAATACTACAATAAAAAACTCGCCAAAATAGCGAGTTTAGGTTGTAATCATAATAAGTAATAAGAAAGAATAGGAGTCAAACCTCTCCTTCTATTTTATTGAGGATTAGTTGTCCACAGCGATGCTGTTTTAACCATTGCTCTTCTTGGTAATCTCAATGTAGCTACGATAAGCTCTGCGAAGTCCTCTGGCTGTAAGATATGATCAGGGTTACCATCTGTAAGCCCTAATTCTATAGACATATCTGATGCGATAGTACTTGGCGTTAGCGTACATACTCTAATATTGTTTTTGCGTACTTCCTTCATTAGTGATTCAGACATCCCGATCACTGCAAATTTAGACGCAGAGTATGCAGACGTAGTTGCATTTCCGTTAAGACCAGCTGTAGAAGCTACGTTAAAGATATCTCCTTCATTCTGATCTATTAAGTGAGGTAGTACTTCTCTAGTCACATTATACACTCCCATCACGTTAGTAAGTAAGATCTCTTCCCAACGCTCAGCAGACATATCTGTGAATTTTCCGAATTCTGATATACCAGCATTGTTCACTAATATATCTACTCCTCCTAATGTTTCTATTAATTTAGCTATTTCAGCTTTTACTTTTGCTTTATCAGTCACATCGAATACGGCATAAGTAGCTTTCACTCCTAATGCTTCTAACTCTGTAACAGTTGCTTGTAATGTTTTCTCGTTTCTACCAGTAATAGCAACGTTTATCCCTTCTTGAGCGAAAGCAATAGCAGTAGCTTTACCTAATCCTCTTCCACCTCCGGTGATAATTGCGTTTTTACCTTTCAATTTCATGTTTTTAATGCTTTTGTGTAAATATATGTAAATTAATGAGAAATTAGTGTTTTGTAAACGTTAAACTTACTTGATTTTTATAAATTTTTCGATAGAATTCCACAAGTTATAACGTTTTATAAGTGCTTGTTTAGAGATTGCGATGACATCTTGCCACTTTTGTTGGTCATCTCCACATAGCTCAGAGATCATCTTCATCGCCATCGGACCATGCTCATCTCCATCTAGTTCGATATGACGTTCGAAGTAATACACTAGTTTTGTCAAGTCTGTTTCAGGGAAGTTTTGTTGAAAACCTTTTAAGATTTCGGTAAACATATCAGGTATCAAATCTTCGCGACCAAATGTGAAGGCTGCTGCGATCTCATGTGCTTTACCTCCTTCGATAGTCTTGAATGTGAAGTTTAAAAACTCTTTTACCCCTTCATCTAAGTCTGTCTGTGCTATCGCTTCGAAGATAGGTGTACCAGACTTAAGAGTGCGGATAAGTGCTTCGATAGCAGTAGTATCTGCTTTAGCCGTTATCATCGCATCTAAGTACATCTCGAAGTGGCTCAGACGCTGTCCATCATAGGCTAAGTCTGACTCTTCTGCTAGTACAATCTCATTGATCAAATAGCGTGTCTGCGGAAACTCTGAGGCAAACCAAGGAGTCGTAGTACAAGTCAATTGTTGTTGTAACGCTTTAAGCAATGACATAAAATCCCATACCGCATATACATGCCCTTCCATAAACGTACATAAGTGAGGGATAGTCTTTATTTTATGATAAAGAGGGTGTTGAAGTAACGCATTTCTTTCTTCAGCTATCTGTGCATTGATTTCTTGAATAGTCATATCTTCTAAAATTTAGTACAAAAGTAAAAAAGCTTCACCGAAAGGCGAAGCTCTTTGTATAAAGTTTATCTATAAAGATATTTATTACTTAAATGCAGGGAATCCTGTCACATCCATACCTGTTATTAACAAGTGGATATCATGTGTCCCTTCATAGGTCACTACAGATTCTAAGTTCATCATGTGGCGCATGATAGAGTATTCTCCTGTGATACCCATACCTCCCAACATCTGACGCGCATCACGTGCGATGTCTAATGCCATAGCCACATTGTTTCGTTTAGCCATAGAGATCTGTGCAGAAGTAGCTCTTCCTTCGTCTCTCAGTACGCCTAATCTCCAAGTTAACAACTGTGCTTTAGTGATCTCTGTGATCATCTCTGCTAATTTCTTTTGTTGTAACTGAGTCGCACCGATAGGTTTGTCGAACTGTATGCGCTCTTTCGAGTAGCGAAGTGCTGTGTCATAGCAGTCCATAGCAGCTCCGATAGCTCCCCATGCGATACCATATCTAGCAGAATCTAGACAGCCTAGAGGCGCTCCTAATCCTGATTTGTTTGGCAATAAGTTAGCTTTAGGTACTTTGACATTATCGAATATTAACTCCCCTGTAGCCGAAGCTCTCAGTGACCACTTATTATGTGTCTCTGGAGTAGTGAAGCCTTCCATACCACGCTCTACGATCAGCCCGTGTATACGCCCTTCTTCATTCTTAGCCCATACTACAGCTATGTCTGCGAATGGAGCATTAGAGATCCACATTTTAGCCCCATTTAGTAGGTAGTGGTCTCCCATATCTTTAAAATTAGTCAGCATCCCACCTGGGTTAGAACCGTGATCTGGTTCTGTCAATCCGAAGCATCCGATATACTCTCCCGTCGCTAGCTTAGGTAGGTACTTCATGCGTTGCTCCTCATTACCGTACTTCCAGATAGGGTACATCACGAGTGAAGACTGTACTGATGAGGTAGAACGAATACCAGAATCTCCTCTCTCGATCTCCTGCATGATTAGTCCATACGAAATTTGGTCTAATCCTGCTCCTCCGTATTCTGTAGGGATATAAGGACCGAATCCACCTATCTCGGCTAACCCTGGTATTAATTGTTTTGGAAATTCTGCACGTTGAGCGAAGTCCTCTATAATAGGAGAAACTTCTTTCTTCACCCATGCTCTCGCTGTATCTCTAATTAATTTGTGTTCATCACTTAACAAGTCATCTAATAAGTAATAATCAGGTGCCTGAAATAAATCTGGTCTCATATATCAATATCGTTTTTTGTGGTTGTATAACAAAAATAGACATTATTTCGAATTGACCAATTTTTACCTCTAAAAGAGAATATAAAAATTCAAATAAGTGTCATTTTTATACAAATAATGCTTTATTTCTATCTTAATCTATAGTAGAAGGTTCGGGTACAACCTGAATACAGTTCGGTAAACTACCTCTTATCCCAAGTAAATACTGGGTATTACCGAATAGCTTCCGAATAAAAATAAATGGAATAAGCTTAAAGTTTTGAATCATAGATGTCTATGTGTAATAAGAAAGTGCATATCTGTGCAAAAAGAGCTAATGAGGTCATTATCTCCATAAGAGGGCGGGGGATATTTGAAATCATAAAGAGGGAGAAGTTTATTCTTTGAATAATATTGTTCTGTATAAGTTGAATTACCTATCTTGTAGAGATTAAATAGTAAGCTATGATGAATAAAGTAATGATATTAATCGCATTATTCTTCTCTATAGGAATAATGGCTCAAGATAAACTACACGTAACAGGTAAGATTACGGGGATAGATAATAAGACTAAACTTAGTATCTCAGGAGGAGAGAAAGAAAAGGAGTTCTATCTAAAGGATGGTGTGATAGATGTAGAGGTTGATCTAAAAGAAGCACCTGCATCTGTATTTATAATAGTGTATTATGACAAAGATATTAAGTACACTTCTTTTTTCTTAGGTAACGAATCTGTGACTATCGATGCTTCTATTGATGATTTTCCTAATGAGGTAGTTGCTAAAAATTCGAAGTATGATGGATTGAGATATGAGAACTATTCATTAAGTAAAGATCTTGATAAGAAGCGCAATGATATTGACGAGATTATAGAAAAGGAAATCGGAGAGGGGTCTAAACCTGAAGTTGTATACGCTAAGTACAAAGATGAATTAGATGCTATTAGAAAAGAAAATGCTGGGCGTCAGTATGAGTTTCTTAAGAAACATATTAATACTGATTATGGTAGACATTTAATTAGGTTTTATGTAGATCAATTTACACTAGAACAGTTTAAGACTTTGTATAGCTTAGTGGATCCTATAAATATGGATAGAAGTGAGATTAAGTTTTTAAAGGCTTTATGTGATTCTAAACAGTTAGAAGTAGGAGATATATATTATGACTTTACCGCATTAGATTTGAAAAATAAGGAAGTTAGGTTCAGTGACTATTATAATGGTAAGTATGTTCTATTAGATTTCTCTAATGTTAACTGTGGCTATTGTTATATGGCGGCTCCTAAGACTGCTTTGATAGCTGAAGAGCTAAAGGATAAAGTAATGTATGTCACTTATCACACAGGTGATAATCTGAAAGAAGCTGAAGAGTATTATGAGCTAAAAGGAAAGAAAGGAAACATAATTTGGAATAAGGAAGGAGACCTTCACCCTATGATGGCTATGTACCGAAATATGAGCACTCCATCTTATTTATTATTTAGCCCTGATGGGAAGCTTATAAAAGAAGTTAATGGATCTAAGGCAGACCTTAAGTCGATTATATTAGAAGAGATAGAGTAATTTAAGTATACTAAGCACGGAATATACCCGTGCTTTTTGTTTTATAATGCGTCTTTATTTGAAGTTTTAAGATAGACGTATCTAAGGAATGATTATCTATTAAATATCAACAGGACAAAAGTCTTTTACCATCAAGAAGATTACATATATTTTCGCTGTGAATAAAACAACACAACAAAATGAGAACTAAGATTGATACCACTAAATGGGAGAGAGGGGAGCAGTATGCTTTTTTTAAACAGTTTACAGAACCTTTCTTTGGTATTACAGTGCAAGTAGATTGTACTACGGTGTATAATAGAGCTAAAGCGAATGAGGATTCTTTCTTCCTTACTTATCTACACGATGCACTTAGAGCAGCGAATGAGGTAGAGGTGTTTAGATATAGAATAGTGGATAACGAGGTATATCTGTATGATGAGGTACACGCATCACCTACCATCAATAGACCTAATGGGACTTTTGGGTTTACGTATATGAATTATTACGCTGATAAGCAGACTTTCTTCGCAGAGGCGAAAAAAAAAATAGAGAGTGTACAGCAGTCGACTTCATTATTACCTGCGTCGAATAGTGAGAATGTACTACATATCTCTGCCTTGCCATGGCTAGACTTTACGAGTATGAGTCATGCACGTAACTTTGACTTCCCAGATAGTTGTCCTAAGATTTCTTTTGGGAAAGTAATGGAGGAGAATGGTCGTAAGCGTATGGCAGTATCTATACATGGACATCATGCACTGATGGATGGATATCACGTAAGTCAATTCGTAGAACGTTTTCAAGAATTATTAAACGAACAATAGGATGAGTACAACTGCTGTTCCGTTAGGAATAAAAAGAATAGCAACACTGTGTGTGTTGAGAAATGGGAATAACTTTATGCTTCTAAAGCGTTTAAAAGAACCCAATAAAGATACGTATACTCCTGTGGGAGGTAAGATAGAACCTTTCGAAACTCCTGAAGAGGGGGTGATCCGTGAGACATTTGAAGAGACAGGGATAAGAGTAGATAAGGTGAAGTTCTGCGGTATACTGACAGAGACTTCTCCTGTGAAGTATAATTGGCTAAGCTATGTGTATGTAGCAGATATCGATGCTGTCACTCCTTCTGAGTGTAACGAGGGAACTTTAGAGTGGATAGCGTATGAGGACTTGCTAAATGTACCTACTCCGAAGACAGATTGGTTTATTTATAAGTATATCTTAGAGAGTAAGCCTTTTGTATTCCATGCTCTATACGATGGAGATTTGAATCTGTTAGAGATGAAGGAAGAGATTTCTAATGAGGAATTAGGAATTTAGAATTAGGAATGTTTGGTTTACGGTTAATGGTTCACAGTTTACGGTTTTTGCCTGTGGCATTAGGTATAGGTAGGGTGTTGCTGTAGAGACGCAAGATTTTGCGTGTCACATAAAGCAGGTAGTTATACAATTAAAGAAATATAAAAAGCCCTACTGTCACAGTAGGACTTTTGCTTTATGTTAGTTTATTTTATTCTGTTTTCTGCGTTTTCTGATACGTCTGATGATCAAGATTAATCCAATTGAGATTAAGATAAATGGCCAGATATAGAATAGCCCTATCACAAATGATAAAAGATTACTCCATCCAGAACCAAAGGCAGATGATACTTCATATCCAAAGCCTGTTGTTGATTCTCCTTTTTCATAGAAAGTTACCGTAAGGGTACTTAGTGATATTCTACTCTTTAGATACTTTAGTCGTCCTTCGAATGACTCAATATCTGCACGTAGAGTCCCTAGTTCTCTTTCTATTCTTAGAATATCATCTATTGTATTGGCGCGTTTAAGTAGTTCTTTATAGCGTTCTTCTATTTCTTTTTTCGTCTTGATTCTCGCTTCTATATCGATGAACTCTTCGGTTACATCTAGGGCATTGATATTTTTGCTATCTACTTTAGTGGCAGTCTGGGTAACTCCTTCTAACAAGGTTTCGAAGTTCTTTGCTGGTACGCGAATCACAATGGTATGTTCAGTGCGATTGCCATAGACGTTCGATGTGTCTTGTGATAGATATCCGTTGAGTTTTTTGCTACTTGCTACGATATTAGCTCTAGTTTCTTGTGCATTAGAAGTTTCAAAACGTATATTCCCTTCTTTGACTATCATACGCTCAGGTACAGTGATATCTTGAGTAGAATCTGTGGATTGTGGTGCTTCAGTAGTGGTTTCTGCAGCAGCATCTGTTGTGCTGATATCTTCTAAAGCAACAGCAGAGGTTTCTCCGTATTCTGTTGATTTAGAGCAAGAGGCTAATGTTATGAATAACATTAGGGTTAATAGTTTGAGTGTCTTTTTCATAGTTATTTTTTTACATTAACAAATGTAATAGATGGTTTAATATATAACCTATTAGAAGTTGAAAATATTGTTTTAAATCACTGATTATAGGGAGGAGTTTAATTAGGAATGGACAATTAGGAATGTTTTATATTGACCTATTAACTACAGTGTCCCACTTTCTGCTACTAAAATTGACTAAATGATGTCATTCATAGTCAGAATAGTCATTATTAAAAAGAACATTTGATAGGAGAAGTACTTTTGGAGGGTGATTGATAGTGTATCAGTTACCTTTTAAGTTCACTTAGAGGATGTTCTTTGAAATATTGTTTACGGTTCAGTATATTGTAGATACTGTGTTTGACACTCAAGATATGCGTCTCTACTTTATGTACGTTGTGGAGTTGTATGTGTAAGTTTTATTGTGCAACATTGGTGGTAGATGTTTGTTGTGGTTACTGTGTTTGACACGCAAGATATGTGTCTCTACTTTATGTACGTTGTGGAGTTGTATGCGTAATTTTTATTGTGGTTACTGTGTTTGACACGCAAGATATGCGTCTCTACTTTATGTACGTTGTGGATCTGTATGTGTAATTTTTATTGTGTAGCATTGATGGTAGATGTTTGTTGTGGTTACTGTGTTTGACACGCAAGATATTGCGTCTCTACTTTATGTACGTTGTGGAGCTTTATGTGTAAGTTTTATTGTGGTTACTGTGTTTGACACGCAAGATATGCGTCTCTACTTTATGTATGTTGTGGAGCTTTATGCGTAAGCTTTATTGTGTAGCATTGGTGGTAGATGTTTATTGTAGATACTGTGTTTGACACGCAAGATATGCGTCTCTACTTTATGTATGTTGTGGAGTTGTATGTGTAAGTTTTATTGTGCAACATTGGTGGTAGATGTTTGTTGTGGTTGTTACTGTGTTTGACACGCAAGATATTGCGTCTTTACCTTATGTACGTTGTGGAGCTGTATGTGCAAGTTGTATTGTGTAGAATGATATAGATGGTTGGTTTTTTGTGGAGTTATGATTTGTATAAAACATAAAACCTCTTGCCTAAAGACAAGAGGTTTATCACAACCAAAAAATTATAAATAACGAGCTTATTAGTTTGCAGTCTACAAATGGTCAACCGCTCCCTGTTCTCTAAACTGTTGCAAGCTTAATGATGTTCTTGATATTGTCAGATTTACCCATAGAGTAGTAGTGTACTATTTGGGTTCCTGCTTCTATTAATTCTCTTGACTGCTGCGCACACCATTCGATACCAATCTCGCGGATGGCAGCATTGTCTTTTGCTTTGAGTACCTCAGCAACCAAATCATCTGGTAAGTCAACTTTAAAACGTTGAGGTAATAGATTGAGTTGGCTTAAGGTAGCTAAAGGCTTTAGTCCTGGGATAATCGGCACATCAATACCTATAGATCTACATTTATCTACGAAGGCGAAGAACTTACTGTTGTCAAAAAACATTTGCGTAACGATGTATTCTGCTCCGTTGTCTATCTTCTGCTTTAGGTATTTAAGATCTGTGTCAAAGTTAGGTGCTTCCATGTGTTTCTCAGGGTAACCTGCTACTCCAACACAGAAGTCAGTCTTACTGGTATTCTCAAGTTCTGGGTCTAAATAGATACCTTGGTTAAGCTCACTTATTTGGGTAACTAGGTCAGAGGCATACTTATTTCCTTTGGGTTCAGGCTTAAAGTAAGTTTCGTTCTTTACAGCATCACCTCTAAGGGCTACAACATTATCAATACCTAAGAAATCAAGGTCTATGAGGAAGTTTTCGGTGTCTTCTTTGGTGAATCCTCCACATAAGATGTGCGGTATGGCGTCCAACTTGAATCTATTTTGGATAGCCGAACAAATGCCGACAGTTCCTGGTCTTTTTCTAACTGTTCTTTTTTCCCACAGTCCGTTGCCTGCTTCTTTGTACTCATATTCTTCTCGATGATACGTTACGTCTATGAAAGGAGGATCAAACTCCATTAGCGGTTCGATAGAGTCAAATATTCCTTGAATATTTTGTCCTTTTAAGGGAGGTAATATCTCAAAAGAGAATTGTGTTTTACCGTTTGCTTTTTGGATATGTTCTGTTACTTTCATGATTCGTTCGTCGTTAATTTATTATTTTGTGCTAAGTTGGGAGATAACCAACGTTCAGCTTCTTCTATTGATATATTTCTTCTATTGGCATAATCTTCTAATTGATCTTGTTCTATCTTACCTAACCCAAAGTATCTACTCTGTGGGTGGGCGAAGTAGTAACCAGATACTGCAGCAGCAGGGAACATCGCATAACTTTCTGTTAGACTAACACCTATTCGTTCTTCGACTTGTAGGAGTTTCCATATTGTGCCTTTTTCTAAATGATCAGGACAAGCAGGATATCCTGGTGCAGGTCTGATACCTTGATACGCTTCTTTTATCAGTTCTTCATTACTAAGGCGTTCTGCAGAAGCATATCCCCATATTTCTTTGCGGACACGATGGTGTAGATATTCTGCAAAGGCTTCTACTAAACGATCTGCTAATGCCTTCACCATAATAGCGTTATAGTCATCAAGGTCGTCTTCGTATTCTTTTGCTATTTCATCTACTCCAAAACCTGTTGAGACTGCGAATAAACCAATGTAGTCTTCTAATCCACTTTCTTTTGGAGCAACAAAGTCCGCTAAGGCAATATTCGGAGCCTTGATATTCTTTAATGATTGTTGACGCAGTGTTAATAACTTATCTAATGTTTCTCCTTGTTCATTGTACACTTCGATATCATCATCATTAACTTGATTTGCAGGGAAAATACCTAAGACACCTCGTGCTTCGAACCAACGTTCATTAATAATCTTGTCTAACATAATCAAGGCATCATCATATACTTGTGTAGCTGTCTGCCCGACTACCTCATCTGTTAATATCTGAGGGAACTTACCATACAACTGCCAAGAACGGAAGAACGGTGCCCAATCTATAAATGGCAATAATTCGTCTAACTCTACTGTTACGGTTTTCGTACCGATAAAGTTGGGTTTAACAATGTCTTTAGCATCCCATTCTATCTTGACTTTGTTAGCTCTTGCTTGTTCTATTGTGATATAGCTTTTGTCTCTTGCTCTACCTAAGTAATCGCGTCTTAGCTGATCATATTCTTCTCTGATGTTATCTTTAAATGTTGCTTCAATTTCTTTTTGTAATAACTGATTAGCAATGGTAACTGAACGTGAGGCATCGTGTACATGTACAACACAATTCTTGTACTCTGGTGCTATCTTCACGGCTGTATGAACACGTGAAGTAGTTGCTCCACCAATCATGATTGGAATATTGCTATTGACCTTGTCTAATTCTTTAGCTAAGTGTACCATCTCGTCTAAAGAAGGTGTGATTAAACCACTTAGCCCAATGATATCCACTTGTTCTTTAATAGCTGTTTCAATAATCTTCTCAGGTGGAACCATTACCCCAAGGTCTATAATCTCATAGTTATTACAAGCCAATACCACAGCTACAATATTCTTACCGATGTCGTGTACATCTCCTCTCACAGTAGCCATAAGTATCTTACCAGCATTACCTACAGAGGCTTCTGCATTCTGTTTTTTACTTTCTTCAATAAACGGAAGTAGATAGGCTACAGCCTTCTTCATCACACGTGCAGACTTTACTACTTGTGGTAAGAACATCTTACCTGCTCCGAATAGGTCACCGACTACATTCATTCCATTCATTAGGTATTGTTCAATGACTTGGATAGGTTGAGGTACGCTTAGACGAGCTTCTTCTGTATCTTCTATGACATAAGTCTCTATTCCTTTTACTAATGCATGTGTTAGTCGGTCTTGGATACTACCTGAACGCCATTCTTCTACTTTGATTTCGGTTGATTGAATAGCACTTTCATTTTTAATACTTTCAGCAAAGTCTAATAGGCGTTCAGTCGCATCATCACGTCTATTTAGCAACACGTCTTCTACGTGTTCCATTAGATCCTTGTCTACCTCATCGTACACTTCTAACATCTCAGGATTCACTATACCCATATTCATACCGTGCTGTATTGCATGGTATAAGAAGGCTGCATGCATCGCTTCACGTACTTTATTATTCCCTCTAAACGAGAAAGAAACATTACTTACACCACCACTTACATTGGCGTAAGGAAGGTTCTCTCTAATCCATTTGGTGGCATTAAAGAAGTCCAAAGCATTGTTGTTGTGCTCTTCCATTCCTGTCGCAACAGGAAATATGTTAGGGTCAAAGATGATGTCCTGAGGTGCGAAGTTCACCTGGTTGACTAATATATCATAAGAACGTTGACAGATCTCTATACGTCTTTCTAAGGAATCTGCCTGTCCTTTTTCGTCGAATGCCATTACTACAGAGGCAGCTCCATAGCGTTTGATTAATTTAGCGTGTTCGATAAATAACTCTTCTCCCTCTTTTAGGCTGATAGAGTTCACAATCGCTTTACCTTGTACTACGCGTAGTCCTGCTTCGATAATCTCCCATTTAGAGCTATCAATCATAATAGGAACTTTCGCAATATCTGGTTCAGAGGCTATAAGATTAAGGAAGTTAGTCATACAGTGTACACCGTCTAACAGCCCTTCATCCATATTAATGTCTATAACCTGAGCACCACCCTCTACTTGTTCTCTTGCAACAGCTAAGGCTTCGTCGAATTTCTCTTCTTTAATCAAACGCAGGAACTTACGAGAACCTGTAACATTGGTACGCTCTCCTATGTTGATAAAGTTAGCCTCGGCAGTTACATATAGTGGTTCTAATCCAGATAAGGCAAGTACGGGCTTTAGGTTGAATTGCTTTGGTTGTCTATCTTTACTGTGTTCTGCTACTGCCTGAGCAATTAACTTAATATGCTCTGGTGTAGTACCACAACAACCTCCGATAATCTGTACCAAGTTTTGACTCAAGAAGCTATCGATTAGTTCTTTCATCTCTGTTGGTGTTTGGTCATATTCTCCAAAGGCATTTGGTAAACCAGCATTCGGGTGAGCAGAGATATTCACTGCTGCGTGTTGACTTAGTTGTTTTACATACGGTTCTAATTGTTCTGCTCCTAAAGCACAGTTAAACCCTATACTCAATAAAGGGATATGTGCTATAGAAATCAGAAAAGCCTCGACAGTCTGTCCTGACAAGGTACGCCCAGAAGCATCAGTTATCGTACCTGAAATCATAATCGGAATATCGATACCTCGTTCTGCTTGTATCTCGTCTATAGCGAATAAAGCTGCTTTAGCATTAAGTGTGTCGAATATAGTCTCGACTAATAGTAAGTCACATCCACCGTCTAATAATGCTTCTGCTTGTTGTTTATACGCTATGCGTAGTTCTTCAAAAGTAATGGCACGGTATCCTGGATTATTTACATCAGGAGATAAACTCGCTGTCTTATTCGTCGGACCAATAGCTCCTGCTACATAACGAGGTTTATTAGGGTCTAAGGCCTCTACTTCGTCTGCTACTTCTCGCGCTATCTTAGCCGATTGGTAGTTTAGTTCGTATACTATATCTTCAAGGTGATAATCTGCCATAGCAATGGTAGTACCCGAGAAGGTATTCGTAGATAAAATATCAGCTCCTGCCAAAAGATATTGTCTGTGTACTTCTTTTACAGCGTCAGGTTGAGTGATAGACAACAAGTCATTATTTCCTTTTAAAGGATGAGCAAAATCAGCAAAGCGCTCTCCTCTAAAGTCTTCTTCTGAGAATCGGTAAGCCTGAAGCATTGTACCCATTGCTCCATCGAGTACTAATGTTCTTTGTTTTAATAGGCTTCTGATATCAGTATGTATAAGTGTTGTTGACATAATTTTCTCTTTTAATCAATGTTTTTGAAGTGTCTTGAACTTGTTTTACTGTGCAGCAGTTAAAGCTTGTTCTAAGTCACGGATAATATCTTTTGTATTCTCTAAACCGACAGATAGACGTATCAGGTTGTCTGTAATACCTGTGGCTATTTTTTCTTCTGCAGGAACTTTACTATGTGTGGTAGAAGCAGGGTGGGTAACGATAGTTCTACTATCTCCGAGATTAGCAGTGCGACTACATAACTGTAAAGCATCTAAGAATGTTCTACCCGCATCTAGTCCTCCTTTAATCCCAAAGGCAATGATGTTACCCCCTTGCTTCATTTGTTTTTTAGCAATTTCGTATTGTGGATGACTTGGCAAGAAAGGGTATTTGATAAATTCCACTGCAGGATGTTTTTCTAAATATTCTGCTATGGTCAAGGCATTCTCACAATGTCTGTCTACTCGTATAGCTAATGTCTCTAAGCTCTTAGATAACACCCATGCATTAAATGGAGAGATACTAGCACCTATGGTACGGGCAAACAGATATATCTTATGGATGTATTCTTTATATCCTACGGTAACTCCTCCACAGGCTCTACCTTGCCCGTCAATTAACTTTGTAGCAGAGTGCACTACGATATGTGCTCCTAAGGTAATAGGGTTCTGTAGATAGGGTGTAGCGAAGGTATTGTCAACGATAAAAATAAGGTTGTGCTTCTTTGCTATCTCTCCTAAGTAAGCTAAGTCTAATACATCCACTCCTGGGTTAGTAGGACTTTCTGCAAATAGAATCTTAGTGTTAGGTTTGATTAAACTCTCTACATCATATACTTGATTAAGGTCAAAGTAACTCGTCTCAACTCCCCACTCTGGAAAGGTATTACTGAATAACCCTCTCGTAGAACCAAAAATATTAGAACAAGAAACAATGTGATCACCTGTTTTTAATAATGGGAACAAGCTACAGTACACAGCCGCCATACCTGTAGCAAAGGCAAAACCTGCTTCTGCTTTTTCGAATATACGTATCTTCTCAACCAGCTCTGTTTGGTTAGGGTTAGTAAAGCGAGAGTAAGAGTATTGTTGTATTTCTTCTGCAAATACAGCACGCATATTCTCTGCATCGTCAAAGACAAAGCTAGAGGTTAGGTATAGTGGTGTAGAGTGCTCATTGTATTGGGAGCGCTCTGTCTGTGTTCTTATGGCTTGTGTCTCAAAACAACAGCCTTCTTCATTGTTTCTTGTATTCATCTTTATTTAGTTTACGGTTAACGGTTCACAGTGGACAGTTAACGGTGTTAGTCTTTAGTTTTTGGGTAATAGTTATATATCAAATACAAATCAAAAGTAGTCGCTTGTATAAAGTCTTTTTACATACTTGACTATTATGATCTAATATGATTATTATAGTATTAAATGGTAGCATAAAGTGGGACACTATAACGGTTCACAGTTTTCAGTTACCTGTTTGCAGATTTAATAGACTTGAAGAGCCTAGGGTGACACGGATAATAATCCGTCTCTACATTGGTATACTATGTGTACTCAATGCCGAAGGCAAGAACTGTTCACTGTCAACTGTCCACCGTTAACCAATTTATTTATCAGCTAATCTTAAGATATCTCCAAACACTCCGCGTGCCGTAACAGATGCTCCAGCTCCAGCTCCTTGGATAATGATAGGGTTGTCACCATAGCTCTCTGTATATATTTCGAATATACTGTCTGAACCTTTTAACTGTCCTAATGCTGAGCTAGTAGGTACTTCGATTAGCTTCGTTTCTAATACTCCTTTGTCTTCTTGTAAGTCACCTGATAGTTCTCCAACATAGCGAAGTACTGTATCTGGTGCTAAGCCTTGTTTTATCTTATCGAAATAAGGGTTTAGCTTCTCTAAACTGTTTAAGAACGTTGGTGTATCCACAGCTTGTAAGTCTGTTGGAATTAAGTTTTGGATATTAATCTCTTCGAACTCATTCTGTAGGTCTAACTCACGAGCTAGTATTAATAACTTACGTCCAACATCATTACCTGATAAGTCTTCACGAGGATCTGGCTCTGTATATCCTTTCTCTATCGCTTCTTTCAGTACTTCACTGAATGGTCTATCTTGGATAGAGTAGTTGTTGAAGATGTAGCTTAGACTTCCTGAGAACACTCCTTTTATCTTTGTGATATTTTCTCCTGATAAATGAAGTAGTTTAATCGTATCAATCAATGGTAAACCTGCACCTACGTTTGTCTCGTATAGATATTCTTTGTGGTTTGCCTTTAATGTTTGACGAAGCTCTTTGTAGAAGCTATACGATATTGTATTAGCGATTTTATTCGATGAGATAAGGTCAAAACCATTCTCTACTAATGGAATATAATTCTTGATAAACTCACCTGAAGCTGTATTATCTATCGCTATTAAGTTCTCTAAGTGGTTAGCATTCGCATAGTCGATAACTTCTTGGATAGTATAAGCAACACTTTTTTCTTTTAGATCTTCTCTCCAGTTACAGTTAATACCTCCATCGTTTAGCAATACTTTTTTAGAGTTACCAATAGCGAAGATGTTAAGAGCTATATTCTTTTTGCCTTCTATAGATTGAGCTGAGTGTAAGATCTGGTCGATTAAAGTTCCTCCTACTAATCCGTGTCCAAATACAGCGATGTTTATCTTCTTCGCGATACCGAATATCTGTCCGTGGATGACATTTAATGCTTTCTTCGCTTCTTCTTTACGAACAACTAAGCTTACGTTCTTTCCTGTTACCGTATTGTTGAATAGAATAGGAACGATCTTATTCTTCACCAATGCAGCATAAGGCTTGTCAAATGTGCTTAGGTTTTGACCGATGATAGAGATCACTGCTATATCTCGAATGATAGAGATGCTGTTCACATCACGAGTATAGAAATCATTAGAGAACTCTCTATTTAGAGCTTCTGCTGCTTTATCAGCATCTTTCTCTTCTACGATAAAACCTAATCCACGTTCTGAAGAACCTTGAGAAATAACACCTACACTAATTCCTTCATTTGCTAATGCTGTAAATACACGAGCATCAACTCCTACGATACCTAATAACCCACGTCCTTCAAACTGTATTAAGGCAACATTAGACTGTACAGAAAGAGACTTGATTCCTTTAGCAGTAGTCTTGTTAGAGATTAATGTTCCTTTGTTATCTGGGTTTAATGTATTCAAGATACGCAGAGGAATATTGTTTTCTACCAGAGGTAATATCGTTTTGGCATGTAAGATAGAAGCTCCGAAGTTAGCTAACTCATTTGCTTCATCGAAGTGAAGTTCTTCTATCTTCTGAGCGTTCTTTACCCAATCAGGATTAGCAGTATAGATACCGTCTACGTGAGTATAGTTTTGCAATTCATCTGCTTGAATAAAATTAGCTAATAGAGCTGCCGAGTAGTTACTACCATTGCGACCTAGTGTAGTCGTTTCCCCTTTTTCAGTTGCACCGATAAATCCTGTTACTACTGCAATAGTCCCTTTGTCTAAGGTAGCAAAGTAAGCTTGTGTTTTCTTTTTCGATACTTCATCTAATGCTTGTGCACTACCGAAGTTGTTATCTGTGATAAAGAATTGACGGCTATCTACAGCAATGGCTTTTATTCCTTTGGCATTTAACTGAGCAGCTAAAATCTTACTTGATATTAATTCCCCTTGTGCTAATACTTGGTCTTTAATTTTTAACCCGTAGTCTTCAATTAAAGAAACTCCTTCGTATAATTTGCTCAATACTTCTATTTCTGTATGTATATCTGCTTCATTGTGATATGCTCTGTTTTTGAACGCTTCAAAAGCAGTTGTATAATCTTGTTTAGTCTTTGCTAAGTCTAATATATTCTCTAAGGTATCTGTTGTATCTCCGATAGCAGAAACTACTATGGTAATAGGTCCTTCGTTTACCTTTTTCTTAATGATATTGATTACGTTGTCAAAAGCTTGCCCTGATGCAAGAGACTTTCCTCCAAACTTTACTATTTTCATGATGTGCTGATTTTAGAATAATGGTTTTAATAAATTGTTTAATTGTTCGTATTCAATTAAGAAGGCATCGTGGCCGTGTATTGATTGAATCTCTTGGTATGTAATGTGTTTGCAACAGTCCTTTAATAAAGCGACTGTCTGTTCTTGTTCTTTGTTTGTGAACATATAATCTGTATCTACTGCTATACAGTGTATTTGTGCACTTGTTAGTTGAGCAAAAGCCTTTAGACTATCTTGTGTCTGTTCTTGACCTATTGTTTTGAGCAGGTGATTCATTAGCTTGTAAGCTTGTAGCTTAAATCGACCTTCTAAAGTCTGTCCGTGATACTTAAGCCAACTCTCTATCGCATACTGGTTTTCACTTTCTTTATACCCATTGGCGAACTTCTGCTGGAGCGATGCAGGAGTGCGGTAGAGTAGCATAGCATGCATACGAGCATCTTCTATCGGCTTTGATGAGTTGTTCAGTATGCTATCTTGTACTAAGGCATTACCTATTAACCAATCTGATGCTTTACAACTTGTAGCAATAGGGATTAAATGATCTACTGCCGTAGGTCTTATAAAAGCTAACTCCCATGCGATACTTCCTCCTAAGCTTCCTCCGATGATCGCATAAAGATGACTTACGTGTAATCGGTCTAAGGCTTTCCAAAACACTTCAGCGATAACTTTAGTCGTTAGCACTTTATAATCTTGGATGAGGTGTGCCTCTTGTTGGTTAAAACCATTGCCTGGGATATCAAAAGCGATAACTGTGTATTTGTTGAGATCGATTACTTTGTCATAACCTACTAAGCTATTCCACCAGCCGTTGTCTCCAGCTACTTGACTATTTCCTGTCAAAGCATGGTTAACCAATACGATAGGAGCACTGTGTAAAGGTTGTCCCACCACCTGATAGGTGAAGTGAAAAGTATGTGTACTTCCGTTTGGTAGTGTGTGATTAGTGATTGTTATTTCTTGTAAGCGACTCATGGTATTCTATTGTTATTTATTGTGCTAATGCTTGTTTGATATCTTCTATTAAATCCTCTGTTTCTTCTAATCCTATAGATAGTCTTATTAGACTTTCTGTTATCCCAGCTTGTATTTTAGTCTCTTTAGGTACGGAGCCATGAGACATTTCAAAGGGATAATTGCTCAAGCTCTTTATACCTCCTAAACCTTCTGTTAGGGTAAAGAGCTTTAAATTCTGTATGACTTGTAAGGCAGCTTCTTTTGTATTCTCTTTTAGATCAAAGCTGATGACTCCTCCAAAATACTTTTGTTGCTTCTTAGCAAGCTCATGTCCTTCATGACTCTTTAATCCTGGATAATATATCTTGTCTATCTTCGGATGCGTGCTGAGGTATTCTGCAATCTGGATAGCATTCTCAGAGTAACCTTTATATCTCAACAAGAGTGTTTCAATACCCCTGATGGTTAAGAAGCTATCGAAGGGACTTAGTATAGCTCCTGTTGAGTTTTGGTGGAACTTAATGACCTTTCCGATTTCTTCTGTTTTGGTTATTACTAATCCTGCTATTACATCAGAATGCCCTGCTATATACTTCGTAGCACTGTGTACCACGATATCAGCTCCTAAGTCTAACGGCTTTTGCGCTATCGGGGTAGCGAAGGTGTTATCTACGCATACCCATACGTTATGTTGCTTAGCGATACTCGTGATAGCTTGTATATCTGATATACGCAGTGTAGGGTTAGTAGGACTTTCTATCCATATCAATTTTGTTTTGTCATTGATTGCTTTCTTTACATTATCGGCTACTGTTGTATCTACATAATGAGTCTTGATCCCAAACTTTGCATATACTTCATTTAGCAGTCTGTATGTGCCACCGTAGATATTTGCTACTGCTATTACTTCATCTCCCTGACTAAGGGTTTTAAATACAGCATCTATTGCAGCAAGTCCACTTCCAAAAGCAAAACCCTTTGCACCGTTCTCTAAAGAAGCAATTAATTCTTCAAGGGCTTGACGAGTAGGATTGTTGGTACGTGTGTAGTCAAATCCTTTGTTTACTCCTGGTGCTTCTTGAGCGAATGTCGTAGTCTGATAGATTGGTACTGCTATTGCGCCTGTGTGTGGATCTATCGGAATGTGCTTTAGTATATCGGTTTGGGTACTCATCTTATAATGTTTTAAATACGTTAGCTAAATCGGCTTTTAAATCTTCAATGTTTTCTATTCCTACTGACAGTCTGATTAAGTCAGGTGCTACCCCAGTTGCTTTCTGTTCAGCTACACTTAATTGTTGGTGTGTAGTAGAAGCAGGGTGGATGATTAAGGACTTAGTATCTCCGATGTTTGCAAGTAGTGAGAATAGTTTTGTCTCGTTCGCTACTGTCTTCGCTGCTTCAAATCCTTTTTTCAATCCGAATGTTACCACTCCACTTTGTCCTTTAGGCAAGTACTCTTTTGCTAAGTCGTGGTAAAGGCTTGATTTTAGTCCTGGATAGTTTACCCATGCTACAGCATCTTGTTTCTCTAACCACTCTGCTAATGCAAGAGCATTCTCACTGTGCTTTTGGATACGGATAGGCAATGTTTCTAATCCTTGGATGATTTGGAAAGCATTGAATGGGCTAAGTGCTGCACCTAAATCTCTTAATCCTTCTACTCTGATTTTGGCAATGAAAGCGGCATTACCTAACGCTTGGTGATATATTAGTCCGTGGTATCCTGGTGATGGTTCTGTGAACTCTGGGAATCTACCACTTGACCAATCAAATGTCCCTGCATCGATAATCGCCCCACCTAGAGAAGTACCATTACCTGTGATATACTTAGTCAGCGAGTGTACTACGATATTAGCTCCATATTCGATAGGGTTAAGTAGAGCAGGAGAGGCAACAGTGTTATCTACGATGAAAGGTATCTTAAACTCTTGTGCAATCTTTGCTACTGCTTTTAGGTTAATGATGTCTAACTTAGGATTACCTAAACTCTCTACGAATATTGCTTTTGTGTTCTCTTGAATATTTATTCTGAAGTTCTCTACATCAGATGGATCTACGAAAGTGGTGTTGATACCGAATCTTGGAAGAGTAACATTAAATAAGTTATAAGTTCCTCCATATAAGCTATTAGATGATACGATGTGGTCTCCTGCTTTTAATAATGTTAAGAACGTTGTAGAGATAGCAGATGCTCCTGATGCTGTTACTACTGCTCCGATACCTCCCTCAAGTGCTGCTAAGCGTTGTTCTAAGATATCGTTAGTAGGGTTGTTTAATCTTGTATAGATATACGCTGGGATAGATAGGTTAAAAGCTCCTGCTGCATGATCAGCATTTTCGAATACATACGATGATGTCTGATAGATAGGCACTGCTCTTGTTCCTGCTGTAGATTGTACATTGTGTCCTGCGTGTAATGCTTGTGTTGAAAAATTTAGATTGCTCATGGTTATATTTTTTAATGTTTTAGTTTCTTGTTTTTTATTTTCTCAGTACTTAACCCTACTGAGTAAAGGGCATAAAAAAAGTCCTTTCGGCATTGCCAAAAGGACTTCAAGTATCTTAATCTTTTTGTTTAGATTATAACTAACTCGTTGACTTTAGGCAATAGGGCGTCGTGAACATCATCATGTTCATCATCATCATTGCCATCATCATTGTGTTAGTATTGAAAATCATGGTATTTATATTTATCTAATTATATACTGTTTGGTTTGGTGTAAAAAAAAAAGCCCTCGCTATTGCAAGGGCTTTATATATGTTATTTAGAATTTAAGTTTATGCAAATAACAAGCCCTGCGGATTTCTCCACATCATCATTGTCATCATCATTGTATAAACTGTATTCATTTTTTCTTCTTTGTTTTCGTTGGTACAAATATCATTAATTTATTTTGGAATAAACAAAATAAAAGTAACTTTTTTTATAATTTTAAATAAAAATCTCTCACAAGTGCTTCAAATGCTGGGGTGTACTGATGTCTCTCTACTTCGATAGTTAGCTCATCTAAGGGGATTTTCTCTACTAATTGACGTGAAAAAGCAATTAAGCTACGTTTGATTTCAGCTTGTTCGTTCCCTCGAACGCGAGTTACCTTGAATGGATAGATACCAAACTCGGCTGCTAATCTCATCAGTGTTTCTTCTTCTTTAGCAGGAATAATCACACTAAATACTCCTTTCTCAGACAAGAAATATTCCACCGCCTCAATTAATAAATCAAAAGGCATTGCATCCTGAAAACGAGCAGTATCTCTCTGCTTATCATTCGTGTGATAATCTTCACTATAGAAAGGAGGATTAGAGATAATTAGATCATATTCTTCTTCCATCTCATTAGCGAAGGTCTCTAAATCGGCATGGTAGCAGAATAGTCTATCACCCCAAGGGCTGTTCTCAAAGTTCTCTACAGCTTGCTCATGTGCGTTTTCGTCTATTTCTACTCCATCTATCTGCTCTGCACCTGTGCGCTGTGCCATCATTAAGGCTAATAGTCCTGTGCCTGATCCTATGTCTAACACATTGTAAGGATTATTGTCTATCGGTGTCCATGCTCCTAATAGTACTCCATCCGTACCTACCTTCATCGCACATTTATCCTGCTGTATCGTAAACTGTTTAAATTGAAACATCTTGCTTAGTCTTTTTGCAAAAGTACAAAAAGGAGGTTTAGCGACCTAATGTATAGCTGTACAGAAGTGTAAGTGAGAATAAAAGACTTAAGTTAAAAATCACGTTCAATAGGGTTCTCACTATCACCTACTTTTCTATTGAAATATTCAGCAGTAACTTTGTCCAAGACAGTACCTTTTTCTTCTAATAGTTGTGCATACGTTTTACTAGCGGCTACTTTGCGTGCTTTATTCGTTTGGTCTTTCGAATACTTTGTATACTTATCATCAGTGACAATATCCCATGAAGTAGATACTTTCTGACTGTCAAGTAGTTCAAAAACAAAGTGATTCTCACTATCCCAAGCCTTCACTACGAAGCCTGGTAGATTAATGAATTTATAAGGGCCACTCTGTACAGGTATATCTTGGGTGAATAGTACTGTCCATGCTCTACCACCATAAGTAGCAGTTGCTTCTTGTACCTTATAGTTATTCCAGTCTTTAACCTCTGGAAGTATAGTCCACTTTATACTATTCTTATCTTCCTCATAATAGCTAAGGTCTAATCCTATCTTATCATAGAACGAAGTATTAGTTCCATCAGCATATACAGTCCATTTAAATGTTCCTTGATTTCCCTTCTCAGGGTTGTCTGTTTTTTGAGAGGTTACAAAACTATAGTTCATCAGATCTGTAAATCTAGATTCTTTATCTTTTATATCAAGTATAGCATTACCATCGCGGACAAGCTTCTTAGACCCATTGGCAATACTCGTTTTATAACTGTATCTCATCACTTCTACTTCAGAAGTATTCTGAGCAAAAGAAGAGGTCATAATCAATAATAAGAATAGATACTTTTTCATAATTGTGGTTTTTATGAATCTAATATAATTCTTTTATTTAACTTATCTATAGATTATTAATTATGTTTTGAGGTCTTTTATTTGTGCTGTTGATAAAAAATTAGAATATATTTTTTAAACTAATTAAGCGTAATTTGTAGTCAAGGAATAACCAAAAGGGGAGGTAGAGGCTTGAAAGAACCTTGGAAAGAATAAAGAGATAATGTGGAAAGTAAGTTATAGGTATTATAAAGGGTATAAATGAATTTTAAATCAATTTAACAACTATCAGAATAGATTATTTACAATCCCCACATTCTATACCACTTCATCAGTTCTTTAAAACTTTTGATATGGATGAAGGTAGCGGAGCTATTATTAATCAGATCTACATACTTAGGGCTTTTCTTAGGAGCTTCGAATAAGATATACTTGACCATTTTCATACTGAATTGACTCTTGGCACCATCTAAGTTGCCAGGGCGAGTATCTCTATGCGTGATACTGCGCTTTATATATCTGTACAATGCTCCGATAGGAGAGAAGTCTAACCAGATAATACAGGTAGCGTCTTTAAATCGCTCAGGCATTAAGAAGCTATAGTTGCCTTCTATCACCCAGTCTGTATGACCAGTTAAGAATGTCTGATGATCAGCTGCCATAAGTGCTTTATCACGAGGTGTCCAGTCTGTATTAGGGATATGTGCTATCTGATCTAAATGCAGGATATTTAGATTCAGTTTCTTCCCTAAAGCTTGTGCTAGAGTAGACTTGCCAGAGGAGCTAAGTCCAATGATGCAGATGCGATTACCTAAGTCATGTAGTGCTACCATAATCGACAAATATAAAAACAAAAAACCTCGAAACAAGTGTCTCGAGGCTGTATGATATGATGTATTATCTATCTAAATAAATATCTAATAACCCAACAGGTACATTAAGATATAACTTCTTATTCTCACGATCTACTTTATGAATAAGTTCATCTATCATCGGAACTAATATTTCGGTTCCGTTAAAGTCTATCTCGAATAGAGGTTGATAATTACTATCGTTTACTCTTTTTAGTTGACCTATTTCACCTTCGTTAGTATCTATTACGTCGAAACCAGTGATCTCGTGGTAGTAGAACTTGTTTCCTTCTAGTTTAGGAAGCATCGTCAGTGGTAGGTATATCTCTGATCCGACTAATCGGTCAGCATCTTCTTCAGAGTTAGACTCCTCGAATTTAACTCTTAAAAAATCGCTTTTATGTAATGAAGCTTGTTCCATAAAAAAAGGAACCAGTTGTCCGTCGAAGTCGACGAACACTGATTCCAAGTTTTCGTATAACTCAGGTTCATCGGTGTCTAAATAAATAAGCACCTCCCCTTTAAAGCTAAATTTCTTTGCGATTTTGCCTAAATAGAAACAATCCTTTTTACGCATATCGCTAGTAAATTATGCTTGAGTTTCTTCGTTGCTTTCTTCAGTTGCTTCAGCAGTTTCTTCTGCAGGAGCAGCTTGTGCTTCAGCAGCTTTAGCTTGAGCAGCAGCAGCACGCTTAGCGTTTACTTCTTTCTCAGCAGCTAATCTAGCAGCTTTGTCAGCAGCTTTAGAAGAAGATAATCCTTCTTTCTTAGCGTTGATTTTAGCAGCTTTTTCTTCTAACCAAGCAGCGAATTTCGCGTCAGCTTGCTCTTGAGTTAAAGCTCCTTTTTTAACTCCACCTTGTAAGTGGTGTTTTAACATTGCTCCTTTGTAAGAAAGTAATGTTCTAGCAGTATCTGTAGGTTGAGCACCGTTGAATAACCATTTAACAGCAGCATCAACATCTAATTCTACAGTTGCAGGGTTAGTGTTAGGATTGTAAGTTCCGATTTTCTCTAAGAATTTACCATCTCTTTTAGCGCGTGCATCAGCAGCTACTACCCAGTAAAAAGGTTTTCCTTTTTTACCGTGTCTTTGTAATCTAATTTTTACAGACATAATTAATTTAATTAGTTGAGGTACCCGACCTCGGTTCAAAATTGAGGTGCAAAGATAATATTTATTTTGAAGTGATTCGTTAATATATTGATTTTTTTTATTTTCTATCTATCTGACACACTGTGTGTTCTATGACGTAAGTAAATCAATTCTCTTGTACTATTCTAAACTGAGCTAGTCTGTAGATCATTCGGGTAGAGACTTAGTACGCTTCGGTAAACCTTTCTTTAACCCAAGTAAGTACTAGTTATTTCCGAATGGTATCCGAAGGAATTAGTATGGAATTATTCTTGATGTTTGATTATAAGGTGGTTATGAAAGGAGTGTGTCTTCATTATTGTGCAAAAAGGGGATATTGAGGCATTAGTGTCATAAGAGGGCAGAGAGGTATGGTTGTGAAGAAAGTAGGTATACTGATGTATTAGTGAAATAAGTAGTGTAAAAGAACGTAAAAGGTAATTACTTTTAGTAAATTACGCAGAGAATATAAAAGTTAATATTATATTAAAATAAAGCTTTTTTGTGTGGTTAAAATACTATATTTTTGTATTTGCTGTTATTAAAGAAGATAGTTAAAAATATGAAAAAGGTTATAGGGATAGTTTTGATGGTATTAGGGTTAGGATTCATCGCATGTGAGAATGAGACGAAGACTGCTGATCCGAGTATTATTGCGATGGTTAATAATGAAGAATTTACAACTGGAGTGAAATTCGAAACATGGAGACCTCAGTATACTGACTTAAGAGTGGCTAATGAGAATATACTGTATCTAAAGGCAGAAACGGATACAACGATGTTTACCTTAAGAGTTCCTTATGCTTTCTCAGACGTACCTGAAGAAAGAACATTCGCTTTTGGGGATGTAGTGCCGGTAGATGTGTCTGACCTAAAGACAGCTTTCGCACAGTATATCGTTTATGATAAAGTAACTAAAGTGCCTATCGCTATCTATAAAACAGCGAATAATATCACTAATACTGGTGAATTTACGTTTGCGGATAAGGATAGTCAAGTGCCTGGAACGGTAACTGCAGAATTCTTTGCGAATATGAAGAAAGATACTATGCCAGGGTTTTATAAATTAACTACGAAACAGAAAGAATATTATAAGAATACACTTAGGGATATGAAGTCTTTCCAAGATGGTGTGGTGTACAGAATGTCTGTGAGCGTAGGGAAGTAATTAGGAATTAGGAATTAAGAATTAAGAATTTTTGCCTTCGGCATTGTGAGATATATAAGACTGCTCTTTATGAGCGGTCTTTTTTTTTATGTTACAGAGTGTCCGTAAAAATTTCTACATTGCTCTTTATGAGTGTTCTTTTTTATATACTTTATGTATTCAAGTCTATGACAGTGTACAGAACAACATAAATACAACATCACGACATCACAAAAACACAAAAGAACGACATCACAGCATCACTTCGTGAAAGTTTTGTAACTTTGTTTTTTACACTATTCTACCTTATTTAAGGTTAAAACTCTTATAATCAAGTATGTATTTAATTTTTGATACCGAAACCACAGGGCTTCCTAAAAGTTGGCAGGCGCCCATTACCGATACTGATAACTGGCCTCGATGTATACAGATCGCTTGGCAGTTACACGATGAGTACGGTAAGCTGATAGAGCATCAAGATTATCTGATTAAGCCAGAAGGATTTAATATTCCTTATGATGCAGAGCGCATACATGGTATCTCAACAGAATTAGCAGAACAAGATGGTATTTCTCTAATGGAAGCCTTGGAGAAGTTTAATATTGCACTGTCTAAGACTAAGTTTATCGTCGGTCAGAATGCTGGGTTTGACGTGAATATTATGGGATGTGAGTTTTATCGTAAGGGGGTGAATAGTATTATGTCAGAGCTACCTGTACTGGACACCTGTACAGAGGTGACGGCTGAGATGCTAAAACTACCTGGTGGTAGAGGAGGTAGATATAAACTTCCTACATTGACAGAGCTGCATACATTCTTATTTGGTGAGAAGTTCGCAGAGGCACATAATGCTACTGCTGACGTGGAGGCGACTACTCGATGTTTCTTAGAGTTAATCAAGCACGGGACATTCTCTACTCAAGAGTTACAGCAGGATGAGGAGTATATCGTGCGTTACCGCGAGGTTAACCCTCAGCCATTTCAGCTGATAGGTCTTAAACATATCAACTTAAAGAAGGCGTCTGAAGAGATCCGAAAGCGACTGGCTAAACTAGAAGGTGGAGCATCTGAGGAAGTGTCTGATCACGAGAAAGAATTACTAGATCAGGCGAACTTCGCACACTTACACGTGCATACACAGTTCTCTATCTTACAGTCTACGATAGCGATTAATAATCTAGTGAAGAAGGCTGGTGACTGTGATATGTCTGCTGTAGCGATGACGGATCACGGTAATATGATGGGAGCATTCCACTTCGTGATGGCTGTGAATAACCATAATAAGGGGATAGAGGCTAAGAATAAAGAGCGCGCTGAGAATGGAGAGGAACCATTACAGACACTGACACCTATCGTGGGATGTGAGTTCTTTATCTGTGAGAATCATACGGATAAGACTAAAAAAGACAATGGATATCAAGTAGTATTACTTGCTAAAAATAAAAATGGGTATCACAATCTAGCGAAGATGGCTTCTATCGCTTATACAGACGGGTTCTACTATGTACCTCGTATCGATAAGCAGGTGGTAGAGCAGTATAAAGAAGATGTGATGGTACTGACGGGTAACTTATATGGGGAGGTACCTGGTAAGATATTAAACGTAGGTGAACGCCAAGCTGAAGAAGCCCTACTATGGTGGAAAGAGCAGTTCGGCGAGGATCTATACGTAGAGTTGATGCGACATAATCAAGAGGATGAGAATCGCGTGAACAAGGCATTGATAGAGCTAGCACGTAAACACGATGTGAAACTGATAGCGACTAATAATGCTTATTATTTAGATAAAAAAGATGCGAATGCACACGACATTCTATTGTGTGTGAAGGATGGTGAGAAGCAGTCTACTCCTATCGGTAGAGGTAGAGGCTATAGATATGGTCTTCCTAATCAGGAGTACTACTTTAAGTCTACTGAGGAGATGAAGGAGCTGTTCTCAGACTTGCCCGATGCTATCTATAATATACAAGAGGTAGTGGATAAGGTAGAGCCATTCGTGCTACACCGCGATGTATTACTACCTAAGTTCGATATACCAGAGGAGTTTCAAGATGCGCGAGATTTAGAAGGAGATGGAAGTGGTAAACGCGGAGAGAATAACTTCTTAAGACACCTTACTTATAAGGGAGCAGAAGCTAGGTATCCTGAGGTGACAGAGGAGATCCGAGAGCGACTAGACTTCGAATTAGCGACTATCGAGAGAACCGGGTATCCTGGTTATTTCTTGATTGTACAAGATTTTATCGCAGCAGCGAGGGAGATGGGAGTATCTGTAGGTCCTGGTCGTGGTTCGGCTGCAGGTTCGGCTGTAGCGTACTGTCTAGGAATTACGAATCTAGATCCTATCGAGTATGATTTGCTTTTTGAGCGTTTCCTTAACCCTGACCGTGTATCGATGCCCGATATCGATATTGACTTCGATGATGAAGGTCGTGGTCGTGTAATGGATTATGTAATCAATAAGTATGGCTCTAATCAGGTAGCACAGATTATCACGTATGGTAAGATGGCGACTAAGTCTGCGATTAGAGATACGGCTAGGGTGTTAGACTTACCGTTATTCGAGGCAGATAGAATCGCGAAGCTTATCCCAGGTATGATGCCATCTAAGTGGAATCTGAATCGATTCTTAACAGAGGATGAGAACGCTATAAAAGGAGTACTTCGATCAGAAGAATTTGATAAAGTAAAAGAATTAATAGCCTTAGCTCAAGAGGGGTCATTAGCTGCAGAAACTATACAGCAAGCTAAGATACTAGAAGGGTCAATGCGTAATACAGGTATTCATGCCTGTGGGGTAATTATTACTCCAGATGATATTACGAAGTTCGTTCCAGTAACGCTAGCTAAAGATTCTGACTTATATGTAACGCAGTTTGACAACTCGGTAGCAGAGAGTGCAGGTCTACTAAAGATGGACTTCTTAGGGTTAAAAACATTAACCCTTATTAAGGACACGATTAAACTAGTGAAGTATCGTACAGGTATAGATATAGACCCAGATAAGATACCTATCGATGATGTGAAGACCTACGAGCTGTTCCAGAGAGGTGAGACTATCGGGGTGTTTCAGTACGAGTCTGCAGGTATGCAGAAGTATATGCGTGAACTGAAGCCTACTGTATTTGCCGATCTGATAGCGATGAATGCACTGTATCGTCCAGGGCCACTAGAGTATATCCCTTCGTTTATTCGTCGTAAGAATGGGGAAGAGCCTATCGTATATGATTTAGATGCATGTGAAGAATACTTACAGGAGACGTACGGTATTACGGTATATCAAGAGCAGGTGATGCTTCTGTCGCAGAAGTTGGCTGGATTCACTAAAGGTGAGGCTGATGTACTGCGTAAGGCGATGGGTAAGAAACAGAAGGATGTACTAGATAAGATGAAGCCAAAGTTCGTAGAGCAGGCTTCTGCTAAAGGACATGATGCTACTACACTAGAGAAGATATGGAAAGACTGGGAAGCCTTTGCTTCTTATGCGTTTAACAAGTCTCACTCGACCTGCTATGCATGGATAGCGTATCAGACAGCGTATCTGAAGGCACACTATCCTGCGGAGTATATGGCGGCTGTACTGTCTAATAATATGAATGATATCAAGTCGGTTACCTTCTTCATGGAAGAGTGTAAGCGCATGGGACTACAAGTATTAGGACCTGATGTGAATGAGTCATTCTACAAGTTTACAGTAAATGATAACTATGAGATTCGCTTCGGTATGGGAGCAATTAAAGGAGTAGGACAAGGGGCTGTAAATACTATCGTAGAGAATAGAAAAGATGGGTTATACACCTCAGTATTCGATCTATCGAAGAGAATAGACCTTAGATCTGCTAATAAGAAAGCTTTTGAGAATCTTGCTTTAGCAGGAGGTTTTGACTGTTTTAAAAACACACATAGAGCACAGTACTTCCACACAGACCCAAGTGATAATATCGTGTTCTTAGAGAAAGCTATACGCTATGGGGCTAAGTCTCAGGAGAACGATAATTCTTCTCAGTTTAGTCTATTTGGGGAGAGTAGTGAAGTACAAATACCTGAGCCTTTATTACCTATCTGTGAGGAATGGAGTACGATGGAGAAGTTGGCGAAGGAGAAAGAGGTAGTAGGGATTTATATCTCAGGACATCCCTTAGATGACTTTAAGTTTGAGATGAGATATTTCTGTAATGTGAAGGTAGAGGAGTTGACAGACTTAAATCCTTTCACAGGGCGCAATTTGATGTTCGGAGGAATGATTAGTGATGTACAGTTCCGTACTTCTGCTAAAGGGAAAGATTGGGCTATGTTTACTATAGAAGGTTATGACGAGAGCTTTGAGTTCAGAATGTTCAATGAGGAGTTCTTGAAGTTTAGACATTTCTTATTAAACAATACATTTGTATACATTAAGATATTAGTTAAGGATGGTTGGGTAAATAAAGATACAGGAGAGAAGAGCGAGCCTCGTATTCAGTTTTTGGAAATGAAGTTATTACATGAAGTAATCCCTACTTATGCTAAGAAACTTACTGTAGTGATGAACGTAAAAGATGTGGCTTCTAGGCAAGCGGAGTTAATCAAAGATGCTTTTAGTAGATATCAAGGGGATAGCTTTGTAAACTTCGAGGTACTAGAGGTAGAACGAATAGAGAAAGAAGCTACTCCTGTAGCAGTGCCACAGCTAAGAATGAATGAAGGAGATGAAGAGGATGGTGCTAGTGAAAGCTTTGATATGGATGAGCCTATAGCGGTGGATGTACCAGAGTTTAGAGTAGTGAATAGATTAGAGTTTACCAGTCGCAATAGTAGAGTGAATATCACAGCAGAATTACTAGAAGAACTGGAAGCCTTACAAGTAGATTTTAAATTAAACTAGTAAAAGCAATATTATTTGATAATGGTTTTATAGATAAAAAAAATTGTATGTAGGTCGATTACTATAATAATTTTATTAAGTTTGTTGGTATAATATAAAAAGCAAAGAATAATGGCATTAGAAATAACAGATGCTACTTTCGAGGAAGTAGTATTAAAATCAGACAAACCCGTAGTGGTTGACTTTTGGGCAGTATGGTGTGGACCTTGTAAAATGTTAGGGCCAGTAATCGAAGAGATCAGCTCAGAATACGAAGGAAAAGCTGTAGTAGGTAAAGTAGATGTTGATGCAAATCAAGAATTCGCTGCTAAATTCGGTATTAGAAATATCCCTACTGTATTAGTATTCAAAGATGGTGAAGTAGTACAACGTCAAGTAGGTGTTGCACCTAAGAAAACTTATGTAGATTTCATTGAAGGATTATTATAATCCTCGATATATATAGTATTAAGGAAGACTCTCAGTAATGAGGGTCTTTTTTTTTGACTTTATTCTAGAGAAGTGAGTATAGTGTCACAATAGTTGCGACCATAATAGGGCAAAATAATGCAGAAGTGATTATAATAAGCAGTATGTAAGATAAAGAATGTATGATCGTGTAGTTTTGTCAGTGAATTATAGTTCATAGGTTCTTTGACATATTGTATTAATAAGAGAGTAATAATGTTAGGAATGGCTCTTTTATGGAGGAGAGGATTACTCAGTTTTTTGTTTTAAGAGTAGAAAAGCGAGTTGTCAGATAGGAGATATTGTATTTTCTGGTTTGTAAATCGTTGGTGATTGTTGTGTTTTTTGATTTGATGGCTTGTTTTTTTAAATAATCACAATACTTTTTTAGAGAAAAACAGGAGATTATAAGAGGTGCTGATGCTAAATAGTACGTGGAATTAGTATGATTTTTGTTGTTTATGAAAAGAGCAGAGAATATGGAGTAAAAAAAATGAAAAAAAGTTTGTGTTTTATATTGTTGATACTCAGTTTTATCAAATTTAATAAGGAGAAAAGTTTGAATTTTTTTAAAAGTACATTTGGTACTGTAGAAAATGGTTGTATATTTGCATCGCATTAAAGCAATAACGACGAAGGTTTGGTAGTTCAGTTGGTTAGAATACATGCCTGTCACGCATGGGGTCGCGGGTTCGAGTCCCGTCCAGACCGCAAAAGGGGAGACTAGCATCTCTTGAAATATAGAGATGCTTTTTTATCCACTCTTCGTTAAAAAATAAAAACTTTAAAAAAAGTTTGGAAGTTTTAAAAAAAGAGTTACCTTTGTCGCCGTTAAAGAATTAAGCTTTAATACAAAAAACACTGGTTTGGTAGTTCAGTTGGTTAGAATACATGCCTGTCACGCATGGGGTCGCGGGTTCGAGTCCCGTCCAGACCGCCAGTTAAAAGGAGCCTCTCACAACGTGGGACGGCTTTTTTTGCCCTCTAAAGTTTTTTAGGGAGCTAAAGATTAGTTGTGTTGTTAAGTGCGAAAGCACTAAAGGTTTAGTAGTTAGACCAATGAAAAGCTTTCCTAGTGCGGGAGAGCTTTTTTTAATCAACTGTTGACTTTTGATAATAACACGTAGAAAATATTGAATATTGGTTTGGTAGTTCAGTTGGTTAGAATACATGCCTGTCACGCATGGGGTCGCGGGTTCGAGTCCCGTCCAGACCGCCAATAAAAAAGAGCCTCTCATGAAGTTGGGAGGTTTTTTTTGGCCTCTAAATGTTTAACATTAGAGGAGCTAAAAATAGTTGTGTTGTTAAGTGCGAAAGCACTAAAGGTTTAGTAGTTAGACCAATGAAAAGCTTTCCTAGTGCGGGAGAGCTTTTTTGTTATTATATCCTTATCTGTATTGGTCTCTATTACGATATTTAAAAATTCTTAAGGATCAGTGACAAAAGTTGGGGACTAGGCAAAAAGTCTAGTTAATCTAAAAAGGAAAAACTTCTTATCTCTAACACCTCTATACATCATACGGAAGTATTTAATTTTGG
>NZ_JBBPHJ010000040.1:0-17811 GCF_038039665.1 Myroides sp. C4067
AGGTTTCCCAACGGATTTACAGTCCGTCCTCGTTGGCCGCTTGAGTATCTCCCCTAAGCTGTTGCTTATCTTGTTTGTTTAGAACGGTGCAAATATAGGGCTGTTTTCTTAATCTGCAAGACTTGCAAGGCTTTTTTTTCTTCTTTTTTTTACCGAAATTATCTAACTGATTGGTTATAAAAAAAGTAGTGTTAAAAATATTTTTTAAAATTTATTGATTGTTTGTCTAATATCAACTAATTTTTTCATTAAATCTTCAAAGTAGTCTAAGTGTAGCATGTTCGCTCCATCACTTTTTGCATTTGCTGGATCGAAGTGTGTCTCTAAGAATAGTCCATCTACACCTACAGCGATACCTGCTTTAGCAATAGTTCCGATTAGGTCAGGACGTCCTCCTGTCACTCCAGAAGATTGGTTTGGCTGTTGTAGCGAGTGTGTGATGTCTAATACTGTAGTAGCATACTGTTGCATAGTAGGGATTCCTCTATAATCTACGATCATATCCTGGTATCCGAACATCGTACCTCTATCTGTCACCATTACGCTTTCGTTATTACAGTCTAATACTTTCTGTACAGCGTGCTTCATACTCTCAGGGCTCATAAACTGTCCTTTCTTCAGGTTTACCACCTTACCTGTGTTCGCAGCAGCTACTACTAGATCTGTCTGTCTTACTAAGAAAGCAGGGATCTGTAAGATGTCTACGTACTCAGCAGCCATAGCAGCGTCAGAGTTCTCATGAATATCTGTTACAGTAGGTACGCCAAACTCTTTTCCTACTTTTTGTAAGATTTTAAGCGCTTTCTCATCACCTATACCTGTGAAGCTATCTATACGAGATCTGTTTGCTTTTTTAAAAGAACCTTTAAATACATAAGGAATCTTTAGTTTGTCAGTCACTGTTACGATGTGCTCTGCGATACGCATAGCCATTTCTTCACCTTCGATAGCACAAGGCCCAGCTAATAAAAAGAAGTTATCAGCCTCAAGGTTCTTAATTAGGGGGATATTATTTAAATTCATAAAATTCGATTATTTATTATTTTTTTGTTTGTTGTTCTTCTTTTGTTTATTATTTCTATTCTCTGTTACCACAGGTTCTGCTATGTTTTTAGACTGTATAAAGTACGAAATAATCGCGATAAATACAACTCCAAAAGACAGATTATTTGTTACACCATTTCTTAAGAAAATATCGAAAGTAGCATTCTTAGTTGCTTCTTCTAAAGACATGCTAGTCTGTGTCGCTAGTGCCTCCTGTAAGGTAGCCATAAAGTTAGGACTAACTTGGTTAAACGTAATGTACTGTATAATCGGGAAGAAGAATGTAATCATAATACAGATTACTAATCCTGATAAGAAAGCACGTTGCCAAGAAACAACACCGTTATAGAATTCGCGTTTCTTCTGTCTCATCCCCAACCAATAAAAGATAATCAATACTAGATTAAAAAGTAGTTCAAAGCCGACCTCATATCTAATCTTTTCTAAGTCGTGAAATCCAAGAGATTTGACAATAAACATCCAAACTAAAGCTGCTAAAGTAGCATAAGAAGCCCATTTAAATTCTATAGAGAAATTTCTCATTATTCTATTTTATAATTAATAGCTCAAAAGTAAAGTTTTTATTTTATAGCTTAAAATATATTTTATATTGATATTTTTTATTAGATTTAGATATGTTTATATAATTCTTGGCAAGGATTGTGATGCATAAATTAAAAAAATACAATAAACCACCCGTAAATAAAACTATTATGAAAAAACTAATCCTTATTAGACATGCAAAATCATGCTGGAATGCTATAACCGATGATTTGTCACGCCCAATATCGACCAGAGGAGTTAATGACGCTCACTTAGTTTCGCATACTTTAATGGGACATTTACCTGCTAAAGTTATTGTATGGAGTAGCCCTGCAAAAAGAGCTAGTGAGACCGCTAAAATATTCTGTCAGAATATGGAGATTAACTTAGATTGTATCATTCTAAATCCAGAAGTATACACTTTTGAACGGTCAGGATTAACAAAAGCGATAAAAAAGTGTAAAAATGAGCATGACACTCTAATTCTTTTTGGGCATAATGAGGCAATAACAAAATTTGTTAATAAATTTGGTAGCGAAACCTATGAAAATGTACCCACATCAGGCGTTGTAATCATTAACTTTGATACGAATGATTGGGGGGATATAGAAAAGGGGACAACTGAATTAACTATTTTCCCAAGAGACTTAAAGAAATAATGAATAATAATAACACAACAAAATACAAGTATATCGACCGCGAGAAAAGCTGGTTGTCATTTAATGAGAGAGTACTTCAAGAAGCAGGTGATGAAACAGTCCCTTTGTTAGAAAGGCTGAGATTCATCGGTATATTCTCAAATAATTTGGATGAGTTTTTCAGAGTTCGTTATGCTACTATACGTAGAATGACACTGACAGGGGAGAGTAATCGAAGACTGGGAAGTGGAGTTATCGTCAAAGATCTATTGGCTCAAATTACAGAGAGAGTTATTCAACTTCAAAAAGAAAGTGTACGTATCTTACATGAGGTAGAGCGCAAACTAGAAGATGAAGGAATCTTTATGGTCAATGAGAAAGAGATCAGTGAGAAACAACAAGCCTTTGTCAAAGACTTTTTCTTACATCAGGTATCTCCTGACTTAGTGACTATTATCCTAAGTGATTTGGCTGAGTTCCCTCTTCTAAGGGATACGCATGGGTATTTAGTTGTGAAGTTAGAAGTAGACGAAAAGCTGGTAGAGAAGCACTGCACTAATAAACAAAGACGTGATAATAGCTCTGTTCGCTATGCTATTATCGAGATTCCGAATATTATTAATCGATTCGTAGAAGTTCCTTCTGAGGATCCAGGGAAGAAATATATCATGATGTTAGACGATATCATTAGATATAACCTAGATTCTATCTTTAATATCTTTGATCTAAAAGCAGAATCTGCTTATATGATTAAAGTAACACGTGATGCTGAGCTAGACTTCGATACAGATTTACACAAATCTTTTGTTGAGAAGATTTCTAGTGGAGTACGCGATAGAAAACAAGGGGCTATTGTGCGTTTCGTTTACGATCAGGAGATGGATGATGAGCTGTTAGATTTCTTATTAGAGAACGTAGAGATCGAGCTTAACGACAGTATTATTCCTTCTGGAAGATACCATAATAGACGTGATTATATGGGATTCCCAACTACGGGGAGAGTGGATCTTACCTATCCAAAACAGATACCAGTAGCTGTGAAGGGGCTGAGCCTTGAGGATAGTATTATTCAGCAGATACAGAAGCGTGATTATATGATCTATACTCCTTATCAGTCTTATTCATATCTAGTAAAGTTCTTGCGTGAAGCGGCTTTAGATCCACAAGTATTGTCTATTAAGATAACACTGTATCGACTAGCTAAAAATTCGCAGATTATTAGCTCACTTATCAATGCTGTAAAGAATGGTAAGAAGGTGATCGCTCAAGTGGAATTACAGGCGCGTTTCGATGAAGCGAGTAATATTTATTACTCTGAATTAATGCAGGCTGAAGGAGTTCAACTAATCTTCGGAGTTAAAGGACTGAAAGTACACAGTAAAATCTGTGTAGTAGAACGTCTGGAAAATAAAAAGGTAAAACGTTACGGGTTTATTTCGACAGGTAACTTTAATGAGAGTACGGCTAAAGTATATACTGATGTAACGGTGTTTACTAGTCATAATTCGCTAATGAAGGATGTGTCTAAGGTATTTGAGTTTCTTCAAGTGAACTATCGCGTACATCGTTATAAGCATTTATTAGTGTCTCCACATTATACGCGTAAAGGGTTTTATAAGCTGATAGAAAGAGAGATTAAGAATGCTAAGAATGGATTGCCTGCTTATATTCGATTAAAGATGAATAGCTTATCAGATCTGAAGATGATTGATAAACTATATGAAGCGAGTAATGCAGGAGTTAAGATACAGTTGATCATTAGAGGAATCTGTTCGCTAATACCTGGAGTACCTGGTATGAGTGAGAATATAGAAGCGATCAGTATTGTAGACCGTTTCTTAGAGCATTCTAGAGTTTATATTTTTGGGAATAATGACAATCCTGAAGTGTTCATCTCTTCAGCGGACTTTATGACTCGAAATTTAGACGAAAGGGTAGAGGTGACTTGTCCTATCTATGATGATTTAGTAAAACAAGAGTTGATCGATACATTCGATATCGGGTGGAAAGGAAACTATAAGACGAGATATCAGACAGCAGACTTGTCTAATAAGTATAGAGGGTATACAGCTGAAAATATGTTTCATGCTCAGCAAGAAATGTATAAGTATTATCAAAATAAGTTAAAGTAAAAGAAGAAATTATATATGCTAAAAATAAAGAAGTATGCTGCTATAGATATAGGTTCTAACGCCATGAGACTGTTGATTATGAATATCATCGAGGAGGAGGGAAGAGAGACTATATTTAGTAAGAGTTCATTAATACGTGTGCCTATTCGATTAGGACAAGATGTTTTCACTACAGGAAAGGTATCTCCTGAGGCGGAAGACCGTATGGTGGACGCAATGAAGGCGTTCTTTTTATTAATGAAGGTAAATAAGGTAGATCGATTTATGGCATGTGCTACTAGTGCCATGCGAGAAGCTACTAATGCTACATCTATCGTGGATAGAGTGTATAAAGAATCTGGAATAAAGATCAGTATCATAGATGGTAAAAAAGAGGCTATGATCATTGCTTCTTCAGATTTAAAGCACTTTATCAATAGTAGCAATAGTATTCTGTATATCGATGTGGGAGGTGGAAGTACAGAGTTTACGCTGTTCTCTAATGGTAAACAATTGAACTCAAGATCGTTTAAAAACGGTACTGTACGTCTATTAAATAATATGGTAGAGCCTCAGGTATGGACAGATATAGAGCAGTGGATCAAGGAAGAGACTAAGGAGTTAAAAGACTTAATCGTCATCGGTAGTGGTGGGAATATCAATAAGATCTTTAAAATGTCTGGTAAGACACAAGATAAGCCTCTTACTTATTTCTATCTACACAAACAATTACTACGACTAAGTAAGATGTCTTATGACGATAGAATCTCTTTGTTAGGATTGAACCCAGATCGTGCTGACGTTATTATACCTGCTATAAACATCTATAATAACGCCATGAAATGGAGTGGTGCTAAATACATCTATGTTCCTAAAATAGGGGTGTCAGATGGTATCGTAAAAGCACTTTATTACAATAAAGTAAAACTTGATTATCAAGTCATAGAGTATTAAAACTTCTCAATTGCTCCTAGTCCAAATAGGGCAAAGTCATATTTGACAGGGTCTATAGGATCGAAACGACGCAAAGCCACATCTAGTTCAGCTAGTGCCTTTGCGTCATTTTGTTTTCGCTTTAGGATACCTAGCTTTCTAGCCATATTACCAGAGTGTACGTCTAATGGACAAGATAAATCAGCTGTACTGATTTGTTTCCATATTCCTAGATCTACTCCTTTATGATCATCCCTGACCATCCAGCGCAGGTACATATTGATTCGTTTCGCAGCAGATCCTTTGAGCGGGTCAGAGATATGCTTCTGTGTACGCGACTGATGTTCTATCTCGAAGAATAGTTTTTTGAAGTTAGAAATTCTCTCTTGCATATTCATTTGTTGATTTGCAAAGACATTTTCTAGTCCATTGTGGTTGCTATAAATATGTTTAAGCCCTTTTATAAAAGTTGCAAAATCTACACCATTGAAAGTTCTGTGCACAAAGCTGTCTAAACTCTCTAAGTGGTCATCATGATGCTCCATCACGAAGTCATAAGGAGAATTTCCCATGAGCTCCATCATGCGATGTGCATTCTTAATAATCATCTTTCTATTTCCCCATGCAATAGTAGCACTTAAGAACCCTGCTATTTCTATATCTTCTTTTAGTGTATATAGATGAGGGATTTGTATAGGATCGTCCTGAATAAAAGTAGGGTTGTTATAAAGAATTACCTTTTCATCAAGGAACTCCTTAAGTTCTGCTTTAGTCATGTAAGTTTTGTTTTTGTTTAATTTGACCATCTACCATGGTTAATTTGCGATCAGCCATATTCGCTAGTTCTTCATTATGCGTAACAATGACGAATGTCTGCCCTAATTCATCTCTTAGTTTAAAGAATAACTTATGTAAGTTCTCTGCCGAGTGTGTGTCCAGGTTACCTGATGGTTCATCAGCAAAGATAACAAGAGGTTTGTTGATTAGGGCTCTAGCTACAGCTACACGTTGTTGTTCTCCTCCTGATAGTTCAGATGGGAAGTGATGTATACGGTGAGATAGTCCTAAGTATTCTAATAAACGAATAGCTTCCTTCTCTGTCTCCTGTTTGTTTTTATTAGCAATAAAAGCTGGGATACACACATTCTCTAAAGCCGTAAACTCAGGTAGTAACTGGTGAAACTGAAAGATAAAGCCAAGGTGTAAGTTTCTAAATTTAGATATTTCTTTGTCTTTAAGACCTAGAATATCTTGACCATTTATAGAAAGAGTGGTTTGACTTTCTATAGAAGGCTTGTCTAATGTTCCTAGTATCTGAAGTAAGGTCGTCTTACCTGCTCCAGATGCTCCTACAATAGAAACAATCTCTCCTTTTTTTATATGTAGATCTACTCCTTTTAAAACCTCAAGTTTATCGTAGTATTTATGAATATTAGTCGCTCTGATCATTTACTTAATTTTAGAAATACAAAGTAACGCTTTTTACCTATTTTAAAAACCTAAAAATGATTAAAAGACGAGTAATATATTTTTAAAATAAAAAAGTATCTTTATACTGCTGATGTATATAAGTCTAATATGACTTATGACTAACTAGATAAAGCAATTAACAAATAGAAAATAGAAAGTAAAACAATGGAAAATAATAAATTAGAAACGGCAATATTCGGAGCAGGATGTTTTTGGTGTATTGAAGCTATCTATAAAAGCTTAAAAGGGGTAGAAGAGGTGCTTCCAGGATATATCGGAGGAAAAAAAGAAAACCCTACCTATGAAGAAGTGTGTACAGGAGAAACTGGCCATGCAGAGGTAGTGAAGCTAGTGTATAATCCCGCAGCGATTAATTATAACGAATTATTAGAGGTGTTCTTTACGAGTCATAATCCAACTACTTTAAATAGACAAGGAGAAGATGTAGGGACACAGTATAGAAGTGAGATATTCTACACGACAGAAGCTCAGAAAGCTGCCGCTAAAGAGTATTTAGATATCTTGAGTAGTGAAAAAGTATATGATGATCCTATCGTAACTAAAATATCAGAAGCGACGAAATTCTATGTGGCAGAGGATTATCACAAGAATTATTTTGAGAAGAGTGGAGATAAGAACCCTTATTGTCAGTTAGTGGTAAAGCCTAAATTAGACAAGTTTAAAGCAAAGTACAATACGAAGCTTAAATAATATAAATGATTACGAATAATAAAATTAAATATAGACAGCTTTTTATTGGGATATTTATGGACCTTATAGGGTACTTATCCTATGCTATACCTGGGATAGGAGAGATAGCTGATGTGGTGTGGGCACCAGTGTCAGCCTACATTCTAGCTAAGATGTATCCTGGTAAAGTAGGTAAGGTAGCAGCTGTGGTTAACTTCATCGAAGAGCTGTCTCCTGGACTTGATTTTATACCCACATATACTATAACTTGGTTTTATACATATTTTGGTAAAAAACAAGAATAGTTAATTCTTTGCAGGTAATTTGTGTAAATCATTATTATTTATTAAATTTATGTAAAATAAAAAGATCAGGAGAGTTTTAGAATTTAACAATTAATTAAAAGTATTTCTTATGAGAAAAGTTTTTACACTATTATTCGCAGCGTTAGTTTTTATGTCTTGTACCAATGCAAAAAAAAGTAGAGAATTGGGGGATCAACAAGCTGGTGAGAAGATTATAGGATGGTATTATTACAACGTTAAACAAGGGTTATACGATTCTATCCCCAACTTAGTAGATGATGACTTCTTCAATAGCGACCAAAAAGCAAAACTTGTAGAAGACTTAAAAGCTAAAAAAGAGAAATTTGGAAAGTTAGATAGCTTTACAATGGATAAATGGGAGATGACTGATAGAGATAAAAAAGCGAAGACTAAAGATTTCTATTTTGAGTACAAAGTAAAATATGAAAATGAACCAGAAACAATTACAGAGAAGATTTACCTAAGTCAAGAAGGTAATGATCTTAAGATTTCAAAGTTCGAATTCAGTAAATAATACAAAAAGAAAGCTCCTCACATTGAGGAGCTTTTTTTATGCGTACTATTCTGAATCTGAGTCTAGAAAGTCTGTAATAATGCTTTGCATTTCTTCTAAGCTTACAACTTTTAGATCAGGGTGTGTTTTTAGCCATGAAGAGTTAAGCGCTCTTAAATCTTCTGTAATTTCTTTAAACGAGTTGTCTTCTAGTAGAGAAGTCGTTTCTTTTTCTTTGCCTAAATCTAATTCGAAGAATTTCTTTAGTTTGATATTACTAAATGCTTTTACTCTGCGCATTTGTTTTTCGAAGTAATCTAAGTGTTCTTTAGCTTCCATAGCTGTAAGTCCAGCATGGATAATCTCTACTAGGTCTAGATCCCATTTACTTTTCCAAATAAAAGCAGCTAGTCCTTCTGTCTCTAATATGTTTAGATAATAATCTACACAGTAACTAGCGAAAGCATCAGGATGTAATTCATCATCACCTACTTCTGAGTTACGTAGATAATTTACTACAGAGATATTAGAGTTGATAATATCTAACGGATTCTCACTGCTAAATGTGTTCTCTGATATTAAGATATAGTTGAATTCTCTCATATTATAAGGTATTAGGTATAAAAAAAGCGATTCCAAATCAGTGTGGAATCGCTTGATATGTCTTTAATTAAGATTTTTGTTCTTTGTTAAAGTAAACTAGGTAGTAATACATTTGTTTCTCCTCGTCCCATCCTTTTTCTACGAATTTATCAGCGCTATCAGGGTTGATAAAATCAAGTTTAATCTGGATGTTAGTATCAAGGTTGATTACATTCTTCAGTTTCTTTCTAGCATCAGACACTGCATTATTTGCAATAGGGAAAGATGTCGTATCCTCTATACTGTATTTTTCTCCTTTGTCTACTTTGTAGTTTTTAAACTCAGCAGCTAGATCAGGATTATCTATTACTTCGTTTAAGAAATTCGTTTCTTCGAATTCGTCATTTTTAGCAAAGTAGTTTACAGAACGGTTCATAAACATCACCTCTTCTTTTTTATCTTCAGCAGGAAGTACTACATCTTTAGCGAAATCTTGACAGAACTTAAGGTATTTCTTTGTCATAAACGCTTCGTCTTGGAAGATATCTACATTTAAGAAATGCTCTAACCAATAACGTGCATCATATTTATTACTGTCTATCGTTAAGATTTTATATCCTTCTTCTTTTTTATAGTTGAAGATAATACATCCTTTATCTAATTTGTTTAAGTTGATTCCTTGTAGAAGAAGCATTTCTAGATTAGAATCTTTTTCTTGTAATTGTAAGAAATCAGTTTTAAGTTCACTCTTAAAGATACCGATAGCATCTACAACATTATTATCAATAGATAAGTTCGTTAAGTAAGTAACATAAACTTCTCCATTCTTAATATGTGGATGGTTAGATTGCTCATATAGGTGACGTGTGATTTTTTTAGCAACTTCTTGTACGTTATCTGCTGAAGGAGCATTGAAAATCTCATTGGCAAAGTTGTACATTTCGTTGAATTCTAAATCAACATCATGAGCGAATTGGTAATAACTTTCTTCTTTTTCGCGGAACGGTTTAAAGAAATACTCTTTTAATAAAGGAGCTATTTCATCGTTTAAATTATAAGGTTCTGCAGATAAGAAGATAGCTTCATTTCTACTCTTATTCCCAACTCTATGGATAGATAGAGTTTCAATGTGCGTATTAAATAAGTTGATCATAATGGCAATAATATATTAAGCAGTAGTATACCACTTAAATTATAAATTAAAAAATGAAATTAATAGTTATTAGTTCCAAGTGTCTTCGTATCCGAAGTCTTCAAAACTATCATCTCCGTCGAACATATCATAGTCTTCGTCATCGAAGTCATCGTCAAATTCTCCATAAATATCTTCATTCGATACAGGGTTAGCTGTGAATGATTTGCCCGGCATACTATCTGGTAAGATACCATGAGAGAAAAGTAATTCTGGGTAAGCTGCACCAGGCTCTTCTTCTTCGATAGCTCCTAATTCAACGAAGAAAGTCCACATATTTAAAAAGTCATATACATATATGATTTTTGTGTTTTCTTCATCTAAGATAGAACCGATAGTAGTAGAGCTCATTGTTTTGTGTTCTCCAGGAGTGTCTCCCATATCGAACAACGAAATTTCCTCTTCTAGTTGAGTCCATTGATCATCACACGCATAAAAAGAAGCTGCCTCCATTCCGTCAAAACCAAAAGCATTAACGATAGCATTGTGTAAATCTTCTAATGAGTCATCTTCTAAAATAGCAATGTCTCTAAATATATCTTCCTCAGTATCAAGGATTACTCTGAACTTATAAACCATAACTTTTTTGTGGATTAGAAACGCAAATTTAAACTTATTATTCATTATTGAGGAATAAAACCCAGTCTTTTTACCTACATTTTAACGAAATAGCTACACCTAGTTGAGAGCCAGTTTTTTACTGTAAAACCAGGCTTTTTACAGTTCATCCCTTAAACTTGACAATTCGGTAGTCTTCTTTTTTTTCGTTGACAGTTCTATTACATCTTTGCTTCAACAAAAAACACCAGAGATATGAAAATTATTATTGCCATTACCTTATTTTTGATAACATTCTTCTTATCTATGTTTGGAATAAACAAAGGAGAAAATTCACGAACTGTTTTTCAAGAAAAACAACAGTTAATAAATGTAAAGACTAATCTTGTTTTAAAGGATGAGACAAAAAAATAATATTGTAAAGATAGGAGCTGTATTACTGATAACATTTTTAATGTTTAGAAGGGTACTTAATCTCCATTACTTGGATATCTATTTATTTATATTCTACTTCAGTATACTTGTTTCGGCGGTACTGGGAGTTAATTATTATTTAAAGAAGAGCTATTTTGGTAGACTGAATATGTATCTAAGAGAGAATGAACGAAACATCGGATGGGCTACAGCGATCACTACGGCTATTAACTTTGCAGTAATACTCTGTGTCGCTATTCTTCTAAAGATGATTAATAGTTTCTTTGTAGAGGGAGGGCATATCGCTACTGTGTTTATGAATGGGGGCTTTAGGTCTGTTTTAAACTTCACTGTGTTTTATTCTATTCTATTAGCGATCTATTTTCATATTACCTTTTCTTCTTTAGTAAAAGATCAACAGTTAGAAGAACAGAAAGTAATAACAGGTAATGTATCTGCTCAATTTGAAAGTCTTAAGAACCAGTTAGACCCTCACTTTTTGTTTAATAGTTTAAATGTATTAGGGGCATTAATAGAAGAGGATCAGGAGAAAGCAGTAGAGTTTAACCATTCCCTATCTAAGACTTATCGCTATATCTTAGATCAGAAGAATAAAGAATTAGTTCCTCTAGAAGAAGAGCTAGCCTTTGCGAAGACTTATATTGAGCTGTTACAGATGCGATTTGAAGATAGTCTAATATTTGAATTGCCTGAAAGGGTAAAACAAGAAGGTGCTAAAGTAGTTCCGTTGTCTTTACAGTTGTTATTAGAAAACGTGATTAAACACAATAAATCTTCTTCACAAAAGCCAATACATATTCTAATCAAAGAAAGTCCTGATGGGTATTTAATAATTCAAAATACATTGAATAAAAAACAGACTTTCGAAAGTAGAAAAGGAATCGGGTTAGAAAATATAGCCAGTAGATATGCGCTACTAACTTCTAAACCAGTATTTATAGAAGAGTCAGAAGAATATTTTACAGTAAGAATACCAATACTAACTAAAATTATAGAACAGATGAGAATCATAGATGTACCTGAGAACGAACAAGAAATCTTAGTAGAAGCTAAGAAAAATGTAGAAAAAATAAAGAAGTTTTATGCTCATTTAACTACATTCATCATGGTCAATATTTTTTTAATGGTGATCAATATGATTACTAATCCAACTTTCCCATGGGCATTGATTCCTTTATTTGGATGGGGAATAGGCTTAGCTGCTGATGCGATGAGAACATTTAATTACAGTCTGTTTTTAGGCAGAGATTGGGAGGATAAGAAGATTAGAGAGTATATGGATAAGCATAACAACGGAGGTACACAAAAATGGAACTAACAGTATATGAAAGAGTCAACCATATCACCAGAAGCTTTAAGGAGCTATCAAAGACTTCAGAGAAAGCGTTATAACAGTTTAGTTTGTATTGGAATAGAGATTATTGTTTATATGGCAATTATTGCCTTTGTATTCTTTGCTAATTATTATCATTTTAGACGTGTACGAATACAAGTAGGGAATGATAACCCAATGAATGCATATTTACTTTTTTCTCTATTAATTCTATGCGCATTGGTAAGAGTTATTATCCTATACATAGATAAGATACCTGTTTTATCTAAGTTGCAAGAGAGATTGGAAAAGAGAGAATTCGAGAGATTAAAAAAAACATATCAATACCAAGTAAGATTAAATCATCATGATTAGTATAGTTATTATTGAAGATGAAAAGCCTGCAGCTCGCTCGCTAGAGAGGAAGTTAGATAAGTTAGGTTATAGTTCTATGATAAACCTTTCTAGTGTCGAGGAGGCAGTACTGTGGTTTGGTTCTAATAAAGAGCCAGACCTCATCTTTTTAGATATTCAGTTGTCTGATGGTCTGTCTTTCGAGATATTCGAACAAGTAAAGATTAATAGTTCTATTATTTTTACAACAGCCTATGATGAGTATGCTTTAAGGGCATTTAAGTTGAATAGTATAGATTATTTACTTAAACCGATTGAAGAGAAAGAATTAAAACAAGCCATAGAGAAGTTTGAGAATAATCGATCTGTGTTCTTTGGGTTTAATCAACAGTTAGATCTCTTTAAGCAATTTATGAATTCTAGTAATACAATGGAGTATAAAGAGCGCTTTGTTGTAAAAGTTGGAACACAGATAAAAATAGTGATGCGCTCTGAGGTTGTCTGTTTCTATAGTGAGAATAAAGCCTCTTATGTACAGACTACAGAAGGACGTAATTATATTATCGATTATAGCCTTGAGGAATTAGAAAAGATGGTAGACCCAACAGATTTCTTTAGAATGAATAGGAAGTTTATTGTATCTATTAACAGTATTAAAGATATCTATGCCTATTCTAATTCTAGGTTAAAGCTAAATCTTATTAATCTAGAATCAGAAGAGTTAATCGTGAGTAGAGAGAAGGTAAATGATTTCAAAAAATGGATTGAGAAGTAAGAGTAACTTTTAAAAAACAAAGAAGACTAATAATAATCAAATTATAATTAGTAGATATAATATAATAATTATTACTTTAGTTTTAATTAAAAAATTAATTATGAAGAAGTTAAGTGTTTTGTTCGCGTTGGTTTTATTGATGGTCTCTTGCCAGAAGAAGAATACAATTGAGATAATAACAGAGAATCTACCAGATAACACTAAAGTAGAAGTCTATATAAGAAGCTTAGATTTTAATGAACCAGAAGTTGTAGCTACTGGAGATATAGTAGGAGGTAAGGTAGTATTAGATAATCCATTTACAGAGGGAGAATGGGCTTATCTTTCGATAAAAGAGTCAGAAGATGTGAATCATATCGTTCTTTTTATTGGTGAACCAGGAGCAATTACCATTCGATTCGATAAGGATAATCCTGATAAAAGTACTGTTGAAGGAACGGCTAATAATAAGAAAGTACAGCAGTTTATGGAAGATACGCGCCCTATATCAGAAAAGCTGAATGTTTTCGTCGAAAAGAATATGGCAAGAATGCAAGAATTAGCTGATTCAACAACAAGTGATGATGGTCAAGAAGAACTTAAAAAGTTAAAAGAAGAGTACTCCGGTTTTGCAAATGAGTTCGATTCAACAATCAAGAAGTATGAAGCAGCAAATAGAGATAACGTATTTGGATTGATCATGTTTGTAGAAGTGATGAATATGCAAGAGAAATCATTAGTGGAGTATAAAGCTGATTTTGACAAATATCCAGAAGCATTGAGAACATCTAAATTCGGTAAGCGAGTAGAAGCACGTATCAATGATTTAGTAGAAAATGAAGGGAAAGAGGTTATTACATTTAAAATAGGGGATAAATTACCAGAGTTTAAAGGATTTACTCCTGAGGATAAAGAATTAACGCTATCCTCTTTTTTAGAAGGGAAGAAACTAGTACTGGTAGATGTCTGGGCTTCATGGTGTGGTCCTTGTCGTCAAGAGAACCCAAATGTTGTCAAAACGTATGAAGACTATCATAAGCTTGGTTTTGACATTATAGGATATTCTTTAGATAAGGATAAGGTAGCTTGGGTTAAGGCTATTGCAGCAGATAAGCTAACTTGGGCACAAGTTTCTAATCTACAGTTCTGGAAAGACCCGATTGTTGCAGATTATGGTATACAAGGGATTCCTGCGAATTACTTAATTGATGGTAATGGTGTTATTGTAGCAATGGATTTGAGAGGAAATGAATTAGGAGAAAAAGTAAAAGAATTATTAGTAAAGTAATTTACACATTAATATATTTTAGAACTGCTATGACTTTAGGTTATAGCAGTTTTTTTTGTACCTAATGGAGTTTTGTAGGATATATAGATAAGGATGCAGGGGAATAGTTGTATTGTAATTCAAGTATTTGGCAGAATAATACAAGTTTTTAGCCAAATTTGTTAATATACTGATACGAAAGGTTAATTGTGATTAAAAGTCAACAAAAGTATGGGGATTACTCCTTTATAATATCTATTTTTAACCTGTAAATAAAAAATATCCAAATGAAGAAGTTAAGTATATTGCTTTTTGGCGCATTGGTATTTGTATCGTGCCAAGATAAAAATGTAATTGAAATTACGACGAAGAATATTCCAGATAATGCAAAAGTAGAAATACTGTCTAAAGAGATTGGTCAAGATACGCCGTTTGCGGTAGCAGAAGGAGTTATTGTGGATGGTAAGGTGAGCCTTAAGAATCCGTTTACAGAAATAGATGAAGCTTTTCTTTCTATCCAAGAGGAGGGACAGGTAGGGCATAGCATTTTCTTTATGGGAGAACCTGGTAAAATTACCATTGAATATGACCAACATCACCCTGATCGCCCTATCATTGGTGGAACTGAGAATAATATAAAGTTACAACAGTTCTTAAATGAGATGAAGCCTTATTCTGATAAACTGACACAGTTTCTAACTGAGAATGGGGCGGTACTTAATAATGCATCTGGTGATAACGATCCCGCAGTCATAGAAAAACTGAAACAACAATATAATGTATTGACAGAAGAGACTTCTAGATTAGTAGATAAATTTGAGATAGAGAACAATAGAACTGCTTTAGGGCTATTAATGATTTCTCAAAAGATAGGTTCGAAAGAAAAATCGTTAGAAGCATTAAAAGAAGAGTTTAGTAAATACCCTGCACAGTTAAAAAAGACAAAATTAGGTAAGAAGGTGCAGTCGCTATTAACAGGAGCAGAAGGGGACTTAGCTATTGGGGGTAAGTTACCTGACTTTAAGGGACTGACACCAGAAGGCGAAGAATTAACCTTAACTGATTTCTTAAAAGATAAAAAGTTAGTATTAGTAGATCTATGGGCTTCGTGGTGTGGGCCATGTCGTCAAGAAAATCCTAATTTAGTGAAAGCTTATGAAGCTTATCACGATAGAGGTTTTGATATTATAGGATATTCATTAGATAAAGAAGAGGTAGCTTGGAAAAAAGCAATTCAAGTGGATAAGTTAACTTGGACTCAGGTTTCTAATTTGATGTATTGGGATGATCCTATTGTGCCGATTTATGGAATAGAGGGAATTCCTGCAAGTTACTTAATAGATGGGAATGGTACTATTCTAGCAATGAACTTTAGAGGAGAAGAACTTAGTAAGAAGATAGAAGAAATCTTAGCTAAGTAATTAGAAAAATATAAAGCTATCATGAGTATGTTCATGCTAGCTTTTTTTATTACAATTATAGAACTGTATAAGGCATTTATAGGGTAAGCATAGTAGTATTTAGTTAATCATTTTAAAAAGTATGTAAAAATAAGGGTGTTCGTTTAAAATAATGTCTATTTTTAAGGATTAAAATAAAAAACATATTTAAATGAAAAAATTAGGAGTTTTTCTTATCGCCGCATTAGTATTTGCATCGTGTGAGAAAAAAAGTGTTATTGAAGTGACTGCTAGTAACTTCCCTGATAATACTGAAGTAGAAATATTAGCTGTAGAGGTAGGTAAAGATGTGCCTACAGAGGTAGCTAAAGGAACTATCGTAGGTGGGAAGGTATCTATCGAACATAAGTTTACAGAGTTAGACGAAGCTTTTTTAAGTATTAAAAGTGAAGGAGAGCAAGGGTTTAATGCCTTTTTCTTAGGCGAACCAGGAACGATTACAATCAAGATCGATAAAGAAACACCAGAGAAGACTGTTGTTGGTGGAACTGAGAACAATGAGAAGCTTCAGAAGTTTCAAAATGAAATCAATCCTTACGCAGAGAAGATTATGAAGTTCTCTGATGAGAATGGAATGCAAATGATGATGATGGCTCAGAATGGTCAGACAGACTCTGAAGAGTTTAAAAAATTACAAACGCAGTACGAAGAATTACTAGTAGCTCCTAAAACTATTTTAGACAAATACGCTAAAGAGAATGAGGGAAATGCTTTCGGAATGTTTTTACTAAATCAAATGATTCCTGCAGGAGAAAAAACACCAGCAGAATTTAAAGCAGAGTACGATAAATATTCTAAAGGATTAAAAGAATCTAAGATAGGTAAGAGAGTTGCTGAGCGTTTAAGCCAAATATTAGATGAGGGTGAAGGAGTAAAAGGATTATCAGTAGGAGAAAAATTACCAGAGTTTAAAGCACTTACACCAGAAGGAAAAGAATTAACTCTATCTTCTTTCTTACAAGGAAAGAAGTTAGTGTTAGTAGATGTTTGGGCAGCATGGTGTGGACCTTGTCGTCAAGAGAATCCTAATGTTGTAAAAGCGTATGAAGCTTACCATGCAAAAGGGTTTGATATTATCGGATACTCTATCGATAAAGAAGATGCTGCATGGAAGAAAGCGATTGCAACAGATAAATTAACTTGGACTCAAGTGTCTAACTTAAAGTTCTGGGAAGATCCTATCGTTGCAGATTATGGTATCGAAGGGATCCCTGCTAACTACCTTGTAGATGGTAACGGAACTATCCTTGCTATGAACTTAAGAGGTGAGGAGCTAAGTAAAAAAGTAGAAGAATTATTAGCTAAATAATCTTCAGTTAAAATATACAAAAGGGCTGTTATGACAATGTCGTAACAGTCCTTTTTGTGAATTAAAAATGGCTGCCCTTAGGGGAATTACGAATTAAAAATTACGAATTAGGAATGTTTGCCCTTCAGGCATAAGGTACGTACATAACGTCCATTCGGCACACAACGGTAGGGGCGTATCACATACGCCCTACAACGTATATCCACACCGTATACCACGCTCAGTATGTCATCCTGAGTGTAACGAAGGATCTCATCCTATGAGTCACGTGTGGGATCCTTCCTGTCGTCAGGATGACATACTGTATGTTTATGCAGTACTACTATTCCCCTCCTTAGGA
>NZ_JBBPHJ010000041.1:0-16864 GCF_038039665.1 Myroides sp. C4067
GCAAACTTACTTCCTTACATTATATTATGAAACATGCACTTGCTGGGGTGCATACAAACTTATTAAAATATTTCAAATAAATTAATAGATAATCTATCTAAAAAAAGTTTAGGCAAAGATTCTTTTTCTTATAAAAAAGGAAGACTAGATAAGAATCAAACAATTACAATCATAGTTTAAAACTTTCCGAATAAGATGCTCACTACAATTTAAAAAAGTGAGTATCCATATTTATAAACATACAGAATAAAAACCCGATAACGAGTGTTATCGGGCTTTTTTATACACTTGTAGGTTTTCCTTATTAAAAAACCTACACTATTTTTTAAAAAAAATCATCTTCTCCTACCTAAATTACCCCTATTTTACTATTTAGTTCTACTATTTTTAGAAAAAGACTCCATATCTAGTCTATTTAGGTACTTAAAACTAAAAAACACTTGTACTTTTTTTAATAACCAAAAAACACAACTTGCTGATTTATAAAATATTATCGTTTTAAACTCATTTTAATCAGTTTTCTATAGTCTTTACAACCTCAGTAATAGCGCGCGTTTATCTTAAATTGCTCGACAATTGGTGGAGAATACCCCGTAAATGGTGGAGCTGAAGATACGTTAGTCGATGAATGCTTCTTCTATTGATCAGGGACTGTCCTCCTATTTAAAGTTTAGATTAACTGAGGCTGTCTATCCCCTATCTAGTGCTATAATTATGCTAATAATAAAAGAGAATCTAAGATGAGAAACTAGTAATTATAAACAGTAGAAAATCTATACATTCTACTATTTACATTGCTATCATTCACAATAATTTCTGACTACCTGTTCTATCCAGTCTTCAGTAGATGATAAATAGAAATCAGGTGTCACTCCTTTTCCCTCATAGCGTAAATACTCGCGCCAATGCGTATTTAGATCCGTAAAATGTATTCTAAAAAGAGCAGAAGGACTTACCTTATCTACAGCATGATTTCTACCATAAGTAATCATCCATCTGGTATTATCACCTAATACCATCATATTATTTAATTTCTTCAATTTTAGTGTGAATTGCTCTGCATTACTAATTGTATTAAAATTTACAAGTACATATATTTCCTTTAAACTTCTTAAACAGGTTATAAAACTGTGCAGAGCTCTTGTCTCCCTCCTCCACTATTATTTCTTAAACCAAGAATAAGGTTCTTACTCAGAAAGTTGTCTCTAATGGGATAATAAAAAAGAAAAACCATACTTCATAAACAGTTAATTCACTAGGTTATACATTATAATAAAACACCACAGTTATCCTTTCTTATTCCCTTCTTTCTCCATCAGCTCTATACGCTGTTCTAGCGTATTTTCTGTTTGAATAATATCTAATACGACCATCTTAAAAGTCTGTTTGATACTCTTATCCGTCTTATCCATATTAGAATACAAAAGATTCATTAGAAAAGCACTTTTATTGCTTAACATTTGCTTTAAGTCTTCAATATTAGTCATAGCAGCTACCTTATCATAATCGATTAGATCAATCTTAGTCGCAGCAATAGAGCGCCAGGCAGTTGTTTTAATCTGAGGAATAAAGATTCCCTTAGACTCCATGACTATCTGTTGTAGGCTTTTCTCTTCGTTATCAGCGTGCTTTTCTAAGGCTTTGACCAAATCTTTCTGTATAGGGAGAATAAACTCTATTTCTTCTCTAGACTCTTTTAACTCACTGTGAACAGTCGAAAACACTTGATTGATATAGGCTTGGTCTTTTCTATTAGCGTTCCAATTATCAATAAAAAGAGCAATAAGAATACCCGCCACGATAGGAATAATCTCTTTAATAAAGTGAATACTATAATTTTTAATCTTTTGTTTCATCTAATGATTATTTGTTAAAGTTAGAGATGATTTATTCCTAAAAAGTCAAAGCTAATTTAAATAAATAATTGAAAGATGGAAATAGTACTACAAAAAATGTATTGTATAAATGATAATATATCTTAATCCACTGATGAGATAGCCGCCCCTCTTTTATCCAAGATCTAAAAGCAACAACTCTACATCACTTTCATAATCACTCATGTCCTTTGATTGTAAAATTAGATTCGTATTATTCTCTAATACTATGGTCAGACGACAACTACTTTGGATAGGCTGGCAATAAATACCTTTTATCCTCACTCCGATGGCCTCTAATTCTTGGGATTTATCTAGGTATATATAACTATCATCCTCTTCTATTTCTTTTATCTTTTCCATCACTGCAATACCTGCGTCAATAAAAAAGTCAAACCAACCTAAAGCTTCTACTTTTAAGTAAAGTACAATCACATTATCACGTTCATCACTCATACATGTTATTACGCGCTCTATTCTCAAGCCATTTAACTCTACACAAACAAATTCATCATCCTGATACATTCTCTCCATCGTTTCTACCTATTAAACTCAAAAAAGCTAGTATCTCTACTAGCTCTCTTGTCTTATTCTACTGTGATATCAATCTTATTAATCCAAATCGTCTTTCTATCTCTAGTCTTGTCAAAATTATCTAATATAAATACAGTATCGTAATCTACTTTCTCATCATAGTACAACTTACCATTGACATATACTTTAACCTTGTTCTTCAGGTTTACCATTTCAGGAGAAATAGCAATAGATAAGGATTTAACACGAGAGGTTTCTATTCTAAATTCATTGTCTTTATAACGGGCTACAGCCTTACCTGATAAACGTGGCATATCGAAAGCATTCTTATCTACATCTATCGTTTGCAGGTTTTCAGCTTTATCATACTCTAGCCATTTGGTAATTTTAAAGTTTCGTTCTTTATGCCAATCTGCTTTTTGGGCTAGTGTATCTAATTTGATATTAGTCAACCAATCCACACCTCCATAAGCATTGTCATCAAACTCCCATGTCAGCTCTTTATTAAAGCTCTTGCGTTGTCTCTCCTTAAGGTCTTTAAACAATATCTCATAAGCTGGTTCTGACTCGTCAAACTCTGGGAACCAATGTGGAAACCCATTATAACGATACTCTTTATAGTCTGCCTTTAACTCATTCATCATCGCTGTAAAAGAATCATTTGCGTTAGGCGGATAATAATAGTCCTCATCTGTAGAGAAGTTGATAAAAGAACGATTCTTTATATTCTCTATAAAAGTTCCTCCTGTGAATACCTTAGGCTGAGTATTAAACCCATAGAACCCTGCAAAGGGAGAAGAGTCTTTCATCAGATAAGAGAATGAACCCGTCGCTCCATTAGAATGCCCTGCGATAAATACTTTATTATCATCTACATTAATAGCCTTCTTAACTTCTCTCAGCATAGCAGGTATCATAAAGAAACCATCATTAGATGTCATCCAATTATACTTCTTACCTCCACTTGGGAATATTAATATTACCTCATCTAGATCTCCATATTTCGTATAGTATCTATTCCATCCTCCTAAACTAAGTTCTTTGGTCTGAAACTCTTGAAGATTATTGTATCTAACTGCTCCATGCAAAAAGAATAATACAGGGTATTCCTTCTCTGGAGAATAGTTCTTAGGCAAATGAATAAAGAAAGAAGTCTTCACTGTATCATTTATAGCAAAGCTGATAGAATAATCTTGTTTTGCCTTAGGTAGATAAGGATTGTACACTTTGATTTCTTCATATAATTTCTTTCCATTAGTAGAGGTTAACTCTTTAGTAGATTTCACCTTATAGAATTCTTCCTCTGCCTCTTTTAGATTTACATCAAACTTAGCTTTTAACGCATGCGCTTCACTCATCATAGAAGCCCATCTAGGATCATCTAATAAGTTCTTGTATTCCTCTAAAGCACTTTTGTTTGTTACATTTTGCCAACCAGAGAAGCCGTATTGTGCACGTTCTATCTTTATCAACCGATCTAGATAAGCAAAGGCTTTATCTGCTTCTTTTAACTCCGAGGCAATGATTGATATTTCTGATAAATCAGCTGCTGTTATACTGTCTGGAAATGACTTAAACGCCTTTTCATAAAGAGAAAAAGCTTGTCTTTTACTTTGCTCATCCTCGTGCTCTTCTAACAAATCATCTGCTTGATTGATCAACTTAGAGTAAGTACTCTGTCCAAAAGACACTATACTAAACATAAATGCTAGTAATACATGATATCCCTTCATAATTCTAATTATTAATAAAGCGAAAGTAAACAACACTACAATACTAAAATTGTACAAATGGAACATCTATTTCTCTAGATGCCAAAAAGTATCTTTACTTCCTAGTTTAGTTCCTTTCTCAAAGAAGTTTTTAGGAGAATTATTAGTCATTGCCTTATAAGTCTTTATTAGATGTGACTGATCATTAAAGTTAAAGCGATAAGCAATATCAGTCAACTTCTCTTCAGGAGAGGTATAGAGTTTCTGGTTCACTGTTCTTCTAAATAAATAGATATCATAAAATCTCTTTAGAGATACTCCCATATTGGCCTTAAAAACTCTATTTAGATGTTGTCTGCTCACTCCTAGTCTATCTGCTAACTCTTGTACAGAGAAGTTATCCTCTTCACTGAAGATATACTCTATTGTTTGTTCTAAAAGGCTATTTGAGAATAGCTTATATCTCTTCTCTAATGCTGTATCTAACAATGTAGTAATAACATCTACATCAGTAGTAGCGAAGACTTTTGCTAATTCGCCTACTTCCATAAACTTATAATCAGTAATCAGATTGACAAAACTTAAATGGCGATAAAACTGCTGTATCCCCAATGGATGAAAGACAATAACCACTCTGTGTACTCTCCCCACCTGCTTCACATGAAGTATATCTTCTCTAATAGGAGTGAATATCTGATAATCATCTGCTCCTTCATTAAACGCCATCGAACCATCACTAGCTAGTTGATGAGAAGCATAGATAGAAATCGTATTGTTATAATGAGGAAAGCACTGGTACTCTCTCACCTCATTATTGGGCTTTATATCTAAGTAATAATAGTCCACATACTTCTTTACTAAAGCATTCTTAGGACTAAAGGTATCAAAAATCTCTTTCATTACCGCTTAATTTATTTAGTTATACATTACTTACCTCTACTCTATCCCTATTATTAAGTCCACTCGTTTAATAGTATCCCACATCTGTTCTATATCACTATCTGGCAAATTCTTATTTTAATAAATAGCCCATTCTTTTGGGTATTTACAGCGTTGCCTATAGAACTCTGATAGTCGCTTTTAGCATAATTAAACGGTACTAATTCTATTGCGTTTATAAATCTCATCTCTATAAGTTTAACTCCTTTATACGAAGGTATTATAAAACCTCTTTAGTAAACTTGATAAATCGCAATCTTTTTAAAATATTTTTAATAAGATTTGTATAGCTAAACACAATAATCGTTTTAAAGAATAAGTCCTTTTATACTACATCGTACACGCCTTATAACTAGATAAATATATCAAAAAAAAAGCTGCTACATTACAGGTAAAAACCAATATTGTCAGTAAATTGCATAAAAACAATTCATTGACAATGGAAAAGAAATTAGTAGTAATCACAGGCGCTAGCTCAGGATTTGGTATGGAACTAGCAAAAGAATTTGCTCAAAGTGGACATCCTCTATTGCTGTTAGCAAGAAGATTGGAAAAGATGGAGGCTCTAAATCTACCAAATACACTATGTAGAAGTGTAGATGTATCTGATAAAGATGCTTTCGAAAAGGCAATCCGTGAAGCTGAGGCAATATATGGCAAGACTGACTTATTAATTAATAATGCAGGTGTAATGCTATTAGGCGATTTAGCTACTCAGGATCCTCAAGAATGGAAACAAATGCTTGATATCAATGTATTAGGTGTCATGAACGGTATGCAAGCTGTAATGGGAGATATGAAGGATAGACAGGCAGGGACTATTATCAATGTATCCTCAATAGCTGGTGTATTACCCTTTCATAATCACGCTGCCTACTGTGCTAGTAAATATGCTGTAAGAGGAGTAACACAAACTGCTCGTTTAGAACTCAGTCCTTATAATGTGCGTATTATTTCTGTTGAACCTGGAGCAGTAGCAACAGAGCTCTTAAGCCATACAACCAGTGAAGATATTAAAGAGGGCTATAAAGAGTGGATGAAATCATCTGGAGCAAACCGTATTCAAGCTATTGATATAGCACGTACTATCAAATTTGCTTACGACTTACCTCAGAGTGTATTATTACGAGAACTGATCATCTCAGATACAAAACAAAATGCTTAAAATAACAGAACGCTTATAGTTTATAGCTATAAGCGTTTATTTTTACTTTATATTGTGCATTGAAATCTGGAAATCACTTGGTCTGACATTAAACAATTGCTGAAAAGTATTGCTAAAAGCAGCAATACTAGAATACCCAACATCGAAGGCAACTTCACTCACATTCTTATCTGTACTCATCAGAAGCTCCATAGCCTTAATCATTCTTACCATCTTTAAATATTGCAAAAACGAAATATCTAAATGAGATTTAAATAATCTTGTCAATGTCCTCACACTATAGCCAAATACCTCAGCCATTACATTTAGTGTTAATGCTTCACCTAAATTCTTCTGCATATACTCTGTGATCAACAACATTTTAGGTTCTTCTGTTGTAGGCAATTGAATAGAAAATGACTTACCTGGATGCTGCATAATGTAGTGCTTCATCGTAGATAGAAACTCATAAGCCCAAGTATCAGGTAGGATAATTCCCTTCCACTGCCTAGCATAAATCAACATCTCATACATCAAATTACTCACTGGATAAATACCTAAACGCTCCATAAAGCGATGCTCCACATCAGTATCTTCTTCATAGAAATAGATATTTAGAATCACGACATCCGTAGTATTAGACTTGACATTGTGTATCATCCCTTTAGGTATCCATACATAATGCTGAGCTGGTATATAATACTCTCTTTCTTTTGTCTTTAGATAAGCGATCCCTCCAGATACTAGAAGTATCTGACTCTTATTGTGCTTATGAGGAGGAAACCTGTGTTCTAATTGCTCTCGCATAATATAGATACTGTCCTTGTATTGATCTATTTCCTTTTCTGTTTGTAATAACATTTCCATAATGGCTAAAATAAGTAAAATATTGGCTAGTTATATAAAACTCTTAGAATCATTCTAATCTAGTTTTGCAGTAAATAAATAGAATACATGAAACAGAACAACTTTTTATACCTAATAATCTTTTTGCTCATAATAGGTCAAAAAGCACTACCCCAATCTATTACGGATGATAAAAACACTTTTGATTTAGACAGAATATGGGAACTTACGCAAGAGAATCATAAAAAAATAAAAGCAATACAACTAAATGAGAAAGCGCAACAAGAAAATATTAAAAACACAAAAGCAAGCCAACTTCCTACTATAAACTTACAAGGTAGCTATAGTAGACTATCAGATATGCCCCTATATGAAGATGGTTTTCTAAACAAGCCTACAACAGTTAGGATCAATTCAACCAACTATAGTTCGATGTTAGCGACAGATGTAATACTGTACAATGGACTGAGCAAAAACAGGGAGATTAAAATACAAGAAGTAGCTCTAGCCTCTATTCATTCACTACTCCAACTCTCGTTAGCTGAAGTCAAACTAGAAAGTACAAAACTCTTTTATACGCTAATACGCCATACACATTATAAAGATCTTGTCGAAAAAGAGATAATACAAGACAACAAACAACTTGCTGAGATTAACAGTCTATACAAGAATGGTACTATTCTGAAAAGTGATGTGTTGCGTTCTGAGGTGACCTTGTCTAATCATCAAATGCTATTGACAGAAATTGAAAACAACATTCTGATTATCCAACAGCAACTTAATTTGCTAATGGGGCGTGATGAACTAGCTCCTCTAACACCATTATACAAGGATTTAAAGGAAGAAATAAACTTAGAATCCTCTTATGAATCTTATTTAGAAAAAGCATTACATAACGCTTATGAACTGCAAATAGCAGATAATGACATTCAACGAAGTGAATTGGATTTAAAACAGCTCCAAGCGAAACTACTTCCTAAAGTAAGTTTATTTGCTGATTACAGTTTTAACTATCCACAGAGTAAAGCATATCATTATGCTGATGCCTTATACGGTATGGGACAGGTAGGTCTTAAACTCAATATTCCTATCTCTAACTTATATCACACCAAGCATCAGAAAATAAGCCAGCAGTCCTTTATCTCAAAACAAAAAGTAGAAAGAGAACAAAAAGTAGATCAGTTAAAAAATGAGCTTAGAGCATCTTATGTAAAATATACAGAAACGTTACAAAGAATCTCTGTTGCTGAAAAGAACATCAAGCAAACTACAGAAACATTGCGCATTATCAGAAATAGTTACTTTAATCAACAGTCTTTATTGACAGACTTATTAGATGCAGAAACACAACTGTTACAAGCTCAATTCGATCTCACTACAGCAGAGATAAATGCTAAAATAGAATATTATCAAATACAAAAGGTAATCGGTAATTTATAAGTAAAAACAACTATGAGTACAAATAATAAAATAACAAAAGCAGACCGTATCATTCTTAAAATAACTCAAATAATAGCGCTAGTGGCTATCGCAGGGTTAGCAGTCTATGGGATGATTTTGGGAATAGAATTTTTAAGATATGAATCAACTAATGATGCTCAAGTAGAACAATATGTAAACCCTATAAATAGCAAAGTAGGTGGCTATATCAAGACAATACACTTTGAAGAAAATCAATTGGTAAAAGCTGGAGATACACTAATCACAATTGACAACAGAGATTATAAAGCTATTCAACAAGAAGCTAAAGCCTCTCTACAAAGTGCCCAATCTCAAATCGACATACTGGATGCAAACATCAATACACTACATACTAATGCACAAGTAACAAAAGTTCAGATAGAAGTAGCTAAAGCAAAGCTCACTAGACAACAACAAGAGTTTAAACGATTTAAAAATCTACTTGAAGAAGAATCAACTACTCAACAGCAATTTGACAATATCAAAACAGCTCTAGATATAGCAGTATCAGAATACCAAGCTGCTCAACAAGCTTATCAAGCTGCATTGTCTAAAATAGAAGATGTAAAAGCTCAGAAACTTGCAGCTATATCTAATATAAAGTTGAGTGAAGCTACTTTAGATAAAAGCAACCTCAACTTAGGGTATACTATTATCACAGCACCTTATACTGGTCGAATAGGTAAGAAGATTATACAAGAAGGACAATTAATACAATCTGGTCAAACGATCTCTTATATCGTCAATGAAGAAAGAGGTAAATGGATCATAGCAAACTTTAAAGAAACACAAATTGGCAAGTTTAAAATAGGGCAATCTGCTAAAATAACAATAGATGCTTTTCCCGATATGGAATTTATAGGAGAGATAGAATCTATCTCACCAGCTACTGGATCTAGATATTCTTTACTACCTCCTGATAACGCTACGGGGAACTTTGTCAAAATAATTCAACGTATCCCTGTAAGAATCAAACTAAAAGATAATGTAGCTAAGATTAGCAACTTATCAGCTGGGATGAATGCCAATGTATATATAGATAAACCATGAGAAACATAAAACTACCAACTTTTAAAGAGTGGGTACCAGATTACCTTATTCGTATCACTATTTTCTTAATACTCTTTCCTGCTTTAGCAGTATTTGCTTTTTATTATAGCAATACGCTAGAGACGATGAGTTATTATGGTATCGAAGCTTCTGATGTCCAGTATTCAGTAATACTAATGTATGGTGCTTTAGTTTGTTTCTTACCACTAGATGATCGATTAGTCAAGTACTTTTCCTTAAGACAATACCTCTTACTAGGTATTGTCTTTAATACGATTACTTATATCATCTGTGCGATGACTAGAGACTTGACTATCTTCTTTATTTGTCGTTTTATACAAGGAGCTGTATGTGCTTTATTCTGTAGTATCTGTCTTAATCTTATCTTTCCAAGACTTAATTCTGCTAGAGCCCGAGTGATAGGATATACTATATTCTATGGTACTTTATTAGTTTCTGTTCCGATATGTGGAATACTATGTAGCTACATACTTCAGTACTATTCATTTAATATTATGTTTTACTTACTGATTATCTTGCAGGTACCAGGAGCTGTTCTATTACTCACTATTACTAATAATGTACACATTAGAGAAAAACTCCCTCTATATCAAGTAGATTGGATTAGTTATATTTACTTTACGATTATTATCTGTTCTATCGGCTATATATTCGTGTATGGACAACAATTAAATTATTTAGAACACAGTAGAATCAGACTGTTAACTAGTACAACAGTTGTAGGGTTAATCTTATTCATCTTGAGACAACTCAGTCTTAAAAGACCTTTTATTAATCTAGCTGTTTTTAGATATAAAGATTTCTGTTTAGGGATTCTCTTGATTATGATCTATTACTTTTTTAAAGGAACGACAGGTTTTGCTTACTCCTATTTACAGACATTAGGCGTATCTTCTATTCATCTGACTAGTATTTATATCAGTAATACCTTAGGGACAATAGCGGGGTTACTAATTGTGTCCAGATTATTATTAAATGATGTTGCGATTAAATACATTGTACTACTTGGTTTTGGAACTTTATTAATCTATCATATCCAAGTCTATTTCTTATTCTCTAACACAGGTACAAGAGAAAGCTTTATACTTCCTTTTTTTATTCAAGGATTTGCTATTGCAGCTTTACACATTCCCTTAATAATATACGCAGCTGCCTCTATACCACCAGCTATATCTAATGCTGTTTCATTTTTAGGAATTAGCTTTAGGTTCTTAAGCTTTTCTGTTACGATAGGAATTACCAATTACTTCCAACTGTTTAATAAAAGTATACACTACAATAGAGCTTCTGAATATATAGCCTCTACTAATCCATTAAACAATGAAACACTTAAAAATATACAACACCATGTCACACTAGATGGAAAAGATTACACCACAGGAGCTCAGCTAGCCACTAAAATTTACAATAATCATATCAATACACAGATTATAACTAGAGCCTCTCAAGACTACTATACTTGGGTTATTTGGGGGTTAATATTTATTATTCTCATGGTCATGTTATCTTCTCCTACCAAGAAGATTCTTAGTAAGTTAAGTAAGGGCTTTATACCTTATTAATACTTTTCCTTTTTCTAAGCTTTTTATACTGCGAGCCAAGTTCTCTCTAGAAAGAACTTGGCTCTTTTTCAACTAAAAGTGTAGATATACCATATACACAGTAATAACAAATTACAGAATAAGATTGAAAAACATTATCTTTATAAAAACGAAATACAATGTTCCGATATATAAGTTACTTTTTATTCTTCTCTTTAATCTTTACTAGTTGTACCTCAAATAGAAGGTATCAAAAAATGAGTAATAAACAAATACTAGAATTAATAAAAATTGACGCTCTTAATGATAAAGTTTATAAAATATTATCTCCAAATAATGATCTTATAAATTATGAACAAGCGTCTATATACTCTCCAAAAAAATATACTGTAGATAGATACGTAGACCAACAAAACGATTCTACAATTTTAAAATTTAGAAAAATCACTAAAAAAGATATAGCATTTAAAAAGACTATGCTGTTGTATCAAACTTATGGAACATATTCTGACACTATCAATACTAAATTAGACATCGACTGTACCCAAATAGATAATCTACTAAAAGATGCTTACCTAAAAGATAAAGAAAATAGATTAGGTGGTACAATCGACCTGAAAGTTGATGCACTGAATCAAAGATTATTATTTAACATCTTTGATCATTGTGATTTTCATACAGCAATAGCAAACAAAAAAGAAAGTAGTTACCATGCTCTTGTCATATTATTACATGCTAATACTAAATATCAAAAGAAATATTTCAAACAAATAAAAAAGGCTATAAAACTAGGTTATTTAGAACCCAAACACTTGGCTTACTTACAAGATAAAATAGCGACAGGGGAAGAAATCCCTCAAAAATATGGAACGCAATCGACTTATGATGATAATGGAAATCTAATATTATATCCTTATGATAATCTCAAAAAAGTAAATCAGAGAAGAAAAGCTCTAGGGCTTGAGCCTCTCAACATACAATAATAAAAATGGCCATAAACAAATTGTTCACAGCCATAATCAAAATTAACTTATAAAATATACTCTTTATCAAAAGAACTTATTCACTAGGTTTCCATCTTATCATGATATAAGAAGGCTTATTAAAAGGTTCCATAACAGACTCTTGATTAATCTCAAAGCCCCACTCTTTTAAGAAGAGAACTAAAGGGTTATTCTGTAAAACCTCTATCCATATAGCGTCATAATTACGAGTTAAGGATAAACTCTTTTGCCATAAAGACTCTCTTATTTCTTCTTCATTATACTCAGAATTGATATAAAAAGGTTCAAGATTAATAACTTTTTTATCCTTTAATACTTCTGGTTGCATTACTTGTTTAATCATTACAAAACCTGCAGGTACTTCTTTCTTAAACACTGTTAGCATTTGTGTACTTAGATTATTCAATTCTAATACAGCTTCTTTATGATTTAATTGTTGAGTTATATATTGATTTAATTGCTCTATTTCCACTGTATCCGCATACATTTCTCTTATTTGAGCTTCTCTTAATTGAAAAAGAATACCAAGTCCCTCTTCAGTTCCTATTGTGAATTTTGATATTACATCCATATTATTTCATGTTTATCTACAAACATATCCTTTTCTATCCCATTTGTTTCGATACAGTATTCTAAAAAAGCATCGGTACATCGCTTATAATATAGACTCTCCTACTCTTCTTATGGCTTCTAGATTGTGTAAAGTAAGTTGTTTAGAGAATACTGCTCTAAAACAATTATCATATACATCTGTAAAGGAGAAAGTCTCTCCAGGTGTAAACTGTACTCCTTCTTCTGTACATCGCTTATAGAAAAAGTTCATATCTATATGTGCAGATAATTGAACCCATGTACAATACCCTCCTTGTGGAAGTTGAACATGAATAGAATCAGGAAAACTATGAATTAATTGCTTCACCAACTGTAATGCTTGACGTTCTAATTGCTGACGAAAAACTCTAAGATGCTTATCGTAAGCCGAAGATTGAAGAAGCTTTATCATTACCTCTTGATTTATAGGAGATACCGAACGCCCTAGAGCAAACTTCAAGCGCTCTGCTTCAGAAAAAAACTGTCCAGCTGCTAACCATCCTAACCTAATACCTGGTGCTAACGATTTAGAAAAAGACGAATATGTCATTACCAATCCTGCTTCATCATAGTTACGAATATTACTTGGTCTACTTCCCTTAAAATAAAGACAGCCAAAAACATCATTTTCTATAATGGGTACATTGTGATATAGAGCAGTTTCGTAAACCGCTTTTTTGCTCTCCTCCGTCATTAATATTCCTGTAGGATTATGAAAATTAGGAGTTAGTACAATCGCTTTTATATTATTAGTTGCACAGACCTTTTTTAAATAATCTGTATCAAAACCATCATATGCACGAACAGGTATTTCTATTGTCTTTAGCTTCAGACTAGCAATAACTTCTAAAATAGAGAAGATACATGGGCTCTCCACCGCTATAATATCATTAGGTGAAGTAATAGAGCTTAAAGCAATATATAGTGCTTGTAATGCTCCATCAGTCACCAAAAGTTCATCTGAAGATATAGAAGCTCCATGAAGTCCAGCTCTCTTCACTAACAAGGCTCTTAGCTCTTCTGCCCCATTATTAGGATAGTAACGAAGTAAAGAAGCTCCTTTTTCTCTTATTACCTCTTGCATTGTTTTGAGAACTAATTTTTGAGGAATAAAGAGGTCAGATGGACTCGCTTCATTCAGTATTGTCTGACTAGTATCACTTATTGGATTCGTTATAAGATGTATTTTCTTTCTAAAAACTGCATCGCGAGGGATAATAGGTAATTCTACTTCTAAATTTTGTTCCGCAAGACGATCAGATACAATATACCCAGAGCGAGGCACACTAGTGACCAACCCCTTAAATACAAGGTAATCATAACCACTCTGAACAGAACTTATACTTAAGTTGTATTCTTTTTTTATAGCACGAACAGAAGGTAATTTATCTCCAGGCTTTAATAATCCTTTATTTATTCCCTCTTCTATTTTATCCGTAAAAATACTATACTTATATTCCTTCATTCTCATATAATCAGTACGTAGAGATTCTTCATGACTTCACGCAATATTGTAAGTAGAATTAAAACTACTCTCTATCAAAGATACAATTATTCATTATTCTCTGATGCTATATCACGCCTATCTGTAGGTATATTTATAATCTCAATAACAGTAGCTACTTGATCTAACTTAATACCAGTTAACCCATAACCATAATAAGCTCCTGTATCTATATTATATGAGTGGCTATCTAAAGTATACTGAGGATGGTTTTGTTTTAAAGGAGTATGTCCGTGAACCTGTAGTTTATGAAGATTGACAAGTGGCTTACGAGTCCATAACACCCCATCCCAATTAGACTCATCATAAGGATTAATCGTCTCACATACTCCTGCATGTGTGACAATAAACGAAGAAGTCTCAAACTTAAGTGGTAATTTTTCTAAGTGTGGTAAAAGGTTTTGCAAATCTACATGATGCCTTTGAAAGTCTTCTAAAGTGGCTAAACCACACTGAGATGTCCATATTTCATGACGTCCATCCTTGATATACTGAATAAGTTCAGCTTCATGGTTTCCCTTAAGAACAGTTACTGATAATGTTGTATCACTTAATAAGGCTAAACACTTCTCTACGACTAACCAACTATAATTGCCCCTATCTATTAAATCTCCTACTAATATTAAATGCTCATTAGAAGAATCCCACTGCTCTAGAAGAGAACAAAACGTGTGATAACAACCGTGTATATCACCAATGATAAAATAGTTCATGCTCTTTTTATAAAACACAAACTTAAAGAATAAAAAAACTCCTACTTAGTAAAGTAGGAGTTTTTATTATTATTGTTTTGAAGCATCTAGAGAAGCTTTTCTAAACTCTTTTAAAAGTTTTTCAATAGATAAAGAAGCTTTACGTGCTCTTGTACCTGCAGCTTTATTTCCGTTTTCTAATTGTAAAGCTGAATCTTGTTGGAACGCTTCAAACTCAGCGTTGATTTTTTCGATTAATTCTTTCATGGTAATTTTTACATTTTAAATATGTATTACAAAAATAGAATATAATCTCACATATACACAGTATTTACTGACTTTTTTACCACTTTACCTCTCTCTTTTAGCACTTGATATTATTACATTATTGTATTTCAAACGGTAAATATTACCTAATCCACTCACTTTCAACACACCAAAGCTAAACGCATCGAATGTACCGTCATTACTACATTTCGCTAAAAAAGTGAACAGATATTACTCAAAACAGATCAGTTCCTATAGATTTAGTCCTTAAAACATCCTGTTTCTATACAAAAAACCGTCATTTTCCATTACTCGTAGGAATAATTACAAGCTTAAATGTAAGATAGGATAAGGCTTTCCTTGTCCGTCTGTCTCAGACCTGTTTACTGATTTGAACCCCATGTGTAAATAAAATCCAACTGCTTGTTGATTTTGTTCATTTACATCTACTTTAGTAATATGAAGTCTATCTTTAGCATAATTTAATAACAATTTACCTATTCCTTGTCCACGAAAATCATTGTGTATGAACAACATTTCTAAGTTTCCATCAGCAACACCGATAAAGCCAGTCATTCTTCCCTCTTGGTTAAGATGAACATACAACTCTACAAATTCAAAATAACTAGGTATGGTCTTTTTAAAATACTCGAAGTCTTCTCTTGCTAAAAAATCATGAGTATGTATTACTGCACTTTCCCATATCTCTACTAACACTGGATATTCTTGACTCTTTACTTTTCTAATCATAATTTTAAATTTAATAGGGCAAATTTCTAAGCTTTGAGAGACAATCTACTGAACCTGGGTTAAAAAATTCGCTTGCGAATTCTACTCAGCCCTTGTGGAGTAATTCCCAAATAAGAAGCTATATCTTTTAGGGGGATATAATTAAATGTCAATCCATATTCTTCTTGCATTCTTAAATAATATTCTTCTGAAGAATACTTGATTAGATCTATATTACGCTGTAGGAGACGATTTAAAAGCCTTGCTGTTAATTTTCCGAACATTATCTCTAATCCACAAATAGAAGCGTATAAATCGCTTATTTGCTCTTTATTAATTCGATATACTACTGCATCCATAACAGCTTGTACAGAAAAGTCCGCTCGCTCTTGAAGAGAAAAAGAAATATTCGACATGGAAAAAGTTCCTTCTTTACAAAACCAAAATGTTTGTTCAGTTCCTTTAGGATCTAAAGTCCAACATCTAAATATTCCTTCATAAATAAAATAACTGTACTGTTCTACCTCTCCTTCTTTTATTAGGTATTCATTTTTAGAAATGGTAATTCGTTCGAAGTATTCATCAAACAAAGCATATTGTGAAGAAGTAAATACAGATAATTCGACTTCAAACTCTTTTAATAACTTTTCTAAAAGCATATTTTACTTATTAACTTGATAAATATATAAAAACACTTAGAAAAGTCAAGTAAGTAGAAATAAAAAAGCCTATTCATACAGGTTTGTACAAAAAAATAATTTTTTAAACAATTATTACCAACTCATTTTAAACAAGTTATAAAAACAATATAAAAAAGAACATCTTTTTTATTCAAAATCTCTTGCAAAGCCCAGTATTTGCAGTATATTTGCACTCGCAATACGGAAGTAATGCAGACCTCTGGAGAAATGGCAGAGTGGTCGAATGCGGCGGTCTTGAAAACCGTTGACTGTAA
>NZ_JBBPHJ010000042.1:0-16668 GCF_038039665.1 Myroides sp. C4067
GATGGTAAATCAGTAACAGTAACTCCAAATCCAGATGGGTCAGCTACTATTACGGATGGTGCAGGTGGAACTGTAACGGTTAAGAATGGTATTGATGGAAAAGATGGTATTGGAGGTAAAACTACTGCTGGTACAGCTATTACGATTACAGGCGAAGGTTCTGAAGATAATCCTTATATCGTAAATACAGATGTATCTAAGCTAAACTTATCAGGAGATGTAACAGGACCAGCAAATGACAATAAGTTAACATCATTAAAAGGAAAGCCAGTTAATCAGACAGTTCCAAGTACTAATGGTCAAGCATTAGTGTATAATGGAACAGAATGGGTAGCAGGAACACCTAGTATAGATGTAACTAATGTATTAAATGCTAAAGATCTTAAAGCAGCTGATACAGAACCAACAATAGAAATTGTTTCTGGAGGAGTGAAAGCTGTATTGGTTGAAACGAGTCTTAGAGTAAAAGATGAATCTATTACATCTACTAAAATTAAAGATGGAACGATTCAACCAATTGATATGGCTGATGGAGGAAACAATCAAGTATTAGTGACTGATTCTACTGGAAAACCAAAATGGGAGGATAAATCAAAAGTAGGAGAAGTTATCACAGCTGATAATGGATTAACTAAAACGGGAACGAATGTTCAGTTAGGTGGTACTCTATTAAAAGCTACTGAGATTGTAACGACAAGTACAAGTACTTTAGCTTTGAGTGGATTAGATAAGAAGAATGTACAGGATCAACAGACTCAACGCTTATTAGCAGTGGATAATAATGGAGATGTTATTAAAGCTTTAAAAGCTACAATGCCGAAGTTCTTCTATATGCCTTCTATCGTTATTCCTACTAGTTTAAAGCAGATGGATGCTGTAGGATCAGGTAGCTTAGCAGGAGATACTTTTGATGATAGCTCATTAACTGGTAAAATAGATTTATATGGGCGTTATGTGAAGCAATTCGGAACTCCAGTTACTTCAAACCTTGGTAAGAATACAAGTTTACCAGTATTGCCAAAATCTGAGTTAGATTATTTCATTACATGGGTTGATACTACTGTTTTTGATAGTGTAGCTGTTGATGACGATGGGGTATTAACTTATAAGCTGAAGCAAAATGCAGATGTAACTGTAGGAACATTTATGAATATTGTATTCTCTGTTAGAAATGATAATTAAATACACATTTTTTCTAGGCTTGTCTTTGATTAGATAAGTCTAGAAATAAAATGAATGTTATTTAAAATGTAGAATTATTTTTTAAAATAATTATAAGAATATGAATTGTATGAAATATATAAATAAGTATCTACTTTATCTAGTATTTGTATTTGTAAGTACAACTGTAGGTTATGGTCAATCAACTGTTAATGCCGGAGGAGATGCTACTATCTGTGGAACTACTTATAATCTAAAAGGTACAACAGATGGAGAGACTACAGGATTAACTTGGTCTGTTCTTAATAAACCTTCTGGAGCAACAGATCCAGTGATTAGTAATCCAAGTATTTTAACACCAGGTATTACAGGGATGAATAAACCTGGTGTTTATACTTTTAGGTTAACTAAAGTTACTCAAACAGGATCATCTTACTCAGATGTAAAGATTACTTCCTCTGGAGATGTATCATCGTTTAGTGCAGGAACTGATATTGTTGATGTTTTTGCAAGTGTGGGTAGTGTTAATCTAAATGGGGTAATACCTGAAGGGTTTACTGGAGAGTGGAGGTTTGAGAATATCTATAATAAGGAAAGATATGGTCGAATAAATTCAGAAAATGGACAGCTTAGTAGTACAAATATTGCTAATCCTGTGTTTAGTTTAATTAAAAAAGCAGATCATGATGTAGATCCGGCCTATAGATTTTTCTTTAAAATAACTTCGAAATTTAACCCAAATTGTAGTTATGAAAAATCTGTTGTAGTTAGGTTTATTCCCAATCCTTTTATCAAGGTAAAATCAAAGTCAGGGTGTGGAGATAGTTTGGTAGATGAATATGTTTATCTTGATTTTGAAGCAGGATCTCCAATATTCGGAACAAAACACCCTAATGTATCTGGAAATCCAAGTTTTGGCACAACTGTGTCAATGAATATAATTAGTCAGCCTATTGGAGGTAATCTAACTTTTACAGGTTTTGATACAAAAAATATTGAGTTTAAAACTAGTGCTATAGGAACCTATAAGTTTACTTTAACTGTTAGTAATGCAGCAGGAACCTTTACAACCCCTGAATTAACTTATACAAAAACAGGTATAAAACCTGGTAATTTAAATTTTGTTGATTCAGCTCATCCTGAGCAGAATAGTGGATATTCTTATGGAGGAAGTGCAGGAGAACTTCTTTGTGGTTTTGAAGGAACAAACACACCTGTTGAAGTTTATTTTAAGATTAATGAAAAAGATGATCCAGTAACAACCACAACAACTGCTACGTTTTATGGAGGTTCTTATCCAGGAGAGCAAGCCCCTAGCTTGGTTATATCTGGAGAGGGACAAAGACAAAGAATGTTAAAAGTAACACCTCCAGTTGGTGGGTGGAGAGTTGGTACCTATGCGATTAGTTTTACTATAAGAAATGGTGATTGTGCTTTACCAGGCACTTATTTTATCCATATATCTGATGGTAATCGAAAAGATATTAAGATAGAGGATGTAACAGTTTGTTATCCAGGATCTGGGACGGTAAATGCAACTATACAATTACCTGAGGTATTCCAAGAGGTAATAAATCCAAATTATCTTGCAGGAAATTATAGTGGTGTATATCATTTTACAGTCGTTTCTAAACCTATGAATTCATCAACACCTGAGTATGAGATAACTGATAATAGGAATCTAAAAAGTACATCAACTATTATTCGTAATCTTGATAAGCCAGGAGAATATGTCTTTAAGGTAAAAGCTCAAGGGTATATAAATAGTGTTGATTGGGTTTTAGAACAGGAATATGCGTGTTCTCAAGCATCTCGAGAGACTACTTTTAAAGTTATAGTCTCTGAACAAATCGGGGCTAATGCAGGGAGTAATCAAGAGGATGTTTTTTGTAGATCTAGAACTGTATTAGTGGCAAATGACCCTGGTTTAGGTCAAGGTAAATGGACAGTAGAGTCTGCCCCTGTAGGTATGATACCTACATTTAGTGATGCCACTAGTCCAAGAACAATTGTTGCAGGTATGGATCTAACAGGGGTTTATGAATTTAAATGGACTATAACTACTGGTGATTGTGAATCTTCTAGTATAGTGAAAGTGATTACTGAACAAGATAGTTGTAAAACACCTCTGATTATTACTAATCCAACCACTACTAACAAAACAATAAGAAGAAAGAAGTAGTATGAAAAAGGAAATAATATTACTAGGAGGACTTTTAGTTAGTTTGCCTGGTATTGCACAGAAAGAGAAAAAAGATCAGGTATTAGTTAATCTTGGTAAGTTCTCAGTTGCAGAAGAAGGAGTACTTTCGACTATTTACGATTTTACAAATACAGAGTCTGGAGTAATGGAACACAATGGAGATGTTTATTATTACAATAATTTTAATAATGATAATCTTTATTACCACAAGAATAATGCTATTAAATCCAAAGCAGTCTTCACAAAATACGAAGATCAAAAAGGGAAGCAACTTATCTCAGGTAGTAAACCTTCAGATTTTTATCATGTTGTACTAGATAACGCAGAACCTGTAGTAGCTTTTGATTTAAAAAATGAAGCGAATGTACATGGTAGTGTAGATTTTAAAGATGGTATTATTAAGGTCGATTCATTAGTAGGGATGTTAACCTTCCATCAGGGAGCAAAAGCACTTCATCCAACAGATAAAAGTCATGCTGAAGGTTATGTAGAGAAGATAGGTAATGAGGAGTTTCAATATCCTAAGGGAGATAAAGGACTGTATCGCTATGCTAGAATTACAGCGCCAGAGAATGTGAAAGATGCGTATCAAGGGAAGTATAACTTAGATGATAAGGACTTCTTTAGAGCGCGTAGTGCAAAGTCAGGAGTGATTAACTTACTAGATGAGCGCGAGTACTGGACAGTAGATAAAGGAAGAGATAACAGCAAAGGAGATATCATGCTGACGTTAAGTTGGGATGAGCGTACTACACCAAAAGAGTTATTAGTAAATCCAGAGAAGGATTTACACATTGTACGTTGGGATGCTAAGCAACAGCTTTGGGTAGACGAAGGAGGAGTAGTGGATGTGGAGAAAAAAGAGATCACGACACCAACGAGTGTGAAGGGGTACGGATTCTTTACATTAGCTACTGTGAAGGCAGACCTAATCTTAGATGGAGATATCGTTATTTATAACCTTGTAACGCCTGATGAAGACGGTAAGAATGATTACTTTATTATAGATAATATCAACAGATTCCCTAATAACACAGTAGAAATTTACAACCGTTGGGGAGTGAAGGTGTTTGATACACATAATTATGACAGTGCAGGTAATGTCTTTAGAGGATATTCAGATGGTCGAGTGACCATTAGTAAAAATGAGAAACTACCAACAGGAGCATACTTTTATATTGTTACTTATGAGTATAAAGATAAGCATGGTTCACGTATGATTAAGAAATCAGGGTATCTACAGTTAGAAAGTAATAAGTAAGAAGAGTTATGAGTATTCAAAAAAATATAAAAAAAATTGGAATCAGTCTATTGTTAATAGGCTGCTTCCAAACTATGCAAGCTCAGCAAGATCCGCAGTATACCCAGTATATGTATAATGCTAATATGATCAACCCAGCTTATGCAGGGAGTCGTGGGACACTGAACGTGTTTGGGATGTATAGAACGCAGTGGGTAGGGCTAGAGGGAGCACCTAAGACAGCGAATGTGTCTGTGTCTACACCTCTTGGAGAAAGTGGGTTAGGGCTAGGAGTGAACTTTACCAATGACCGCATTGGAGCAATGGATGAGAATAATATCTCTGTAGATTTAGCTTATGCTATTGACTTAAATGAGAATTACAAATTAGCCTTTGGTTTGAAAGGGACAGCTAATTTATTAAGTGTTGATTATACAAAACTTAATATCCACAATCCTACTGATCCTGTAAGCCAAGAGAATCTAAACAACAAGTTTAATCCTAATATTGGAGCAGGGGTTTATTTATACTCTGATAAAGCGTATGTAGGGTTATCAGTTCCGAACTTTTTGACTACAGATCGCTATGATGATAATGATATCACGACGATGCGTCAAAAGATGCACTTCTATTTAATGGGAGGGTATGTATTTGATTTAAGTCAAGAAATTTTATTTAAACCAGCCGCTTTAGTTAAGGCTGTAAGTGGCGCACCATTACAAGTAGATTTAACAGCTAACTTTTTGTTCTATGACAAGTTTACATTAGGAGGAGCTTATCGTTGGGATGCTTCAGTGAGCGCCTTGGCAGGATTCCAAGTCAATGAAAATCTATTTGTAGGTTATTCTTATGATTTTGATACTACAGCACTTCGTCACTATAATTCAGGCTCGCATGAGATCTTCTTAAGATTTGAACTATTTAACCGTCGTAGCACAATTAATGCGCCGCGATTCTTCTAAGGAAAATAAGCTATAAAGAAAGAGAAACTATGAGAAAACAGCTATTGAAAATAAGCTTATTTGGTCTATTACTTTTGGCAGGGGTAAATGCTCAAGCTCAGAGGGTAGCAGAGAAGAAAGCGGATAAAGAATATCAAACTCAGGCTTATGTAGATGCAATCAAGATCTATGAGCGCATCGCAAATAAGGGATATACTAATGCAGATATGCTAAAGAAGTTAGCCGACGCTTATTATTTTAATGGAAAGTTACCTGAGGCTAATAAGTGGTATGAAACACTATTCGATGGAGAGTATGAGGATAAAGGAAAAGAGCCAATTCCATCAGAATATTACTATCGTTATGCACAGACGCTTAAATCTGTTGAGAGTTATGACAAGTCTAAGCAAAAGATGGAAGAGTTTTCCAGATTGGAAGCTAATGATTCTAGAGCACAACTTTTTCAAGAGAATAAAGACTATTTGCAAAAGATAGAGGATAAGAAGGATGTATATGATCTTAAAGCTTTGGATATTAATACTACTTATTCGGATTATGGAGCTGCTATATTAGGCAATGAATTAATTTTTACATCAGCTCGTAATCAAGAAGTAGATAAGGCTATTCATGAGTGGACTAATGAGAGTTTTACAGCCTTGTACAGTAGTACAATTAACGTTGACGGGACTTTCTCAGAGCCTAAGCAGTTCGCTAAAGAAATAAGTTCTAGAGTAAATGATGCAACAGCTGTCTTTACAAAGGATGGTAATACGATGTATTTCACTAGAAATAACTCTAGTGAAAAAGGAAAGAGAAGAAACAATAAGGACAAATCTTCTTTATTAAAAATATATAAAGCCACTAAAGGCGAGGATGGCTTGTGGGGACAAGTATTGGAACTTCCGTTTAACTCGGATTATTTCAATACAGCCCATCCTAGTTTGACACCGGATGGTAAGTGGCTTTATTTTTCTTCAGACAGAAAAGGAACATTGGGGCAATCAGATATCTTTAGAGTAGCTATTTATCCTACAGGAGAATATGGCAATGTAGAGAATATCGGTGCTAAAGTAAATACAGCAGGTAGAGAAACTTTTCCATTTATATCAGAAGACTACTTCTTGTTTTTTGCATCAGATGGTCATCCTGGATTAGGAGGATTAGATATGTTTGTAGCTAAGATTAATGTAGATGGAAGCATTGGTCAAGTTGCTAATATGGGAACGCCAATTAACAGCCCATCTGACGATTTCGGTTTGTATATAGACAGCAAATCTCACAAGGGATTTGTAAGTTCTAATAGACCAGGGGCTAGTGGAGGAGATGATATTTATTTCTTTAAAGAAAAACCTTGTAAGCAAGCCCTTGAAGGAATAGTGTATGACAAGGTGACTAAAGAGCCATTAGTTAATGCTAGAGTGATTTTATCAGATGCTCTTTATCAGCAGGCAGATACAATAATCACAGATGCAAAAGGATATTATCTGTCTAATTTATTAGATTGTGGAGGGAAATACCGTATTAAAGCTGAGAAAGAAGAGTATAATACAGTTGAAGTTGTATTTATCGTAGAACGTCAACAAGGAGTAAAACGAGTAGATATCGGACTAGAGAAGACTTTAGAACCAGTGATAGTAAACGATGACTTATTTAAGAAGCTTAAGCTAAATCCTATTTACTTCGACTTTGACAAATCTAATATTCGCCCAGATGCAGCAGCAGAGCTAATCAAAGTAGTAGAGGTATTAAAAGAATACCCAACGATGAAGATAGATGTTCGCTCACATACTGACAGTAGAGGAAATGATGACTACAACCTTAAGTTATCAGATCGCAGAGCGAAGTCTACGGTAGAGTGGATGGTGAATCAAGGCATTGAGAGAAGTAGAATTACAGGAGAAGGATATGGAGAGACACAGCTACAGAATAAATGTAGCAATGGAGTACCATGTAGCGTAGAGGAACATCAGTTAAACAGACGTAGCGAGTTTATCGTTATAGAGCTTTAAGTTAGCTCTTGTCTGTGATAACTATTATCAATAATAATGTTCAACAACAAAACATTTTTTTTTCGACCGATCCCGCTGTTGGATCTAAAACAACAGTATTAGCCTAAGAAGCTCCCTGAAAAGGGAGCTTTTTTAGTTTAGGTGGTTTTTAGTTTAAGTAGTATTGTAAAAAATCACCTAAGTGATGGGACAACATCGGTCTTGTTCTTGTAAGTTTGTGTCCTAAAAGAAGTATTTGTATGGAAATAGCATTGTGGATTGTAGTTAGTCTTGTATTTTTAGGGAGTCTAGTAATGTTTGTTCCCTCTTTGATGTCGTTGGCGTCACCGAGACCAAAAGAATTAAAAGGAATGTATTATTGGAATAATATTGTTTCTAAAACATTCTGTGTATTGGTGATGTTATATCCTTTAGTATTTTTAATCGCAGTATTGTTTTATTTCTTTCTTCAGTCTCCTGTTCTTTCTTGGTTAACGAGTTATGCTATTTTAGTAGTTCTTCTTTTTGCTATTTGGAGTAGGTTAGATAAGAAAGTAAATGGAGGTAAAAAGAATTAGAAAACTAGCTTAATCTGGGTTAAATAAAGGGAAAACGAGCTATAAAAAATGTGATATATTCTGTTAAAAATAAGGAATAAGTACTTGGATAGAGAGAAAGTAAATAGACTAGAGACAAAAAATAATTGTATTTTTTGATAATTATCATTTTTAAATATTATTTATTGAATAAAATGTTTTAGTTTTGTTAATATATTAGTCGTCTTTGTTTTGCTTTTTTGCCTATGAATTGATAAGGAGTATAGAAAAGAAGGTGAGTAAATCAAAAAAAGACAGCATAAAACAATTTGTTAAATTTATTGTTTTATTATCATTATGAATAAAAAACTACAGCAATATATCACTTTAGATCAGTCATACTTCTTCGATATAGATGAAGTGTACTGTGGGGCAGAAATTATAGTTCAACGTTTAGTTAATTATGATCTCTACCAAAGACTTCATTCAGAAGAATGTAAAAACTATACCCAACAGGAACTTTGTGAGTATTACGAAAAAGCAATCCAAACGGAACAAATAGTTTTAGATAAAGGAGGGTATATTATTGATAATAGTTTTTTTTATGGAGAGTTTTGTGTTGGAGAGTCAGGATTGTTAGATGGTCAATGCAGATTGAAAAGTAAGGTAAATGATAGCCTATTTGATTTAATTTTTGTCAAAGGAATAGCTGTAGAAGGGGCTGTAAAAGAACAAGAGGTTATTACTTCAAGATTTTCATTAGAAAATAGAATTTTTACAGTTGAAGTGTTTGAACAAAACAAATTAGTGAATAAACAAGTTATCCATTTTGATTTAGAAGTAGATCAGAATACTATTTTTTATAGTTATTACGATGATGAATCTTTAGAGAGTATAGAAGACAATATTAACCAATCTCATAAAGTTTACTATCGAAATGGAAATATACAGAAGATAAAAGACATCTTAAATGAGCGTACACAGTTTTTTAATAATAAAGGGGTGTTAACAGAAGAGTTCTTTATAGAGAAAGGGTATAGATGTTCGTTAACTTATCAAGATGGCGTTTTAACTGACAAGACTTGTATCGGAGAAGAGGATGAATACTTTTATTTTTACAAAGAAGGTAAATTAGATTTTTATGAAGTATTAGACAAGGCTACAGATACTACTAGTGTGTATAAGAGTAGTGGAGAATTAGTCCAACAAGATAGTTTAATACAGTTAGGATTTACATCATAATAAGCATGTATTTGATGTTTTTAAGCCTAAATAAATAGTGAAACGGGAATCCTATTACATAAAAAAGAGCTTTAGCCTTTGGGTTAAAGCTCTTTTTTGTTTTTAAAACATTCGTTATAAGTGTTTTATATAAGTTATGTTTTTTTTGAAAAAAAATGCGCTTAATTGCTTGTATTTACTGGAAAAGTAGTAATATTGCACTGTTATCAAAATCTGTTATTTGATGACTCGCTCCCTAGTCAGGCTTCCAATTCTGATTAGGGAGTATTTTTTTGGTATATATCTTATCTTGATTTTTGCAAATTATAATATAAGTGTCTGTTAATGAGTTTTCTATTGTTTTATTAGCTGTTTTGTGTTAATTTTTATAAAAAATAGTATTAAAAATATTGCATATTTATTCAAAAGGTAGTAATATTGCACCGTTATCAAAATCTGTTATTTGATGACTCACTCCCTAGTCAGGCTTCCAATTCTGATTAGGGAGTATTTTTATATATATACTTCATTGTAAATATTCTTGTTTCCTCAGGTTTATCACATTTTCTAAAAATAGAACCTACTCAGTTAGGTAGGCTTGGATTGTGCTAGAGCGCAACTATCTAATAATTAGTGTTATAATATGATATCTGTAATTGGTGAATTTTATAAAAAATAAGTTCGCATTACTTAAACAATGGTAAAATTTCAAATTTCATTGTTTACATTTGTGATGTATTTATACAAACTGATATGAAAAAACTTCGCCAAATTAATTTTCTATTTGTTGTATTTGCATTGTTATTAGTGAATTGTAATCGGTCTAAAATTGTGAGTAAGACTGATTATGATCAACTATATGCAGTATGGTATGACAACGATTATAAAGATAGCTTAGCACAGGTGCTTAAACCAGCAGTAGATAGGGCACTTAGCTTAAAGAATACTGCTGATAATAGAATTATCATAGATAGTGTGTTAAGTGAGCTTAGATGGACGCGTGATTCTATTTCATTTTTAAAACTGACTAGAAAGGCTATTGGTTTTGCAGAAGCCAAATCGGATGAGTATATGCTTGCTAATATCTATAATGACGTTGGAATGTACTATCACGACTTAGGTATTATGGATAGTACTTATTACTATTACATCAAAGCAGAGAATGTCTATAAAGAATTAGGTGATTCGATGAAAATAGGTGAAATGGAGTTCTATCAGGCTCGATTGCTATTCGAAAAAGGATTGGTTATGGAAAGCGAGGTTAAGGTAGCTAATGCTTTGCGTATTCTAGAGAGATATCCTCTTAACCCAATACCTTTTGAAGCGAATCAGATGATGGCATTGTGTTTGCTTGAACGTCAAGATTTTGCATCGGCTAAGAGTTATTTGCTTACAGCATTGGCCTTGATGAAAAAGGAGTTTAATAAGAATAAAATACTAGATCGTGGTAAACTGTCAGATGCTTTAATGATGTTGTATTATAATCTTTCTGAATTGGCTTATTTTAGAAAAGATTATAAGGAGGCATATGATTATGCAGCAGCAGGATTGGTTTATAAGTGGGCAGAAACAACTCCAATTATATTAGATTTTTTAGAGGCTAATATGGCTAAATCTGATTTGATGCTTGCGGTAACACACAACAAGGAAATCGGAGCTAAAGAAAGAAGTTTTATAACCAAGATAGAGGATACCTACGCTCACTCATTAGAAATTAGTAATTATTTTGCTGCAAATGAGCAGGCTATGAGTGCAGCAGGATTGTATATTGCTATTCGCGATAGTGTTAAAGCCTTTGAATGGGCAGAAAAATCTTATCAACTTTCAAAGGATAGAGACATTAAGGTTGCTCAGCGTACAGCATTAGAGTTTTTGCTATCACATCAAGAATACGAGAACAAAAATCAAGTAAAGCAAATTATTGAGCTTAATAAGGCTTTAGAAGAACAAGATTATACAACTCGTAACCGTTTCGCTAGAATAGCGTATGAAACAGAGAAGGTGGTAACTGAAAATAATGAACTTAGAAATGCGGTTTTGTTGATTGTAGTGACTAGTCTAATTATTATTTTAGGACTTTCTGCTGGAGTATTTATTTATAGACTGAGAAATAAAAATAGAGAATTAAACTTCATAACAGAACAAAAAGAAGCGAATGAAAGTATTTATCAATTGATCTTAGAGAAAAGTGCAATCGCCACTGAAGTGAAGCAATCAGTTACAAATAGAATTGCTAAAGATCTTCACGATGGAATAGTTAATAATATTTTTACAATTCGTTTTAATCTTCAACAGTTACAAACAGAAAATGAAAGTCTAAAGAATACTTTGATTACTGAATTAGAATATTTAGAGAAATCAACCAGAGGACTATCACACTCGTTGATAAATAATGAATTGTTTGGCGAAACTAAATTTATAAGTTTGATTGAAGATCTAGCATCACTTCAAAAAAATAAATGGGATACTATATTTAATTTAGAATGTAGTGATTCTGACTATTTAGAAGAGTTAACCGCTATGGAGAAAGTCCATACTTATTTTATTATTAGAGAGGCTATTCACAATGTTAATAAATATTCAAAAGCTTCACTTTGTACCATAAGCTTTGTAGGGGATAAAGAAGGAATAACTGTTCGAATAAAGGATAATGGAATCGGTTTTGATGTGAAGGTTCCTAGAGGAGGAATAGGTATTCAGAATATGAAAGAAAGAGCATTAACATTAGCCTCAGAACTCCATGTGTTTTCTAAAATAAACTTAGGTACAGAAGTAATTTTTAAAGTAAAACAAACTAAAACATAGATAGGTCACCATGATAGTAGAACCTCAATTAATAAAGTATTTTCCTGAGTACGATCAAGTATTTGAAGGAGATCTTTCACAGTACAGCAAACATTTTTTACCGATTTGTTCTATTAATTTAAAATGTATATACCCAGATCAAGATCAATGGTTACACTTTGTATCTGTAAAAGAGATTTACGATGGATGTGTAGGACAAGAAACCAAGGAGTATCATTCAGAGTATTGTAAGGAAGATATGATAGGTTTTGATGTGATAGGAAATAAGTACTGTTTTACAGGGGATTGGAATTATTTTGTCTACGAAAAGATGATTCAAGAGGGGACTATTCCTCAAAATCAAGAAATGGTAGCAAAATACAGAGCCAATAGAGTTAATATTCAGACAGTAGAGGATTTAGATACTTGGTTAGTACAATTTGAATCAACCACATCTCCTGATTTTAGAAATAAGCTAAAGAGTAAACACACATTTTTTATAACACCAGACTCAGATCAAGGACTTGTAGAAAGCCTTCTAGATCGTTTTGAAAAGGAAGCTAGCGAATCTGATTATGATAGTGTAATAGGAGCGTATAAGCTAAATACGAAGACTTATGAGCTTGCTAAAGCGTATTATCACAAGCATGGTAAGATATATCCGATGACAATAGGCAACTACTCGACTAAAATCGAAACGATGGAAAGTCTAGAAAAAGGAGTAGAAGATAACCTAGAGTACATTCAATATCCTGAGATAGCAGGTATCCTAGACGATATCCAATTTCAGAGTAAAGAAGATAAAGATTGTTTAGAGGAGTGTGAAATTAGCTTTGAAGAAGCAATGCAATTTGAAGACTCTACAAATCTTACAAATCTACCTTATGACGCAGAAGGGAATATCTTTACTTATATAGGGCGTTTTACAGGGTATCTTTTCCAGCAGTATGGAGCGGATAGCGTATACCTGTTTTATAATAAAGAATTAAATAAAGCAGTTATTTGCTTAGAATACACGTAGACGCTTTACTTAAGTAAAAATTAGGAATTACGGTTGCCTACGGCATGTACACCAGTTCGCGCGGATTTGCAATCCGTCCGGAAAATGTAGGGGTGTACACGCACACTAGACAAAGTATACTAGTTCGCGCGGAATTGTAATCCGTGCGATAAATAAAAAAGGCTAAACAAAATATTTTGTTTAGCCTTTTTTTAGTTTATCTAATAAGTAGGAACATTAAAATATTCGTACCTATTAAAAATGAATTAAGCTCTTCTTACGTTAACAGCGTTTAATCCTTTTTTACCTTTTTCAACTTCGAAAACTACTGCATCGTTCTCACGAACTCTCTCGTTTAAACCAGTTGTGTGTACGAAAATGTCTTGTCCTCCATCATTTGGAGTAATGAAACCGAAACCTTTAGTTTCGTTGAAGAATTTTACTGTTCCTTCTTGCATAATATTAAGTATTTAAATTTTATTTACTTCAACGGCACTTAGGCCTCTTGGAGTTCTTTCTTTTTTGAAGGTAACTTTATCACCTTGCTGTAATGGCTGATTAGACTGACTACTGTGTACAAAGATGTTTTCTTTTGAATCATCTTCAGTTATAAACCCGAAACCTTTACTGCTAAAATAAGTCACTACTCCAGTGCATTCAGTATCTGGAGCAGAAGCTGCCGCTAAGCGCTCTTCAAGTTCCCTTTTAGCTGCTTCGATGTCTTGCTCTTCTGGCGGAACGTCTGTTAGATTACCATTGTAGTCTACATAAACCAACATATCTTCAAGGTCTTTCCCTTTGTTGTTGTTTACTTTACGATCCTCTCTCTTTAATGCTTTCTCTTGTCTTTTCTGTGCTTTCTTTTTATTTTTCTCTTTTTTCGAAAAAGAATCAGCCATATTTATTGCGTTTTTAAGTTAATATTAAATTTCTTGTTTTACCTGCATTTTAATACCTGTAAATCGCTGAATATCCTTCAGCTCTTTTTGTTGTTCAGGTGTGCAAAAACACATGGCAACCCCTTGTACTCCAGCTCGTCCAGTACGACCGATACGATGAACGTAAGTCTCTGGTTTATCTGGTATATCATAGTTGATCACAAAGGGAAGTTTGCTTATATCTATTCCTCTTGCAGCAATATCTGTTGCGATAAGGATATTGATTTTCTTATTTTTAAAATCATCTAATGCTTTAACACGAGCACTTTGAGATTTATTTCCATGGATAGCCATCGCCACCATATTGACCTTTTGAAGGTATTTTACCAGGTTATTAGCCTCGTATTTCGTTCTTGTAAATACAAGAGTAGACTCCGTATTCTCCTTTAAGATAGTGTGTAATAACGCTTTCTTATCTTTTTTCTCCGTATAGTATACTTGCTGTTCGATAGTTGTTGCTGTGATTACCTCAGCAGCTACTTCTATTTTTACAGGTTTGTAGACGATTGTTCTAGCGAATTGCTCTATTTCTTTAGGCATTGTAGCTGAGAAGAACAGAGATTGTCTTTTAGTAGGAACAAATTTAAGAATTTTTTTAAGATCGTGTATGAATCCCATATCAAGCATCTGATCAGCCTCATCTAATACTAATATCTCTAGATTAGAAAGCTTTACTATTTTTTGATTGATTAGATCCAATAGTCGACCAGGAGTAGCCACGATAATTTCGGGATGTTGTTTTAACGCTCTTACTTGAGGAGGAAGAGGTACACCACCGAATAAAGTTACTGTTTTAAGAGCAAGCTCAGTACTATAGTCTAAAAAACTATCTTTTACCTGTATTGCTAATTCTCTTGTAGGAACTAAAATTAAGGCTCTTATACCTTTTGTAGATTTAGGAGTAGAGTGCAGTTTTTGTAAAATAGGAATAGCAAAAGCAGCAGTTTTACCTGTACCTGTTTGAGCAGTACCGATTACATCTTTTCCTTCCAGAATAGGAGGGATTGCTTTTTGTTGTATTTCAGTAGCTGTAGAATAACCTATTTTAGTTAATGCTGTTTGTATCTCTTGTGTTAATGCTAAATCTTTAAAGTTCATTTATTATTGCCTGTACTTATTCTTTTATCTTTATATGCTTTAAAACTATTAGGTCTTAAAGTCTTTTGGTATTATCTATCCTAGTGAACTTGTTTTTCTATTATGCATCAGAAACTCATATTTCGTAGGTAAGTGGTCTTTTGTTTTTGCAATAAAGCTCTAAGAGCATAAGCAGGGAAACATCTTTTACTTTCTATTGAAATTGTAAAAGAATCAAGAGTTAAATAAAGTAAAGACCAAGGAAGTAAAATTAAGAAAAGTTCAAAACTTTTTAATTTTAGAATAACTAAGGCAGAAATCTATTAACTAATAATACAGGTACAAAGGTATAACTAATAATCGAATAATGAAGTATTTATTTCGAATTAGAGAAATAACAATTCAAATAAGATGCTACTTTAAGAAAGAAAATGCACTTTTTAGCAAAAAGACCTTAGCAATATTGAGGAAGAATAGTAAATTTGGAAGAACATATAGAATCAGTAGAAATCACTTGAATGAAAACAAAATCTTGGTTAACAATAGTACAGCAGCATAACGACTTAGTAAGACGATGGATTATTTGTTGTTGTGTATTGATGAGCTCTCTGGTATGGGGACAGCAAGTGGATGAGGATCAGGTGAGTGTAGTGAAACTTTGGCGTGACCTCAATGGAGAGAATAGCCTATATATAAAAGTAGGCGCGACCTGTAATAACTATGATAGCAAGGGGATTTTTGCTAAAAACGGATACGAATCTATTATCTCTATAGAGCTGATTAACGAAGAGAATAAAGTAAGTGTAAACTACGGAGAACGCCTTCCAGATAACCAAATGCTGATGTTTTATGACGAGGGAATTTGGTTTGAAGAACACGACGATATTCAGGCGGTTTTTATTCCTGTTTTTTACTGTAGACCCTATTTTGGTAGTCAAATGCCCCTTACTTATATCGTTCTTTACAACGGAAAACGCTATATGTACCACTTCGATTACTATTGCCAATCGGATATATTAGGAACCTGTTCACTTCCTTATAGCAAAAGTAAGGTACAAAAAAGAGTATCAGATTTACCCAAAGAACTAGCCAAAAAGTTTGCAAACTATTTGACTAAAGTATACACGCAGAGAGAAGACCTATTCCCGAATCACCTTATCTTTAGAACAGAGAAATACAGTAATACTTACAGACCGTATGATTTAGCTACAGCTTATCACGCATCATATCCTTATGTGTTATTAGATAAGGTCAACGGGTATCTTGAAGAGAAGAAATATTCTTTAGCAACAACGTATCTAAGCGAATTTGAATATATCTATGTAAGAGAAGAACTTACTGTAAATGTAGCAGGCTTTTACGTTCAAGATAGAACCATTAGCCAAAAAGCAACTAATTACCGCGCTAGAGTACATACAGAAAGAGAAAAACTATTAGAAGAAGCTAAGTTCTTAACCCGTAGAAATCAATACCAAGAAGCCTACCTAATCTATAAAGTGATATTAGAAGAAGAAAACGAGTGGGGAATTACCTTTAGATTTGCTAACTGAGAATATGATAATATTGTAGAGAATAAATA
>NZ_JBBPHJ010000043.1:0-14022 GCF_038039665.1 Myroides sp. C4067
CCTTTTTAGATTAACTAGACTTTTTGCCTAGTCCCCAACTTTTGTCACTGATCCCCAATATGCTGAGTATTAATGCAAGTAATTTCTCGTCAAATCTGTTTTTAAAAAATATTGGATCAGCTAAAACTAAAACTATATCTAGTACAGGTAATACACAATATAAATATGCTTCTATTTTTTCTAGATTAAACTATAAATACAGCGATAAGTATATTGCTAACATAACAGCTAGGAGAGATGGTTCTAGTAGATTTGGAGATAAGCAGAAGTTCGGTAATTTCGGTGCAATTGGACTAGCATGGATATTCTCTAACGAAGACTTTTTAAAAAATTCAAAATGGTTAGACTTTGGTAAAATAAGAACCAGTTATGGTATAACAGGAAGTGACAATATTGGTGATTATCAATACCTAGATACCTATACAATAGGTACAAATATATACGATGGGCTAACTGAATTACTTCCTTCGAGATTACATAACCCGAACTATAGTTGGGAGCAAACTAATAAGTTTGAAGCAGCTTTAGAATTATCTTTATTCAATAACTCCATTAATACAACTTTAGCTTGGTATAGAAATAAATCAGCCAATCAACTAATTGGTGTACCACTTCCCTATACCACAGGCTTTCCTTCTATACAAGACAATTTAAATGCTACTGTTTTAAATACAGGTTGGGAGCTTTCTATTAATACTAACAACATTAAAACAAATAATTGGTATTGGACAACAAGCTTTAATATCTCTTTTCCTAAAAATAAACTCTTAGAATTCCCCAATCTAGAAGGATCAACCTTTGCAAATAACTATGTAGTTGGAAAATCTCTAAGTATAAAAAAATTCTACAACCTTGAAGGAGTTGACCCAACAACTGGATTATACAAATTCACTGATTACAATAACGATGGAAAACTGACCGCTATTGAAGATAAACAAATCATCAAAAGTATGGATGTTGAGTATCATGGAGGAATAGCAAATACTGTTCAATACAAAAACTTTACACTAGATGTTTTATTTCAATTTGTAAAGCAATCTAATTTAAACTATAACTCAGTAATTAAACCTGGAGCATTATTTAATCAACCTAGACAACTATTAGATCGTTGGTCTCAATCCAATCCACATAGTCAATACTCCTACTATACCTCAGGGTTAAATAGTCAATTAAATGAGCTACAAGCAATTTTCAAAGAAAGCAATAAGACTTTTTCTGATGCCTCTTATATAAGACTAAAGAATATATCATTAACCTATCAGTTTTCAATACCCAAAGCAAGAATAAAGGCTTTACGAATCTACGTTTTAGGTCAAAATCTTTGGACAATAACAAACTACTTTGGTCTTGATCCTGAATTTTTAAACCTAGGTTATTTACCTCCTTTAAGAACTTACTCATTTGGAATTCAATTAACACTATAACATTATGAAAAAACACATCAATGCATATCACTTAACAGCCATATTGTCAATATGTCTTATATGGTTATCTACAAGCTCTTGTGAGTCACTTATTGAAATTGATTTACCTACAAATCAAATAAATTCTCAAGAAGTATTTAAAGATATCAGTATTGCTAGAAATGCACTTACTGGGCTATATACTAACGTAAGAGAAGAATCTCTATTTACAGGAAAGATATCAGGTATGGGAACCCTACTGAGTTTATATACAGATGAATTAGTATCCAATGTTGAGGCCAACTCTAAAATTGGAATTAATGAATTTTATACAAATACTTTATTGCCCTCTAATAATCAACTAGCCCTAGTATGGAACAATTCGTATAAACACATTTATAGTATAAATAGTTTTATTTATGGTCTAACAAACTCTAAATATATCGACGAGCAATCAAAAAAAACTCTACTAGCTGAGGCATATTTTTTAAGAGCATTATACTATCATTACCTATGTCAGCTCTTTGGAGATATACCATATGTAACTTCAATTGATTATAATAACAATACAAAAATTAAAAAAACCACTTACCTTGAAGTACTCAACCTTATTGAAGCTGACTTATTGAATGCTATAGACTTTATTGAAACAGAATTTCATAAAAACAAATATTACCCTAATAAGTCTAATGTCCTACTGCTACTTGCTAAAAACTATCTACTTAAAGAAGATTATATAAAAGCAGGAATTACAGCAAAAGAACTACTATCTATACCAAACATAGAAATAGAAAAAGATCCTTTAAAGACTTTTAAAAAAAATGCTAGTAGTACACTTTGGCAATTAGATAAGAACTCCCCAACTACATATACCTATGAAGCAGATAATTTTTCTTTTAAGACCTTCCCTCCATCACTGACCCTAAGCAATCATATATTATCAATATTTACAAATGATGATCTTAGAAAATCAGCATGGATTAATCAGGTTCATAAAAATAATTTAACCTTATATCATTCTTATAAGTATAAAAACATCAACAATAATACAGATGAAAACTCTATTGTATTTAGAGTTGAAGAAGCTTATTTTATTCTAGCTGAGGCATACATATATCAAGACAAACCTCAGCTAGCAATCCAAATATTGAATACTATAAAGCAACGTGCAAATACAAATACTCTTTCTGAAAACCTAGACAAACAACAAATCATTACTGAATTATTAAAAGAACTACAAAGAGAATTTTTCACAGAACAAGGACACCGTTTTTTTGATTTAAAGAGAAATGGAAAACTATCTCTTTTAGAATCTACAAAACCAAACTGGTCAATGAAAAACAGCCTTCTTCCTATACCAGAAAAAGAACTTTTGTTAAACCCTAATTTACTACCTCAAAACAATGGTTATTAACAAGATAATTATTTGCTATATTATTACAATAACTAGCTTTGTTAGTATCGGATTTGGTCAAACCAAGTCCGATACTATTCAAATTGATTCACGTTGGAGTACTTTAAATAATATTTTATTATCTGACGATGGAAGATGGAGCCTATTGACTAAAAATTCTACTACTGTGGAACTATTGCTACTAAATACCCAAAATAAGAAGCAGTATAAGTTTAAAGCAATAAATAATTTCCACTTAGCAAAGAACAATACCTTTCTTTATCAAGATGTTATTAAAGAAAATATCGAACTTATCAATCTAGAAAACAATAAATCTAATACAATACAAAATGCTACCTTACTAGAATTTATAAAAGATGAGAATATTTTAGTCTATCAAAACAATAAGACTAAACAGAATTATATTGCAAATTATCACAATAACACCTTACATTTACTTTGTGACACTGTAAGTATGTTTTTCAAGAACTATTCAATAAGCCCTGATAAAAAAACACTTATATATCAGTCCTTATCAAATAATCAACTTTTCAAAATTGATTTATCAAAAAACACTCATACCTACTTAAGTTCTTTTTCTTTTCCAATACCTCGTTTTTATTGGAAAAGTAATTCTGAATTAGTTTCATTTTATTTACAGGATGTTAATGAATCAAAACAGATATTCATTGTAAATCTAAAAGATAATACTCTAAAGAAAACAGAATTATTATGTGATGATTATAGCCTTTCTACAATCAATAATATTAGTTACTATAACAATTCAGTTGTTATTGAATATCAACTTAAAAAGAATAAGAAAACTACTATTTCACCAGATATATGGGCAACAAATAATAGAAATCTAACTGAAAAAATATACAGTAATAAATCAATTGATTTTAAACCAAAAACACTTATTTATAACATACTATCTACTAAAAAAGATACTATAAATACAAATAAAAACACAAGGCTTTTAAATATAGGAGATTATAATCTAATAGGTTACAACACTACTGAAAACTATGATTATACTAATTTTAAAAGGCCAACAAACTTTTACATATTTAACAAGACATCTTTTCTGCCAAAGCTTATTATAAATCAAATCTTAAGCTACAATAGTAATTTTTCATTCTCTCCTAATGGTAAATACATTGCTTATAAAAACAAGAAAAATTGGACTATTTACAATTTAGAAACTAAAGAAATACTAGAAAACAAAAATTTTAAAACAAACCTAGATTATTTAATTTGGTCTACAGATTCAGATATTATCTATGGAATCAATCAAGGGATTTTAATAAAACTAAATCTTTTGAACTTAGATTTAGAACAAACTATAATTGATACAGATTCCAATCTAGAATTTACTATGTTTAATACAGTTGTCCTGGAATCTCAAAATAATTCAAATGCAATTAGAATCCTAAAACTTAATAATGAAAAAAGAATATTATTAGCTTCTAAAAACCGCACCAATAATTTATTTTCATTATACTTAGTTGAAAAGAATAAAGCAATACCCATTGTAAAAAACACCCCTAATTCAATAGATAATATACTATTTGATAAAAATTTAAAAACAATTACTTATTCTGAACAAAACTTTAAAATCCCTAATCGTATACAAGTTTGGAAAGAAAACAAAATAAAAACTTTAAAAGAAAATGAAACTCCAATAGAATTATACAACTGGAGAAAACAAAAGATTATCCAATATACAGTACAAGGTAAATCAATGAAAGGGGTTCTTTACTATCCTAAAGATTTTCAAGAAAATAAAAAATATCCAATGATTACCAGTATTTATCAAGTACAGTATAAATACGCCAATTTATTTAACACTCCAGAATTAGCCATAGATGGATTTAATACTAGTGTATTTACTGAAAACAACTATTTTGTGTTTTATCCTGACATAGTTTACAACACCTCTGGACCAGCTATATCAGCTCTACAGTGTGTAAAAGAAGCAATAGAAACAATCCTTTCCAAAGAGCAAGCAATTGATAAAACTAAACTAGGCTTAACTGGACGTTCACATGGTGGGTATGAAACTAATTACATAGTTACTCAAACAGACATCTTTAAAGCCGCTGTATCTGGAGTAGGAAATAGTGATTTAATAAGAGCATATTACTCTTATAACTTGAATTTTGGTATACCTAATTATTTTAAAATGGAAAATGGTCAGTTTGAAATGTCTTCAGATTTTGCTAAAAACAAAGAGTTATATCTAAAGAACTCCCCTATTTTATATGCTCATCAAATAAACACTCCTTTACTAACCTGGACAGGTAATAAAGATGAAAATGTCCATTGGGGACAAACTCAAGAATTTTTTATCGCACTATTAAGATATAAAATTCCTCATGTAGCTCTTTTCTATCCTAATGAAACTCACTCTATTTTAAATCCTTTACTAAAAAAAGATTTGAATCATAGAGTCTTACAATGGTTCAATTATTATCTTAAAGATCATAAAAACATTGAATGGATACAGAAACATACTACTTTTAATTAGAGATATTATAGTAGCCTATTTAGTAGTAAATAGGCTACTATCTTTAGTTTTAATCCTTAAACAGCGGTTCTGAACATAGAGTTGCACTATCTTCATTTAATCGCTTACCATACAATGGATGTTCTAAATTTGTAACAGGATCTGTCCATGTACATATTTTTGAATCTACTGTGTTACATTGACTTCTTTCAATACAAACAGCACCTTCAGTATCCATCTTTTGATATGCAGTTTCATCTACAAAAAATTTTGAATTCTTCATTGCATTTGTTGCAAATGCACTACCGATAGCAAGAGCAAATACACCGATTGGCAATCCTGCTGATTTTAAAAATCTTTTCATAATTAATAAAGTATTATTGATTAATAGCTTGTTTTAAAAGTTAAGCTAAACTTTACTCAAACTTATCTGTCAGGGATTTGGCCAGTCTATAACGAACAAGTTGTTGATCAAATAGACCATACAAGTAATGGTCTGTGACAATTAAATCTATAAGCTTATCTTCCCCTAGGTGGTTGATGTAAAAGCTTGCGATATAACTGTTGGTTTTAAAGTCATAGATATCAACAATGCTGGCTTGTTTCCAGATTGCCTTGGACTCGTTTTGTCCAAGAGAGTTTGATACAATAAACAAGAGATTGTTTTTAGCTACTACCTTTTGATTTATAGCACTCATCGGAGTTGTCATTTTATGCTCTCCAGATGCTAATTTAGCAGTTGTTATAAGGGCAGTCTTAGTTGTGTCAATAGTGTTTTGCCTATTTAATAACTCTAGACTTGAATCAGTTAAAACATATTGATTCTTATAATAGTAAGTATAGATTAAAGTCTTCGCCTCTTTGCTATAACTAAAACTACCATCTGTGTCAAATACTCCATCGGAGTTACTCTCTAGTAGCTTAGAGTTAATAGATATTTTTGGATTATTATTTACATTGATAAGTCCTAGTATGTGCTTATAATTTTTACTACTTTGGCTCTTTATAACAATTGAAGTCGGGTCTATTGGATTATAATCCGAAAAATAAGCTTCTTTAAAGCTAAATATTTCTGTTTGTTTTATTTTTTCATTAGAGTTTAACTCTCCTTTATAAACTATAGGGATTGATCCATCAGCTAAATAGAAATACGGATAAACTGTTTTTAGCTTTAAATATCTATAAGGGAAATGAGTTGAATCTATTTTTATCAAGTATTCCTCTCTTTGCATTAGAGAGTCTACACTGATAAATATTAAGGGTGTTTTACTATTACCCAAATATACTTTGTCTTTATAGTATCCTGAGAAATAAAAAGAGTTCACCTTTAAATCTAAAGTATCTTCTTCTGCTACTCCATGAGGTAGGTATCTTCTTATAAAAGGGTTTTCCTTTTTTATGATATGTTCAGAAGATACAAAAAGAAGTATAACCGTTAGAACACTTACTATTGTAGTTACAATAGATAAAAGGTAAAAGCGTTTAGGTTTATCTTCTGTATAGAATATACTAAGCAGAATTAAAACACTTATGATGATATTAAACCATAGATGTTCATTCCAACCTAACTTTTCTAGTACTCCTCCACAAGAACAAGGGATAAAGTCACTGTAGTTTAATATTAAATAGATATAAATGGTAAATGCAACCATTAAACTATAGCTTAAGTATAGTCCTAAAAGCCTTGTAGATCTAAGAGTAAGTAGAAAAGCAATTACAAGTTCTGATATTACAACTAAATAAGCTATAACTCCAGCGTACATGCTTAGTAGTGGGGACTGAGTAAGTTGTACCTTAAACTCTTCAAATGTGATTAGTTTACTTATTGCTGCATAGACAAAAAGTAGTACAACAAAATAACGTACAATAAGGACATACTTGGCTTTCATGGTGGTTGCATTTTGGGATATCCAAAATCTACAACTCACAGTTATTCAAATCAATACGTGATTTCACGGTATTTTTACCGTGTTTTCCTCTCTTTATTCTCTTTCTCATCAATATCCTCAATATAGTGCCAACGTAGTGCATAGAGAATTACTCCTATAAAATTACTAGAGCCTGTTCTATCCATCAAATTTTCTTTCATCTTTTCAATAGTACGCGGGCTTAAATTAAGCTTATCTGCAATTTCACTAAGGGTAAATTGCATTGCATAGAGTTTGATTAACTCAATTTCTTTAGTTGTAAAAACAACTTCCTCACTATCTTTTTGCTCTTTGACTTTACTGACAGTATCTTGTATTTCTATATCATAATATACTCCGTTTGTATACACGCAGTAAATAGCTTCTTTAAGTTTAGAGAAGGAAATATTTTTGGTTAAATAGCCTGATATATTATATTTAAGCATTCTTTTTATACTACGGCCATCACAAAAACTTGTGAGTATAAATACCTTGACATTTGGATGGTTTTTCTCAAGTAAACTAGCCACTTGATATCCGTCCATAATTGGCATGGAAATATCTAAAAAGACAATATCAACACTAATTCTTTTTAGTTTTTCTAATAGTTCAATACCATTAGAACAGTCAAATAAAACTTCAATATCTTCTATCTTTGAAAATACGTTTGAAAAATTTTGTCTAAACAATCTGTGATCGTCAACTATAGCTATTCTAATCATTACTTTGTTTATTAAGTGTTATACTAATCTGATTACCTTTACTGGTAGATTCATGGCAAAACTTAGCCTTAATCTGATCTATTCTTGTCTTTATATTATAAAGTCCAAGTCCCACACTTTTTGATTTTGCATTAAAATCATATTCAACCCCATCATCAAGCAGATATAAAACTAGATCGTATCTACTCCAAACAAGGTAGATCTCAACAAAACTTGCCTTGCTGTGTTTAAGAATGTTCTGGGTGAGTTCTTGTACAATTCTATATAACTCTAACTTTTGAATATCACTTAAAACAAAACTTGCAGTTGTAGAGTTAAAATCAAACTTAATACTAGTTACTTTAGATACTCTGGTTACATAGTTATTTAAAAGCTCTGTTATTGTATTGTCTTTAATAAGAGGTGGAGATAAATTATAACTGATTCTAACAGCTTCCTCATAACAAAAGATTATTCCATCGTATAAATCAACCTTTACTTTAGCTATTTCTTCTTGATCTTCACTAAGATTTAAAAGAATCATAAGGTTTTTTAAGTTTCCAAGATCACTACAAATTCCATCGTGTAGTTCTTTGGCCACTCTTTCTCTTTCTTTGTGTTCTACAATTAAATTAGTTCTTAATTGCTTTGTTAATATTTCATTTTGATATTGATTGATTCTTTTTTGGTAAATCACAACAATGATAACAACCATAATAGCCAGTGAAATCATAATAAAAGTGCCAAGCCAAAAAAACAATTCTAGTTTATTCTCCATATGCCTAATAATAATGTTATTCTTAAAATCAAATTGGCAAGTACATTTACTAACCAAAAATCACCAATATATAAATCATCCTTGTCAATACAACTTATAAGCATAAACAAAGAAATAGTTGTACTATAGTAGAAAAACAAGCCCATAATAACATAGAAAAGACCTTCTTTATATAGCTTTAATATCTGTTTTTCATTAGATATCTGTCTAATCCATAGAAAGCTACATACCAAAACAAATAAAGTGATATAGGTCTTGTTAATACTAGTGGATAAAAAAACTGATTTAGTATTAAAATAAAAGATTGACAAGACATAAAACAAAAGAAAAAGACCTAGAGAAACTTTAAAAAAAGCTTTAGGTCTTTGTCTTATACAATGACTAAATAAATAATATAAAGCACTAAACTCTAAAAAGGAATATATCTGATACCACCAAAGAACACTTACCTTTAATTGTAAACTAACAACACATTCATACAAAGATGAAAATGCCATAAGGCTAATTAAAGGCACAACAGATCTACTAGGTATACTTTTGTATTTTCTACCAGATATAAACAACACAATAGGCATACAGCCCATAAGAAGTGTTGCATATAAGAGTATGCTGTATAACATAAATCATTACTTGTTCAGTTTACTGTCTTTAGGACATAAAGGAGGACAAATAACAAGGTGATCAACAATAACACCATTTGTTAAATCCTCTGCTTCTTGGTCCACTCCTACTAAGACTAAATTTACTTTGTTAGTTGCCTTATCTAAACCTGGATAAATACGAACTCCTATACAACCGTTTTGAGACAGTAGTTCGTTTAATTTATTTGTTCCAATAAAGTAACTCTTAGGTAAATCAGCATTGTTTTCCTGGTAAGAGTGTGTAAGTTCCACAGCCTTTTCTAGGCTAATTTGATCTGCACTATTTTTAGTAACTTCCATAAAATTAAGCATTTAAAAATTAAAACATAAATATTTATAATTTTCAAACAATTTGCAATACGTGTTTTCCGCATATTTTACAGTGTTTTCACGTATTGACTTCTAGTTTTGATTTATTTTATTTTAAAAGGGCTAATACTATAGGTTTTTAACTCGGTACATAATTAACCAACACTCATTAATTATGACACTAAACACACAGCACAAAAGCGTATTAAAACAAATCGAATCAAAGGAAATTGAATTAAACTTACTTGACTCAAATCCTATTACAAAGACTTATGAAATGATTCAATTTTTAAGGCTCTTACTTATAACCCTAAAACAAGAAGTACTCCAAGTAGGGTTCCAAAATCAAATAGATGAGATTGATTTTTTTAAAGTAATTAAACCTCAAGTCTTAGGCAAACTAATCTTTTACAACAAACTCTATTCTATAGAAACAAGTTGCCCAATAGATATTGTTGTTAAAAATAAATACTATCATAAGCATCTAGAAGAGCTAAACCTTGAGTATAAGAAGTATTTTGCTTACAATGACTTTTATAAATACTATAATGCTAATCGAACAGACAAAGACATAGAATATTTTACTTTGGGTAAAACAGACCTACTCATTGGAATTAATAGCTTTATCTTTGAAATAGATCCACTCTTCTCAACTTATTATGATTATAAGATAGCTCGTATTATCTCTCATGATCTACTTCAAAACTACCTTCATGAAAAAATACAAGAATATGATATTAGTACTAATCAGATAATATCATCTAATTTAGTGTGGTCAGAATCTCAAAATGCGCTCATAGAGCTTATCTACGCTCTTTACCTATCAGGGTCTATTAATAATGGTAAAGGAGAAATACGCAAAATAGCAGTACTATTTCAACAGGTATTTGGTATTAAGCTTTTAGATATACATCATGCCTTTCATAGAATGAAAACAAGAGCTAAGTCAAAAACGTGTTATTTAGATAAACTAAAGGAAGTCTTAGAGGAGTATATGGATAAAGAATATTGAAATTAATATCTTTAATACTTTCCCTTGTAACTTATAATACTTAGTAAATCATATGAATAACCTCCTTAGGACACAAATAGAGCAAGTAATTTCCCTAACAAACTAGGAGTTTGATTTTATCTTGTTTTACTTTTAAAAAATATAAAAAACATCAATTTTTAATTCAAGAAGGAGAACCTGTACCTTATCTGTTCTTTATTGATACAGGTCTTTTAAAACTTGTTTATACTGATGATAATGCTAAAGAGCATATTGTAGACTTTGCAATGGAAGGTTGGTGGGAAACGGATCTAAAAGCATTTTATACCCAATCTCTAGCAAGCATGAGTTTAGAATGTATTGAAGATACGCTTGTCTATGCTTTAGATTTAGAAGGATATAATAGACTAAGAAAAAAACTTCCTGTAATAAATGAATTCTTTTTAGATAAAACGCACAAGGGATTTATTGCAGGGCAGCAGCATATTTTATCCATGATGAAAAAAAATACTACAGAGAGGTTCTTTGAACTTCAAGAACGCTTTCCTGGTATTATGCAGCGCGTTCCAAAATCTCTATTAGCTGCTTATCTTGGAGTTTCTAGAGAAACACTAAGCCGATTAGATTTAAAGTGATCTACCTCACTTTTTATTTGTGATATAGCTCAACTGCTTATTTAAGCGTTTAATAGCAAATTTGCTATATAACTTAAAATAAGAAAGCAAAATGATAGAAAACAGCTATTAATCCTTGGCAATGGCAATCTCAGCGCAACTACGCTCAAGCAATAGAAGTTAAAAATGCTCAAAGTACATTATACTGCTATGGTCAAGTAGCCATTGACACTAATGGAGTTTCAAGTAATGCTGATATGAAAACTCAGCTTCTACTCTCTATTAAAAACTTAGAAGAGGTAATTAAAACAGCAAATTATTCCCTTGAAGGTATTGTTAGATTAAATATCTATACTACTTCTACCACTGAGCTTATACAACACTTTCCTATTTTACAAGAGTGGCTTGTTAAACACAAAATCAAGCAAGCAACAACAATACTTGAGGTAAAAGGATTATTTGAAAATCTAACAGTAGAACTTGAAGCTACAGTTGTAAAGTAATACTTATAAGCAGATGCTATAGAATTATAGCATCTGTTTGTTTATAGTGTTAAGTCTTGTTTCTTACTTTATTTTTCAGTTTTAAACCCACTATAATTCTTAAGACTTAGCTAACCTTGATACCTTAATCTGAAGAACGAATAGAAAAATAAATTATAGTGCACTTATGGCAATAATCTTTTAATTATTTATCTACTAAAAACAAACTTATTATTGCAGCTTAAGACCATTTATCTCTCATTTTAAGTTTTAAGAAACTCTATTATTTACTTAAGTATTTTATCTAAAATCTATATTTCTTTAATCACAATTACTTTTTGTTAAAATATGTCATTTTTAACATATATAAAATATGTTACAATTTTAAAAATAAACTACTATAATTAAGTTAATTAAATAATTAATGACATTATATAGCATTAAAAAAAATAAATTATACTTAAAAAAAAACAACACAATATAAATTAATTTATATCAAAAAACACAATTAATCAACTATTAATTAATTAATATACATATAAAATAATAACATAAAACAGATTGAATTATTAACTAATCTTGCAGTATTCACTTTAATATAAACTTATGAAAGAAATTATGTTTCCAGAATTATCTGAGAAAAAACAACAAAGTATTTATGGGGCATGGGGAGGCTCACGTTCAGATCAAGACTATAGAGAGGATATTCCTAATTATGATTTGGATAATATTATAATACCTAGTGATGGAGGAGGAGGTTATACGGTACCTAATGAATGGTTAAATGAAATTATAGTTACTCCTGATGGTGGTTACGCTAATGACAATTCTGGAGGTAATTGGGGTGACGACTGGAGTAATGGTTGGGGTAATGGTGATTTTGGAGGAGGTGATTTCGGAGGAGGTAATTTCGGAGGAGGATCTTCTTCGGGAGATAGCGATTACAATATTAGTAATGATTCCTTTATAGATTTTGCATCTGGAGAAGCATCTGATGCTACCAATAATGAAATTGCTGAGAAAATTCGTGCTGCTGCTGCTGCTGCTGGGCTAGCAGCAGGAGCAGCAGGTACAATGTTAGAAGGCTTGGATAAGACAATTCAAAAAATTGGATTTACTCCTACTAAACTTGCTTCTGTTGGTAAAGGTTTAGGTGTAGCAAGTGTAGTTATTGGAGGTACAGAACTAGTTATTGCAGCAGCTGAAGTAGCCTCTGGAGAAAGAGATTGGAATGATACAGATACATTAAATACAATAGCAACAGCGTTAGGAGCTACAGCAGTTTTTTTCCCTGGTCCTCAATCTATTATATTTGGAGGATTATCTATAATGGTTGGTTTAGTTGGAGCAGCATATACCAGTCAAAATCATTCTATGAATTATGATTATTAATATATGATATGCTAAAAGAAACATACAAAATATTATTTGAAAAATATTTGAATTACTATTTCTACAATGTACACAAAAACAATGAAGAAAAATCACGAAATTCAGCAAATTCTATTATTAAAAATATATCATCTATCCTATTACTTATTACTCTGAATTTAGTACTAGTATCTTTGATCAATTTAGTATTTGGAATAAAAATAAGGTTGAATAATGTAACTATAAAACTTTTCTTCTTAACTGTTAATGGTATACTATATATAATTTACTCTCAGTGGTTCAATTCAAAAACCATTGAATGGAGTGAAAGTATAAACATTAATACTGAAATAAAGAAAAACTATATAATGTTATATTCTATTGCTTCCACTATTTTTATGTTTACTACACTAATACTGATTGCTATATTTTTTCCTAATCTTTTTGTTTAATTAAGATGCACAAAAAAAATAGAATTATTCTATTTTCAATATTAATTTTATTTGTTTTATTAACCTTTTCTTGTTTTGGACAAGAAAAGGTTAAATTAAATCACTTTCTTAATCAACTTGAAAATAGTAATAGATATGAATTTTTAAAAAACAGTTACAAAATAAACGAAAATAACTACAAGATTTTTAATAATATACATCTAGTAAAAGAAATAGACTGTTAAATTAAATGAGCTGATTTTGGTGTGAATTATTTTGAAAAAAGTGTTGTAAAAAAAAACAAAAACAGGGGTTAAACCCTTATGAATGCTAGGATCTGATTTATTATTGTATCTAAAAAACAAAAGCCTGAATAATTTCAGGCTTTTGTATTCATCATTTCTACTATATCCTCATATCGATAGAATATAAGACCTCCTATTTTCTTATAAGGAATAGTTCCTTTTAATCTCATATTTTGAAGTGTACCAG
>NZ_JBBPHJ010000044.1:0-13908 GCF_038039665.1 Myroides sp. C4067
GAATAATGTACGTCTTGTATATCAAAGTAGAGACGGATTATCATCCGTGTCACATAAGGTATGCCCACATGCCATAGACCGTGAAGCTATACGTGATGAACAATTGACAAATGATACTGAATAATGAGGAATAATGTACGTCTTGTATATCAAAGTAGAGACGGATTATCATCCGTGTCACATAATGTATGTCACATGCGATAAACAGATATTGTTTATTCCACATTGATACGCCTTGCAATATTTTGCGTCTACCGCAATGTATTGACACCTTTCTTTATCCATACCGTATGTCACCTTGACGATAGGAAAGGTCTCACATTATAATTAGGAATTTAAAATTAAGAATTAGGAGTGTGTGCCTACGGCATTTATTATTTCATCCTATAGGTATGTAGAGACACAATATTTTGCGTCTACCACAATGAATTTAGTTATGAGAGCCTATATACTTTGCTTATAGTAAAAGAAGGTTTCTTTGTAAAAGAGGACTGAATTATGGAATAAGATAGAGGAAGGTTTGCGTATAATTAAGTAACTTCGTTCTAATAAAGTTCACTTATAGAATTTCAAGTATTAAGTGAATAATATAATTGATAATTAAATTAATAGGTGTAAGATGATAAGTACAGCGCAAAGAACCGAATTGCAAAATAAGATATGGAAGATCGTTAATGAAGTGCTTGGTTTGGTGGATGGGATTTTAAGAATTTTGTATTAGGAACCTTGTGCTATCGTTTTATCAGTGAGATTTTTTAAGGAAATGAAGAATAACACTGTGTTAGAAGATGAGCACATTATAGACATCTTTGACAAGAAAGAGAATATAGATTATGTAGCTATTACGCTAGACAATGAGAAGATAAGTGTGTTTAGAAATTCTATCACTAGCGTCATAAAAAGATAGAAGTATGAGTGAGATAGTATTGTATACAACAGAAGATGGACAGACAAAGATTAATGTTCAACTGGAGAATGAAACGGTATGGTTAACACAGAAACAATTGGTAGAGCTCTATCAAGCTGCTAAGTCAACTGTAAGTGAGCATATTAAAAATATATACGCAGATGAAGAATTACTGCCAGAGGCAACTGTTCGGAAAATCCGAACAGTTCAAATAGAAGGTAGTCGTGAGGTATCACGTGAGATAGACTATTATAATCTGGAGATGATTATAGCATTAGGCTATAGAATTAATTCTAAGGTAGCAACTCGCTTTCGCCAGTGGGCTACTACCCGATTAAGGGAGTATATTGTTAAAGGATTCACTATGGACGATGATCGTCTTAAAGGCTTAGGGGGTAGCAACTACTGGAAGGAGCTGTTAGATCGCATACGCGATATTCGCTCAAGTGAAAAAGTGATGTATCGTCAGGTGTTGGATCTATATGCAACTGCTATGGACTACGATCCTAATAGCAAGGATAGTATTACTTTCTTTAAGATTGTGCAAAACAAATTACACTATGCAGCTCATGGACATACAGCCAGTGAGGTAATCTATATGCGTGTAGATAGTGATAAGCCTTATGCAGGGTTAACCACCTTTAAAGGAGATGAGCCTATACAGGCAGAAGCGCTAGTGGCGAAAAACTTTTTAGAAGAAAAGGAATTAAAAGTGCTTAATAACTTAGTTGCAGCATATTTTGATTTGGCAGAGTTAAATGCTATCGAAGAACGCGAGATGCGTATGGAAGACTACATCCGTGAGTTAGATAATATCTTGAGTTCTACAGGACGTAAAATATTGGATAATGCAGGTAAGATATCAAGTGCTACAGCGAAAGAGAAAGCAACTGCCGAATATAAAAAGTATAAGGCAAAAACACTAAGCGGGGTAGAGACCGCTTATCTAAAGACAATCTCCCAATTAGAACAACAAGCTAAAAAAGGAGATAGACTGAGTAAAAGGAAGGGGACTACCAAAAAAGGAGGGCAAGCATAAGTGTGTTCAAGAAGTTGTATTGGTATAGTGATGGTCGATGGTATTATGGTTCGAATTTTAAAGGGTCTATTCACAGTAATTTTATAGAAGGTAATGCTGCTGATATAGCTCGATGTAATAAGTTAGCCATTTTTCCAAAGGCTTCGGGATGGTGGAAAAACCTTAAAAAGAAAAAAAGATATGACGATAGTATGCGATACTCACTAATTATATCTATTGAAACACCTAAAGTAGCTGTGGATATTTATACTCCTGTGGCTGTAGAAGTTGAAAACAAGAATATGATAGATAACCTAGCAGTAGGTAATAAGATTTTAGTATAACACATAAACAAATAAAAAACGAGACCACTGGTCTCGTTTTTTTGTTATCGGTGTCCTAGGATGCTTTTAAGATAGGTGTTACCTTTCTCTTTAGCTTCGCGTAGTTTTATTTCTTCCTCGGTGAGGATGACCTCTTCTTTTATCCATACACGTTCGATGTACTTCTGTAGATAGACGAAGTAGTTAATCGCTTTTAGCATACGTCTGCGCGTAGATACTTCTAAGAAGAATACATCTGCGTCTGGGCTTATCTCACGTTGGTAATACAGCTGTATGTAAGGCTTGCCTTTTGGGTCAGGGTCTTGCTCTAGCTCGTAGTGGAAGTACTCGTATTGGTTCTCTCCATTTTTGCCTTTGCCGAGGTAGTTCTGTATCGTGATACGTGGAGCATGTCCTGCAGCTTTGTCCTCTAGTCTGAATCTCCACTGCTGTCCACAGTAGTATATCGTAGAGTCTTCCTTCTCATAGTATCGCTGACCTAGTCGCTGTACGACAGGGCGCTTCATGATATCGTTAAAGTTGGCTACGGTGATGATCTTCTGTTTCTTATTATAGATACCGATCATATCACTGTATTCTACTAATAGCTTCTCCCATTCGATGGTCAGTGATTCGGCTATGCTGGTATTCACCATCGGTTGCCAAGTCTGATCTAGCTCTGTAGGGTATCTATAGAAGGTCTGTAAGGCGTAGTCTTTAGAGAATGGAAGTAGAGACTTCTTTTTCTCTATGGTGACTAGCATCGCGTATAAGTCTTGGTACTGAAAGTACACAGATGTAGTGTACGAGTTGCCATTCGTAAATGAGATACGCTTATACATATCTTCTTCTGCATAGTCTATGACGATCTCTTCTCCAGTAGGGATGTGATCTTGATTAAAGATACTACCACCTGCTAGCTTCATTAGATTGTCTAGGTTCACGTCTTTGTTCGCAAATGCAAATGGGTACTTCTCATCTGCATAGGCAGGATTAGGCGTTTCTAATAGAATGGATTGGTTCTGAGCGAATGAATGTAAAATAGCATCAGTACGCAACCAGTTCGCCCATGAATATACGGTGTCGTCTAGTTCTTCTCGTTTATATAAGAATTCTGGTTTGATCAAATGGAATAGTACTGTAGGCTCTGCTACGTCTCGTTCTAAGTCATGGTTTAGCAAGAAGTCTATCTCTATGCGATCTTTCATACTGAAGCGATAGTCGTCTACACCATAGTCTGTATTGATAAACAGTCTGGCGCGTATGGTACCCCCTACGATAAGTTCGCCATGATTATAATCACCCCAGAATACCTCTGCTACCTTTAGATTTCTTTTGACATAGATACCTTGTCCTCCTACTGCTATATTATTAGTAGTAAGGCTACCTAGTACGACTAGTCCTGTAGAAATCTCTGTATTAGCATTGAAAATTTGGGGTACAGTAAGATTGCCATTTATAAGAATAAATGGGATAAGATCATCAGTATAATGTTGGGCAGAGATGGTATCTAGGTTTAGCGGGTCTTCCCACTGCTGGTGCCCTTCGTAATATAAGATCGGCAAGTCTAGATTCTCATGCTTATACCAACAGTCATCTGGTAATAAGTGCTTTATCTCTGCTAGAGGGATAAACTTCATAATCGGTGAATTAGTAATGTTTTATTATAACAAAAGTAAGTAATTATTGGCTCTGTCGTTAGATGAAGATAGGAATTATCTTTATCATTTTCTAATGAAAGTAATGATAATAAGTGCAATAATTGAAAATAGGGTTTAAAGAGTTTTTTTAGTTGTTAATCAGTTGATTAATAGTAGTTAAAATGTTTTCTTAAAGAAGAATTTGACTGCTTGTTGGTTAGAAGTAGTGTATAAAATATTTGAATAGTATAATTAATTGTTCTGATATATGTGATGAGTGTTGTTATTTGTTCTCTGTTAGAGGCTTTCTTTTCGTTAAAATTCTATCAATTAGAGAGGTTTGTTTAAAAAATACGCAATTGGTATGTGTCATATTTGATTTGTTTTAGTTAATAAAAAGTGAATTTTGTTAATTTGTAATTAAAATTATTTAGTTAAAAAAGTTATGAAGAGAATTTTATTTTTATTTCTAGGTCTATCATTATTAGCTTCGTGTAGTAGCGATGATAATGCTGTGATAGATGATGAAAAATTAGGTGAGTTAGTCGTAAAAATTGAACAGAAGAACTACTACGTAGGGGATAAGGTATTTATAAAGGTAGAAAGCCAAAAAGGGGAAGAGGTGAAAGGTGCTAGAATCTTTATAGATGAGACACAGGTGAATGCACTATATGAGTTTATGAAACCAGGAGATTTTAAAGTAGTAGCGAAGAAGGCGGGGTATACTTCTAGCAAGGCTGTAGATATTAAAGTGAAAGCTTATGTAAATATAAATCTATCGGTAAAGGAGAGCAAGTTAATCGTAGGAAACAAAATCGTATTCGACGTATTAAATGATTCTAAAGAGACTGTAGCTGCTAAAATATACCATGTAGAGAGTGGAACAGAGATAGAGGGAACTGAATATACTCCGACAGAGATAGGTGTATACACTTTCGTAGCACGTGGGGGCGAAGGCTATAAGGAGAGTAATAAGATCACTGTAGAGGTGCTAGCTGATACGAGTTACTTCTGGATAGGAGGTAAAAACTATGAGGTTCATGAGTTAACCTTTGACGTAAGCCAGTATAAGTATAAATCTGGGGTTAAAGACAGAGTGTATCTCTTAAATGGAAAAACGATGAATGCTGTAGAAATCAATGTTTGGAATATAAATGGAGAAGTTGTTAATAACATGAGTATTACAGTTTGGATTCCAAACCCGACGATTAAATTGAACAGTAAGAATCAAATTACTGATTTTGGTCAACGTGTTTCTTTAAGTGATTCAAGTGATTGGATCGTAAGAAGTGTGTTTTTGATGTTAGAAGGGGAAGATGCCCAATCATATGAAGTGAATGAAGATCGATTGACTGATATTACATTAAAAACGAAAGGATTAGTAATACCAAATAATGGGGTTGGTGCTGGAAAGAAAGGTGTTGAGAGTCAAGGGGTATTTGATTTTAAAGCCTTTGGCGATAAGGAGATGAAGTTATTATTTAATGGATATTTTACTACAACAGAAGCTGTTAAGAAATTCTAAGAGAGTAACGTTATAGAAAGAAGAATTGTTTACATTTTTTTTAAAGGGAAGAAGAGCCTTACTGTTTTATACTAGTAAGGCTTTTCTGTATCTACTAGTTTAGGTGTAGATCTGATGTAAGAAGTGGCGTATAGTGTCCCACTATATGCGACCATAAGTGACTAGAATAGGTCATGTGTGGTTAAAAAAGTCATGATTTAAAATAAAGTTTTTGATATGAAATAGATTTGTATCAGAAGATTAAGCGATAGAGTAGCTACTGAGTAATAATCTGATATCATAATTAATAACCATTTTAAAAAATTAGAAATCATGGCAGAAATTAAAAAAGGAATTTTAGGAGGAGTACAAGGAAAAGTAGGTACTGTAGTAGGGGTAAACTGGAGAGGTAAAAACATTATCCGAAGCTTGCCAAAAAAGAGTGGTAAACCTGCAACGGAAGGACAGTTAAAACAACGTGCAAAGTTTAAATTAGTAGCAGAGTTCTTATCTCCGTTGAATCAATTGACTGGGAAGTACTTCGGAGAGTATCAAGGGGCTAAGTCTAGAACCAACTTAGCGATGTCTTATCAGTTATTAGAAACGGTAATAGAGAAAGATGGTGACTTAGCAATAGACTACGCTAAGGTAGTGATCACTAAAGGGGTATTGCCTGTGCCTATCGTAAGTGATGTGAAGATAGAGAATGCTAAACTTACTGTGAATTGGAAGTCTGATGTAGGAATAGGATTGGCAAAGGAGAAAGATGATATGGTCTTCGTGGTGTATAATCAAGATGCTAACCAGTTTTACGTGATAGAGAATCAGGCTAATCGTAAGGCAGGGACTATCTCTGCTAATATCCCTGCTGAGTGGGCTAAGAATAACTCAGTGTGGTTGATCATAGTAGATGAAGCTAAGAAGTATAGCAGTACAAGTGCTTTCTTAAGTGTAGTGTAGATTGTGTGAGGATAAATAAAGAAGAGCCTGGGGATAACTCAGGCTTTCTTTATCTTTGCATATATGCTGTGTTTTCATAAAAAGAAAATAGTTCTTTTCATATTTGAGTTCTTTTTAGAACGTTAGTCATTATTAATTTTCTTTTTGTATTTCAAAATATTTAGTGCAAAAGGGAACATACTATTTTAGTTTTAGTCGTTATATTAGTGTATAATTGATTTGATATTTTCTAAAAATATAGAATTCTTATGCTGAGTAAATTAAGTATTGTTTTAGGAGTTTGCCTTATGACTGTATCAGGTTGGGGGCAGCGTAGTAATTCTGATTATAAGCCTATATTTAATGTAGGATATAATCAAGGGACGCATAGCATGATTCAGCTAGGAGTGGAGTATGATGTATTGAGTTCTAATGAGAGATGGCTCTTCATAGGAGGTGGTGTATTGGCTACTCCTTATCACAAGGAATGGCATTGGTTGCCGTATGTGGATGTTACAAAGAGTAATGGACTATTGTTCTACGGGGCAAAAGCCTCTACCAAACATGTACAGCCACAAGTAGGGATATCATTATTGAATCTGATGGATATAGGACTGGGATACGGTATCCCCTTTAATGAGGATAGGATACCTGTAATAAAAGGCTTTAATCTGAATATCAAAATACGCCTTAGTGGGAATGATAGTGTATATCCAAAGTTGAAAATGGGGTTCTAGATATTGTAAAAGTAAAGAGCCTCAGTTTATTAGCTGAAGCTCTTTACTATTATCCGTGTATGTGTTCTTTGTTTCCGTAAGATTGGATTAGTTCTCCTTCGAACTCAAGCCATTCTTTCCAACGTTTGTCTACATCTACTTTCTCTGTGTATTTCTTAGCGAACTTTAAGAATGTAGTATAGTGATTTGCTTCTGATACCATTAGTTCGTGATAGAACTTTGCTAACTCTTCATCTTTGATGTTTTGAGATAGTGTTCTAAAACGTTCACAACTTCTCGCTTCTATCATCGCAGCGAATAATAGTTTATCAATGAAGCACTCATTACGGCTACCGTCTTTCTTAGAGAATTTATACAGCTGACCAACATAGTCATCTTTGCGTTCTCTACCTAGTGTGTATCCACGCTCTTTAATGATGTTATGTACCATCTGGAAGTGTTGCATCTCTTCGATAGCAATCTCCGTCATCGCAGTCACTAAGTCTTCGTGCTCTGAGTTATACGTAATCAGTGTGATGGCATTCGTAGCCGCTTTTTGTTCACACCAGCAGTGATCTGTTAATATCTCTTCTAAGTTAGACTCAGCGATATCTGCCCATCGAGGGTCTGTTAATAGTTTTAATCCAAGCATAATTCCTTTTCGTTTTATGCAAAAATAGCAATTATTAGGTAGTAACATACTGTATTATTGGATTATCCTATCGTTATAAGAGAGTTGCTTTTGTCTGTATTATATGTTATTGCATATAAAATGATGTTTTAGAGGTTGATTATATGTAATTGCATATAGTTTTGTATATTTGTGTATAATTATATGTTATTGCATATAATATGAGTTAAGATTTTCATTGTATTTAATTCTGGAGTATATGAGCACATCATTAGGAGAGTTTGTTAAAGAACACCGCAAAAGGGTTGGTTTAACACAAGAGCAGTTAGCTGATAAGGCTGGAGTTGCATTGACTGTTATTAGAAAGATAGAGCAAGGGAAAGATAATTTAAGCTTAGCTAAGGTAAATGAAGTACTTATCATGTTTGGACATACTCTAGGGCCTATAAATACTAAGGAATTATGAGAAGGGCATTAGTTAAGTATGATTCTGTTAATGCAGGAGTATTAACGGAGACTGATCAGGGAGAATATGTATTCGAATATCTAGCAGAGTATATAGAGAAGTATGGGCAGCAGTTCATCACCTTTCAGATGCCTGTTCGTAAACAAGTTTATAGAAGTAATCGATTATTTCCTTTTTTTGATGGGTTAATACCTGAAGGATGGCTATTAAACATTGCTACTGAAAGCTGGAAAATACAGAGTAATGATCGTATGGGGCTTTTATTAGTATGTTGTCAAAATTGTATCGGTGCCGTAAGTGTACATCCTATAATAAATGAAGAAGATGAGTAGATGTTTATATTGTTATGAAGTACTTAGTGATGAAACTCAACAAGAATATCACGATACCTGTGCTAAACACTTTTTTGGAACTGTAGTAGCTCCTGTTTTGTCTTACGAGATGAGTGAAATAGCACAATTAGCTAAAAATGTTGTAGAGCGATCTGTGACCGTTCCTGGTGTACAACCAAAATTATCAATGGGTGTTGTAGAAAAAAACATAGGTGATGGACAGTCTGGTAGAATGACTATTTTGGATGCCTTAGAGGGACTCTACATATTAAAACCACAGAACGAAAACTATATACAGATGCCTGAGAATGAACATCTGTCTATGCGTTTGGCAGAGTTGTTTGATATCAACGTAGTGTCTTCTAGCTTAATTAGAATGGCATCAGGAGAGTTGTGTTATATAACAAAAAGAGTGGATAGAACTGCAAATAGCAAAAAACTGCACATGATTGATTTCTTGCAGATCCTAGAATTAGAAGATAAGTATCTTGGCACAATGGAGCAAGTGGGTAAGGAGATAGGAGAATTATCATCTTATACAGCATTAGATAAGATGCGTTTCTTTGAGTTGGCTGTTTTTAATTTTATTATAGGGAATAATGATATGCACTTAAAGAACTTCTCTATGCTATGTATAGATAATGTATGGGGATTATCACCTGCGTATGATTTGCTAAATGTAAAAATAGTTCTGCCTAAAGATAAGGATGACTTTGCCTTAAACTTAGGAGGTAAAAAGAAGAATCAAAATAGAGCATACTTTGAACGCTTTGCAGAAGTATTGAAGTTGAATAAAAAACAGGTAAACAATGTGTTTTCTAGAATAGAAGGATGGAATAAAAAAGCAGTGGAGCTTATCAATAAATCGTTCTTATCAGAGGATTTAAAGAAAGATTATCTTCTTACAATACATACACAGATAGAAAGACTTAAGCAATAGTTTATGAAACACAATTTATCCGGAAAGAAAATATTAGTTATAGGACCTGTATGGCCAGAGTCTAAATCCTCTGCAGCGGGGAAGCGCATGCTTCAGCTATTGCAATGTTTTAAAGATTGGGGGATGCAGATCTACTTCGGGAGTACAGCGAAAAAGTCTGAGGTGAGTGATGATTTGTCTTGTTATGGGGTGACTGAAGTAGAGCTGTGGTTAAATGATGTGCGTACAGATGAGGTATTAGCTGATCTGATGCCTGATGTAGTGATGTATGACCGCTTTATGATAGAGGAGCAGTTCGGATGGCGTGTGACAGAACAATGTCCTGATGCGATGACAATATTAGATACGGAAGACTTACACTTCCTTCGATTTGCTCGTCAGGAGATGCAGAAAAAAGGAGGTCAGGATATAGAAGAATATTTATATAGTGAACGTACTAAACGTGAGCTAGCTAGTATACTGAGATGTGATTTGACTTTGATTATATCAGAATATGAATATAAGTTATTGGTAGAGAAGTTCCATATATTACCAAATGCGTTGTTGTTTATCCCTTTTATGGAAGAAGAGGTTACGTCAGAGGATATTAGTAATTGGAAAGGATATGAGGAGAGAGAGGACTTTGTGTTTATAGGGAACTTTATTCACGAGCCGAATTGGCAGACTGTTTTGAAGCTAAAGACTGTAATATGGCCGCTGTTGCGCAAGAAGTTACCGCAGACAAGAATGCATATTTATGGAGCTTACCCTTCTCCTAAAGTGATGCAACTACACAATGAACGCGAGAAGTTCTTAGTACACGGTAGAGCAGATGATGCCCTAGAGGTCATTAGTGATGCTAGAGTGATGTTAGCTCCTATACCATTTGGAGCTGGGATTAAAGGGAAGTTTATTGATGCTATGAGAGTGGGTACACCTTCTGTGTCTTCGTCTGTAGGTGGAGAGGCAATGCGTGGGGAATATAAATGGAACGGTTTTATCACAGATGATGTAGAAGAATTCGTAGATAGAGCAGTTGAGCTTTATACAACGGAATCTTTATGGAAAGAGAAGCAAGAATATGGTGTGAAGCTTATCAAGGCTAATTATGATAGTAAGTATTATGGAGACTTATTTTATAGTGCTGTCAATACCATGTTTAGCAATCTAAAAGAGACGCGTAGAGCCAACTTTATAAGTGAGGTACTAAGACATCACAGTGTACAGAGTAGTAAATTCTTTGGGATGTGGATACAAGAGAAAACGAGTAGATAGGGGCCACGGATTATAAAAATCCGCGACAACAACTCGCTATCTACTACATTCTATTAGGTTCAAAAAGCATCAGAGTAACTTCTTCTTTTCCCACAGGTTTATTTTCTACTCCCTTTGGGACAATAATGCATTCGTTAGGATGAAGAGTGATGACTTTATCTCTAAAGTGAAGTTCTAGGATTCCATCTACTACCATAAATAGTTTGTCTTCATGGTCATGTGAGTGCCATTCAAATTCTCCTTGTAGTTTTATTAAATTGATGGTGTGATCATTGATATTTCCTAAGTTCTTTAATTGCCAAAAGTCTTTTAAAGAATCTGATTCTTGAGCTAAGTTTATTTTATTCATTTGAGTCTATTTTAGATGTATTATCTTTGTTATTTAGAATTAGTAAAAACAACTAAGCAAAGCTAAAGAGGTATACGTCTGGTTTTTGCAGTATGATGTTCGTTTTTTGCAATAATAAGATCGTGTATGAGAGTAGGATTAGGATTTGATGACTATAGAAGTGGAGAAGGGTATGTACAGCTGCATAGACAATTGTGTACAGAAGACTTGGATCTGCACTTTTATCAGAGTACTCAACAGACTGCGAGTAAGACGTATGTGTATAAGAAACAGCCTTATATACAACTCCATTATGAGCTAGATAAAGGGTATACGGAGTACAAGGCACGATATCAGCAGAAGTCATCTATCTATACAGAAGTAGGAAAGTGTACCTTGTTTTATCTGCCTGTACTAGATGGTTATCTATATGATCCTGTATGTGATAGTGCTATAAGCTGTGAGATCGAAATAGGAGAAAATTGGTTAACCCGCAACTTGAAAGAGGAGTCTAAGGAGAGTTATCAATTCTTAAAAAAGATGTCTCTTGGTGAAATCGCAGTATTAGGTGAGGATAGTTTCACGATCACTCCTGAGATGAAACAGCTCATTTATGAGATCAATACTTGCCCCTATACTGGTATGGTAAAAGATTTGTTTATCGAGGGGAAAGTAATGTTGCTATTGGCATTACAGTTAAATCAGGTACAATCTGATGTAAACCAAAAACACACTCAGCGCATACATACTCAAGATGTAAGTAGATTATATGACCTAAAGACGCTCTTAGAACAAGAGAGTCATCTAAAGCATACTATAGAAGAATTAGCCATACGCATAGGAATGAATCGTACGAAGCTGCAAGCAGGATTTAAGCAGTGCTTTGGGATGACGATTCACGAGTATGTATTAGAGATGAGAATGAATGAGGCATATCGTTTACTAACGTCCTTCTCTAAGGGAACCTATAGTATAGAGGAGGTAGCTAGGTCAGTTGGCTATAAGAACTATGCACACTTCTCTACGATGTTTAAAAAGAAGTTCGGTGTATCGCCTAGTACTTTTATATAATCTACTTTGAAGTACGACAAAATAATATAAATTAATGGAATACAGAAGACGCTGTCAGGGTACTCGTTATTGCATTTTTTATGCCCTTATCGCATAGTTATCGGATAGTGATTACATAGCGGTCGCATATTTTTGGTCGTTTTTAACGCGATCAGTATGCGATTGTGATTCTATTGTTTCTCTACTAGTAGAATGAAGGGGAAGAAAAAAGGCATAAAAAAAGCGAGTAATTTCTTACTCGCTCTAGTATTATAGTTAATGATGGATTACTTCATCATTTCAGTATAGTATTTGTAGAACAATGGAATAGTCTCAATACCTTTTAGGTAGTTGAATACTCCGAAGTGTTCGTTAGGAGAGTGTATCGCATCAGTGTCTAATCCGAATCCCATCATTACTGATTTAGAACCTAATTCTTCTTCGAATAACGCAACGATAGGAATACTTCCTCCTGAACGTACTGGAATAGGTGTTACTCCGAATGTATCTGTGTATGCTTTAGAAGCAGCTTGGTATCCAATAGAGTCGATAGGAGTCACATATCCTTGTCCTCCGTGATGAGGTTTTACTTCTACGCGTACTCCTGCAGGAGCGATGCTTTCGAAGTGTTTTTTGAATAGTTCCGTGATTTCTTCCCAGTCTTGGTTTGGTACAAGACGCATAGAGATTTTAGCAAAAGCTTTACTAGCGATAACTGTTTTAGCACCTTCGCCTGTATAACCTCCCCAAATACCGTTTACGTCTAATGTAGGACGGATAGAGTTACGCTCATTCGTCGTATAACCTGCTTCTCCGTATACATCGTCAATATCAAGTTTTTGTTTGTAGTCTTCTAAAGAGAATGGACGTTTAGCCATTTCATCTCTTTCTTCACGAGATAACTCTTCTACTTTATCATAGAATCCTGGTACTGTGATATGGTTGTTCTCATCGTGAAGAGAAGCAATCATCTTCGTCAATACGTTAATAGGGTTCGCTACAGCTCCTCCGTATAATCCTGAGTGTAAGTCTCTGTTAGGTCCAGTTACTTCTACTTCTACATAGCTCAATCCTCTTAATCCTGTCGTGATAGAAGGTTGCTCATTAGAGATCATTCCTGTATCAGAGATTAAGATAACGTCATTTTTAAGTTTCTCTTGGTTTCTTTTTACGAACCATCCTAAACTTACAGAACCAACTTCTTCTTCTCCTTCGATCATGAACTTCACGTTACATGGTAATGCATCGTTAGCAATCATGTATTCGAACGCTTTTACGTGCATATACATTTGCCCTTTATCGTCACAAGCTCCACGAGCGAAGATTGCTCCGTCAGGGTGTAGATCTGTTGTTTTGATTACAGGTTCGAATGGAGGAGAAGTCCATAACTCAATAGGATCAGCAGGTTGTACATCATAGTGTCCATAAACTAATACTGTAGGAAGAGCTGGATCGATGATTTTCTCACCATAAACGATAGGATAACCAGGTGTTTCGCATAATTCTACTATATCACATCCTGCTTTTTCTAAACTTTCTTTTACTGCTTCAGCAGTGTTGATTACATCTTGAGAATAAGCGCTATCAGCACTGATAGACGGCTTTTTTAATAGTTCAATTAGCTCATCTAAAAGACGTTGCTTGTTTTCTTGAACAAATTGTTTTGAATCTTTCATAATATAAAAGGATACATTGATTTTGTTACTCACAAAGCTAAGAATAAAAAAATACAATTTTTTTCTTGCAGATAAAAAAACCTGTTGTATATTTGCAACGTCTTAAAGGAACAGGATGTTCCACTAGATTTCGCGGGTATGGTGAAATTGGTAGACACGCCAGACTTAGGATCTGGTGCCGCAA
>NZ_JBBPHJ010000045.1:0-13689 GCF_038039665.1 Myroides sp. C4067
TGATTTGTTTAACAAATACAACAAAGTTAGTACAGCTCGTTTCTTCTAAGAAGGTTAATAATAGCGTTATTTTTTAAGGAAATAGAAAATATTGCCATTAATTATAAGAAAATAAACAGAGTCATGAGAGATGATAGTGTCTAAGCGTGTTTTTTAGTGTTAAAAAAGTGTGCACTTATTCATGATTTGGTATTGTTTGTTTTTAAAAGACGTAATTTATGTATTAGAGGTGATAAATAGATAAAATAGATTTATTACCCTGTTTAATTTTGATTATTTTCTTTTTTGTATAATTTTGTGTCAATGATTTTAAAAAAGTGTTTTTTCAGGAAAAAATTTCTTTAGAATACTTAGAAAATACAGCTAACTTGGTAAAAAAAGTACATTTAATATTATGAAAAAAAATATTTATAAGATAGGGATAGCAACTCTATTTGGAATGTTTTCTACATTTGGGATCGCACAGAATTCCTATGTGAAGAAAGCAAACTCACAAATAGAGAAAATGGCTTATGCTGATGCTATTAAGACCTATGAAAAGTTGCTTTCGAAGAAGGGAGAGAAAAACACAGAGATTCTGTCTAATTTATCGAAAGCATACTATGAGAATGGAATGTATTTAGAAGCAAACCATTGGTACGGTATTTTATTTGAAGATGTAAAAACTCCTGAAAATATTACTGATATTGATGCTTTTTATAAATATGTGCAGACAATTAGAACAACAGGAGATTACGTTTTAGCAAATGCTAAAATGGATTTGTTAGCTGATAAAGCGCCAGAAGATGGAAGAGTTAAGAAATATCTAAGTGATCCAAACTACCTAGAAGAAGTTAATACTAATAGAGACGGATATAGAGTAAAATTACTTAATAATGTAAATACTGCTGGTTCAGAGTATGGAGCAGCTTTGTATAAAGGAGAGATTGTGTATTCTTCTTCAACTAATCAAAAAGGTAAACATAAAGGTAAGCATAGTTGGACAAACGATCCTTATACTAAGTTATTTTCTGCTCCTGTACGTATTGATGGTTACATTGGTGATGTGAAATCGTTTGCAAAGAAGTTAGATGGTAAGTATAATGAGGCGAATGCTATTTTTACAGCAGACTCTAGGGCTATGTATTTTTCTAGTAATAATAGAGAAGATAACAATGTACGATATTCTGATAAAGTTTTAATGGTAAGTTTATATCGTGCTTATTCTTTAGGACAGAATAAATGGGGAGATGTGGAAAGATTAAGTATTAATGTTGATAATGCTAGTACTGCTCATCCTGCACTTAGTCCTGATCAAGATTGGTTGTATTTTTCTTCAGATAGACCTGGAGGTTATGGACAATCAGATTTATACCGTGTAAGACTATTTAGAGATGGTACTTTAGGTACTCCAGAAAATTTAGGAAATAAGATTAATACAGAAGGAAGAGAGAGTTTTCCTTTCGTTAGTTCAGATAATGTATTATACTTTGCATCTGACGGACATCCTGGTTTAGGAGGTTTAGACTTATATGGAGTACAGATTTATGATGACGGATCTTTTGGTGAAGTTGTGAACTTAGGAAACTCTATCAATAGTTCTTATGATGATTTTGCGATGTATTTAGATCCTGAAGCTAAATTTGGATTCATCACTTCTAATCGACCAAACGGTAATGGAAAAGATGATCTTTACTTTGTGAGAATGAAAGAAGGAACTGAGTTGAACATTGCTCAAGAAATTAGAGGTAGAGTAACAGATAAAACGACTAAACGTCCAATATTAGATGCTTTCGTATTCTTGTATGATAGTAAACATAGAATGATTGAAGAAATCGAAGTTGATAAACGCGGAGAGTATTCATTCAAAGATGTTAAGGTTAATAGAGATTACTATGTAGCCGTTAAAGCTAAAGGATATAAATCTGAAGAAGTATCTGTAGAAGATGTTAATAAGGATGATTCTATAGAGGTTGATTTTGAATTAGAAAGAAGTAAGGCATTTTCATCTCTTAATTATCCAACTGATGATGATAACGACTATATGGAACCTAAAAGAAAGAATGAAGGTAATCCAAGAATTGGAGATGATTTAGGTAAGCTTACAGATTTAGCACCGATATACTTTAATAATGATAGTTCTGTTATTAGAAGTGATGCACAATTAGAATTGTCTAAAGTAGCATCTATTATGATGACTAATCCTTCATTAAAATTAGAAGTTCGTTCGTACACTTCTAGTGTTGGTCCTGATGAGTATAACTTAAGATTATCAGAGCGTCGTGCAGATCAAACAGTAGATTGGTTAGTACGTCAAGGAGTGAATAGATTGAGATTAAGAGGTGTAGGATATGGAGAAAGAGGAATTATCAATCGTTGTAAAAACAATGTTCCTTGTAGTGAGAGAGAACATCAAGAGAATAGAAGAAGTGAATTTATAATCACAGATTTATAAGAAGTAAAAAAGGTTGGACATGTCCAACCTTTTTTTTATCTCATAATTAAAGTTTCTTGTTGAAGATGAGGAATTTGTAGATATGTTATTTTATAATAATAAATATGTATTGTTGTGATAAAATGCGTAATTTGCAACTTGGTTTAAATTCAACTAAGTAGAAAAAGATTTATAATGATTATACAACCTAGAACTAGAGGATTTATTTGCTTAACTTCTCATCCAGAAGGATGTGCAGAGAATGTAAAAACGCAAATCGAATATGTTAAGTCTAAAGGACAAATAGTAAACGGACCTAAAAAGGTATTAGTAATTGGAGCTTCTACAGGATTTGGATTAGCTTCACGTATTTCTGCTGCTTTTGGTTCTAATGCAGCTACAATTGGTGTGTTCTTTGAAAAACCAGGTACAGAAGGTAGACCAGGTACAGCAGGATGGTATAATTCTGCAGCTTTTGAAGAGCAAGCTAAACAGGCTGGTATTTATGCAAAGAGTATTAATGGAGATGCTTTTTCTGACGAAATTAAGAAAGAAACTATAGAGCTAATTAAAAAAGACTTAGGTCAAGTAGATTTAGTTGTTTACAGTTTAGCTTCGCCACGTAGAACTCATCCAAAGACTGGTGTAGCTTATGCTTCAGTATTAAAACCTATCGGAGAACCTTTCACTAATAAAACAGTAGACTTCCATACAGGAGTTGTATCTAATATTAGTATTGATCCTGTTAAGGAACAAAGCGATATTGATAACACTATTGCTGTAATGGGGGGAGAGGATTGGAAATTCTGGATTGAAGACTTAAAAGCAGCAGGTGTTTTAGCAAATGGAGCTAAAACAGTTGCTTATTCTTATATAGGACCTGAATTAACTTACCCTATCTATAGAAATGGTACTATAGGTATGGCTAAAAATGATTTAGAGGCTACGGTACCAGTAATTAATGATTTACTTAAAGATCTTAATGGGGTGTCTTATGTTTCTGTAAATAAGGCTTTAGTTACTCAATCAAGTTCTGCTATCCCTGTTGTTCCTTTATATATTTCATTATTATATAAAGTAATGAAAGAGAAAAATATTCATGAAGGATGTATTGAGCAAATGCAACGTTTATTTGCTGATCGTTTATATGGAGGTAGTTTAGCTTTAGATACAGAAGGACGTATTCGTGTTGATGATTGGGAGATGAGAGAAGATGTACAATCTGCAGTAGCTAAGTTATGGGAAGAGGTAACTTCAGAGAATATCGAAGCTATTTCTGATTTAGCTGGATATAGAAAAGACTTCTTCAACTTGTTTGGATTTGAGTTTGATTCAATTGATTATACATTAGAATCAGATGAGCTAACAACAGTTGCTAGTTTGAAATAATAGACAAGATTATTGTTATATATAAAGCCCCTTAATATTCGTATTAAGGGGCTTTTTGATTAGTTATTCTTCTAAGTGATTCTGTTTTATCTGAGTAAGTATTAAGTTTATTTTATCTTCCAATACCTCAATATAGTTTCTTAGTTCAAGTTGAGTTTCGAAAGTTATTGTTTTATCTTCTAGTACTTCTAGAAGAGGTATAATGGATGTAATTTCAAGTTGTCTGAACATAGGTAGCATTTTATGAGCTATATTTCCAATTTGTTCTAAGTCAAAATCTTCTTCAGCATAATGCATGTCTAATAGGTTCTCTTCTGTACTTTCTATAAAGATTACTAGAAGGTTCCTTAAAGCATTAAGATCATCTCCAATAAATTGTTTTAGTGTATTCGTGTTATAAGTAGCACTTATTGTTGTTTGACTATTAGCGTCTTCAATGTTCTTTTCTTTAGTTCTAGAACTGTTTAATTGATAGTCAAGATTAAGAATATTAGAAATTAGAATTAGTAACTCTGTAAGCTGTAATGGTTTTGGGTGCGCAGAAGCAAACCCTGCTTGAGTGAATTCTTCCATTGTAATATCTCTTTTACCAGAAAGTGCTATAACAGGAATGGTCTTAAAATCAGTATTTTTCTTTAAATGACTTATAAGCTCAAATCCGTCCATCTTAGGCATCTGAATATCACTAAGTATCAAATTGTATTGATCTTCTTTTAAAATAGCTTCTATGGATGTAGGATCGAAAGTTACAGTGACTTTATTAAATAAAGGAGAAAGAATCTCTTCCATCAATTGTAACTGTACTTTATCATCATCTATAACAACTATATTTATCCTATTAAGAGATTGGAATACAGATTGTAAGTCATTGGTGTGTACAATTATATTGGTGTCTTCTTCAGCTTCTATAATAGGTATTGTAAAGGTGAAGGTAGATCCTTCATTCAATATACTCTCTACATGAATAGTTCCTCCTAATAATTCAATCATTCTTTTAGAAATATTAAGTCCTAATCCAGTACCTCCAAATTTCTTTTCTATTCCATCATGAGCTTGTTGAAACTCGTTAAAGATATTCTTAGTTTGGTTAGCTGCTATTCCTATTCCAGAATCAGAAACTTTAAAGACTATATATTCTTTTTCTTTCGTAACACTAACATTCACTCCTCCTTCTTGTGTAAACTTGATTGCGTTAGTGACTAAGTTTGTTAGTATTTGCTTTATACGATGCGGATCTGAGACAAAGTTGCTATTTAAGCTATCTTCAATTGACCAATTTAATTTTATGTTTTTGTTCTCAGCATTAGGCACTAGTATATTACATGTGTTATCTACTAGTTCTTTAGGGTTGAATGCTTTCTGTTGTATACTTATTTTGTTGTTCTCTAATCTAGAGAAATCTGTTAAGTCGTTGACTAAATTTGTGATATACTTAGAAGAAGACTTAATGTTGTTAACGTACTTCTGTTGTTTGTTATCAAGGTTTGTTTGATCTAATAAATCAGTAAAACCAATAAGTCCCCCCAGAGGAGTCTGTAAATCATGAGTTACTGTAGCGAGCAGCATAGACTTACTGCGCAGTAGCACTTCATTCTCTTTATTTAGTTTTTCTAATGCATTTCTGTATTCTTGGGTCTGATTGATATCCCTAATGATAATCCACCCTAGTATTAAAACTACGATTAGTGCAGTCCCTCCGATATACGCGATATTGGTAGAAGCAGCGCTAATTCTAGATTTTGACTCATTGATCTTTTGATAAGATAGTGTAAGTATATTTTGTTCTACATTCTGTAGGATACCTCTTAGCTGATCTGTAATAATCTTGTTTTCTTTCAGTAAACGTTGTTCTTGGTTGAGTAAGTTATTTTGTTTGTCATTGATTTTCTCTTGCGTAGCGATAAGGATACGCTCCATTGCATTGATAATAGAATCAGATATACTAGGGTAGTTGATTGTCGTTTTAATAGTGTCAGTATGATCTCCTTTGAATAACCTTGCCCAACCACTTCTTTTCTCCTTTTCTTTACTTTGGATAACGATAGGTTGTATGTTTTTCTCTATTTCTTCACGGATATTGTAGATTTCAGAGAATGCCTCAGTGTATTTGTTTTCAGCAGAAAGATCTTTTCTAGCTTTGATAATGTTTTCAAAACTGACTTTTTTACGAGAGAGTAAGTCTTTAACAGAGTCAAGCTTCACTACTGTAATAGGATCTTGTACATGTGTTTGTACCAAGTTAATTTGCTTAACGATAGTGTCTAATTCTTTATAATATAGCTTGATATCTTTACTATTACCACTCAGAATAGCTGTTCTACTATAAGCTTCACTACTGTATAGGTTATTGATAGCACTAGTAACTAAGAAGATTTTATTATTTTCTTCAATTACATGCTCCTCAGGAATAGTAAATTTTTTAGCCTCTTTATAAATATACGCTCCAGAGAATAATGCAGCTGCAAATAGCGTAAAGTATAGAAAGAGAATCTTCGCTTTTATAGATTTAGGTGGCTTCATGTATAGATAAAGTTTGGTGTAAAATTACAAAAGAGAGTTCAATGATTGTGTTAAAAGCAATAGTCTTTAAGAAAGTTTATTTTTAACTGTTTTTGTTTAAGTATATCTTTTTTGGTGTTAATGTTGTTTTTTGTTTTTTATTTAACTTTTTGTTTGTATTTTTGGTTTAGGTGATTAGCGATGTTTATTGCCTTTTAAGTAGAATCATACAGATTAAATTATATGAAAAAGAGAAAAGAAAATTCTCACGAATCAATGTTTAATACGTTTTAAACAAAGACTTACTATTTACAGTAGGTCTTTTTTTTGCTTATAAGGTATTTTGTTAATCTTAAAAACGCTATTTTTACATAACGTAAGTAGAAGATTATGAGTACGGTAAAATATTATTATAGCCCTTTTCATCCTAAACAAAGTGATGCTAAAATCATGTTGTTTGCTTTAGGAGTAAGTGTATTCTTATGTCTAGGAGTTATTGGTAGTTCTTATTTGTTTACTTCTGATTCTAATAGAAAAGATGAAACTATTGTATTTTGTCCCTTATTTCCTCTTCCAGATAGTAATAATGACTTAGCTAACACTGTCGAAGCTTATTATCTATTAACAAGTCCTATAATTGACTATGTACCTGTAGAAGAAATTCCTTTAGGAATGTATTTTGAAGGTCCAAGAGTTAGGTTTAACAACCAAATGCCAGCTGATATTACACAAGTAGGAGTAGTAGGAGGGGATATTATAGAATATGATACTAGTATTACTGATATAACTGTTAGTCCTGAGAAAGAAATAATTACAGCTTCTGGTGAAGAAGTTAGTTCTAACAGTGCGGATACTAATATTGAATACTTTGGGGAAGAGTATGGTAGACCGTTTTATTCTCAGATAATAGAAGCAAGCCCATATGAAGGGGAAGAGGCTTTTAGAGCAAATATGATTAATAAACTTAATTTAGATCATTATTTAAATCAAGGTGAGCAGTATCGTTTTAATGTGAACTTTACAGTAGGTATAGAGGGTACATTCTCTGATATTGTTATTCAGAGTGTACAAGGATATCTACCACCTTATTTAAAGAGAGATATTATAGCTGTATTTCAAACAATGCCTCAGTGGCAACCTGCTTCTCAGAATGGCAGACGTGTCCCGACAACATTTAAATTACCCATAAAGGTCAATGTACAATAAATAAGAAAAGGCTATTAACACAAGTGGTTAATAGCCTTTTTTATAAGGATTGAGTAATGCTTATTTAGCAATAGCTCTAGAAATAACGATCTTTTGAATCTCAGAAGTACCTTCATAGATTTGAGTGATCTTAGCATCACGCATCATTCTTTCTACGTGATATTCTCTTACATATCCATTACCTCCGTGGATTTGTACAGCTTCGATAGTTGTATCCATTGCTGTTTTAGAAGCGAATAACTTAGCCATAGCACCAGATAATGAGATATCTTGACCTGCATCTTTCTCAGCAGCAGCTTTGAAGCAAAGCATTCTAGCAGCAGTGATTTGAGTAGCCATATCAGCTAATTTAAAAGCAACCGCTTGGTGGTTGATAATCTCAGTACCGAAAGCTTTGCGCTCTTTAGAATATTTTAATGCTAATTCGTAAGCACCTTGAGCGATACCTAATGCTTGAGAAGCGATACCGATACGTCCTCCGTTTAATACATTCATTGCAAATGCAAATCCGAATCCGTCTTCTCCGATTCTATTTTCTTTAGGAACCTTTACGTCTGTGAACATTAATGAATGTGTATCAGATCCTCTGATTCCCATTTTTTGTTCTTTAGCTCCGATTTCAAAACCAGCCCATCCTTTTTCAACGATGAATGCATTGATTCCTTTGTGTTTTTTCTCTACATCAGTTTGAGCGATTACGATATAGTAGTCAGCTGTACTACCATTCGTGATCCAGTTTTTAGTACCGTTTAGTACATAGTGATCTCCCATATCTACAGCAGTAGTTTTTTGAGATGTAGCATCTGACCCTGCTTCTGGCTCTGATAAACAGAATGCACCGATTACTTGTCCTGAAGCTAGAGGTACTAGGTATTTTTGTTTTTGTTCTTCACTAGCATATTTTTCTAAACCAGCACATACTAATGAGTTATTTACTGACATAACTACAGCAGCAGAAGCATCTACTTTTGCAATTTCTTCCATAGCCAATACATAAGATACGCTGTCTAGACCGCTACCTCCGTATTTAGGATCTACCATCATTCCTAAGAATCCTAATTCACCAAGTTTTTTAACTTGTTCTGTTGGGAATTTAGAATGTTCATCTCTTTCAATTACACCTGGTAATAATTCTGTTTGAGCAAAGTCGCGAGCAGCTTGCTGAATCATTAATTGCTCTTCTGTAAATTTAAAATCCATTTATAGTCTCTTAATTTTTTAGTTGTTCTAATTTTTGTAGCTCTCAAATATAATTGATTTAAAACAATTATTCAATTTAGATTCTGTTTAAATTTGATGCATAAAATGATTATAATTTATTTTTGGACGAAACAATGTTTGTTATTTTAAAGAACCTGTATTGATAAGTGAATAATGTAATGAATATTGTACTTAAACTTTTGTAGATTATAGTAAAAAACCAATCTTTATACTATGAATAAATACCAATATAATATCATCGGAGTTATGTCAGGTACTTCATTAGATGGAATAGACCTGGCTTATATCACTTTTAATTGTGAAAGTGGTAAGTGGAGTTTTGAGGTTCACTGTACTGATACTGTCGCTTATAGTGCTCAGTGGAAAGAACAATTAAAGAATGCAATCGATCTTGATAGTAAACAAATAGAAATATTAGATGTACGCTATACCACCTATTTAGCCACTGTGATTAATCAATTCATTAAAGATAAAACGATAGAGGATATAGATGCTGTATGCTCACACGGTCATACTATCTTTCATAAGCCTGAGCTAGGCTATACCTTACAGATAGGGAATATGCCTATACTAGCTGACTTAATACAGCAGAAGGTAATATGTGACTTTAGGGTACAAGATGTTCTGTTAGGTGGACAGGGAGCACCTTTAGTGCCTATAGGAGATCGCTTGTTATTTAATGAATACGAAGCTTGTCTTAATCTTGGAGGATTTGCTAATATTTCTTTTGAAGGAAGGCTTAATTATAGATTAGCCTATGATATTAGCGCAGTGAATACCTTGCTTAACGAACAAGTGGCTAAACTTGGCTTAGAGTATGACGATAAAGGAATGCTTGCCTCAGAAGGAACGATTAATGAAGACCTGCTAAGAGAATTAAATGCACTTGATTTCTATAAGCAGTCTGCGCCTAAATCATTGGGGATAGAGTTCTTAAATGCTTATATAAAACCCATTCTTAATAAATACACCTTATCTGTAGAAGATTATTTAGCTACGCTAGTAGAGCATATTGCTATTCAAATTGCAGCAGGGATCGGTATAAAAGAAGGACAGCGTGTATTAGTAACAGGAGGAGGAGCTAAAAATGATTATTTAGTTAGTAGGATTAAGGCACATGCGAAGGGCGTTTTGTTTGAAAGACCTTCTGATGAAGTGATTGACTATAAAGAAGCAATTATATTTGGTTTACTAGGAGTGCTAAAATTGAGAGATGAAGTGAATGTCTTAGCTAGTGTTACTGGAGCCAAGTATGATCATAGCTCAGGTAGAATACACGAGGTATATACACAGGTAAATTAGCTTATTCAGAAGAGGAAGATTATGTTTGCATGGTATTGTATACGAGTGTATTAATTAGTAGGTGAACTAGCTGGGATAATGACTAGCATGAATGTTATATAAAGAATATAGCGTTTATGTATAATTATACATACAAAACATTTTATCTTTGAACTCATTTTGAACTATAATGGCAAACGATTATAAAGACAAAATCTCACTTTTTTTGATATTTTGAATATTAAATCTCATTTTTTTTCGTTATCATGAAGTAAATGAGATTATAGAATGAGAATAATCTATATCGATTTTGCACAATATAGAACAACAGAAAAAGACTTTTAAAATTTTAAAACTCAAATTATTTATGTTTCATTTCTTACAAGTGGATACAACAGCAGTAGCACAGAAATTAGCTAATGCAGCAGAAGCTGGAGAAGCAGCCGTTAAAAAAGAACTAGCTCTTAGCGAAATTATCTTTAGTGGTGGGCCAATAGGGCAGGCTATTATGATCATTATTTTTATCATGTTATTTATGGCTCTGTACCTATATTTAGAGCGTTTCTTCGCTATTAAAAATGCGTCTAACATAGATGATAACTTTATGGCTCAGATAAAAATGTTCTTATCTCAAGGAAAGATAGATCAAGCTAAACTCTTATGTGCAAATACTGATACACCTGTATCTCACCTAATCGGAAAAGGTATATCTAGAATAGGGAAACCGCTTCAGGATATTAATATTGCGATAGAGAATGCAGGGAAGTTAGAAGTGTATAAGATGGAGAAAAACATTAATCTGTTAGCAACATTATCTGGAGCAGGACCTATGACAGGATTCTTAGGAACTGTAGTAGGGATGGTGATGGCATTCCATGAGATGTCTACAGCTAGCTCTGCTCGTATAGATATGAGTGTATTATCAGAAGGAATTTATACAGCGATGATGACTACAGTATTTGGATTGATTGTAGGAATTATATCTTATGTAGGGTATAATCACCTTGTGAGTAAGATAGATAAGATTGTACATCAGTTAGAGGCAAATGCAGTAGAATTTTTAGACCTATTAAATGATCCAGCATAATGAATATAAGAGGTAGAAATAAAGTATCTGCAGAGTTTAATATGTCGTCTATGACGGACATCGTATTCTTATTGCTTATATTTTTTATGGTAGCCATTACTACGATGACGAGTACTAATGCACTAGATTTAATACTTCCTAATTCTGATGGTAAAGCTGATGTAGTAGAGACTGTAGCTGTGAGTGTAGATGACCAGTCTAGCTATTATATCAATGAACAAAAAGTGATGCCTGAAGAACTAGAAGAGGGACTGAAAAATAAATTAAATACAATAGAGAATCCTAATGTAGTATTGCATGTCGCTAAAGGTGTTCCTGTAGAGGATGCAGTATTTGTGATGGATATTGCTTATCGCAATAATTATAAGATTGTATTAGCAGTGGAACCAAAGTAGGTATGAAGATATTACAAACAGAAAGTGAAAAAAAGGCTTTTGCAATTACTTCAACAGTTTTTGTGCTTCTTTTTTTGTTGTTTTTCTTTTATAAAATTATAACTCCTGTTCAGGAAAAAGAACCTTATTTATTAGGTGGTGAGATTGCTATTAACTTTGGGAATAGTGAAGTAGGGAAAGGAGATGTACAGCCGACAGAACCTATCGCTATGGAACCAGAGCCTGAAGTAGCTACTCCTGTTGAGACAACAGCTGAGCCTGTTGTTACCCAAAATAAGGTAGATGTTCCTGTAGTAAAAAAAACGGAGGATAAGCCAAAAGCAAAAGAAGAACCTAAAAAAGAAGTTGTCAAACCTAAACCTGACCCAAAACCTAGTCAAAGTACAACTGATGCGCTAGCTAGCCTTATTAATGGGCCAAAGACAGCTGGAGAAAAGTCTGAAGGACAAGGGAACTCTACTAAAGGAGGAGATCAAGGAAAGCTAGATGGAGATATGTACTCTAACTCTACTTATGGTAGCGGTAAGGGGAATGGTAGTGGTAACGGTACTAGCTGGGGACTGAATGGACGTGCATTAGCCAATAGAGGACAAGTAGTGCCTGAATGTAATGAGGTAGGAACTGTAGTAGTGGAGATAAGAGTAGATAAGAGCGGAAAGGTCGTATCTGCACAACACACTAAAGGGACAACGAACTCTGCTAAATGCCTTACAGATGCAGCTATTGCTACTGCCAAGACATTTAGATGGAAAGCAGATGACAACGCACCGAATATTCAAGTCGGATTTATAGTTATTAATTTTAAAGTAGGACAGTAGTCCTATTTTTTTGAATATGAATTATCAAGAAACTTTAGAATGGATGTTTAATCAATTGCCAATGTATCAACAAAAAGGGGCAATAGCTTATAAAGCAGATTTATCCAATACAATAAAACTAATTAATCATTTAGGAAATCCTCAAGATAGCCTGAAGACGATACATATAGCAGGTACTAATGGAAAGGGGTCTACCTCTTCTATGATTGCTTCTATTCTACAAGAAGCAGGATATAAGGTAGGGTTGTACACTTCTCCACACTTAAAGGACTTTAGAGAGCGTATCAAGATCAATGGGGTAGAGATATCAGAATCTTTTGTAATCGACTTTATCGGACGTAACAAACCCTTTTTTGAAGAGAACTCTTTGAGCTTTTTTGAGATGACAGTAGGTATGTGCTTTGAATACTTTAAACAGGAGCAAGTAGATGTAGCTGTAATCGAAGTGGGAATGGGAGGTCGTCTAGATGCGACTAATGTTATACATCCATTGATTTCTGTGATTACTAATATAGGTAAGGATCACACAGCATTCTTAGGAGATACACTTGAAGCTATAGCAGGTGAGAAAGCAGGTATTATAAAGAAAGGTGTACCTGTAGTGATAGGAGAGTATAATGAGCATACACAACCTGTATTTATAAGTAAGGCAAAAGAGATGTCTGCAGATATCTATTTTGCTCAAGATACCTATATAGACAACGCATTAGTCTCAGATCTAAAAGGAGATTATCAGAAATCTAATATCCGTACCGTAAGACAAGCCATAGAATTACTAAGAAAATCATTCCATATAACAGAAAAAGCCGAAGTAGAAGGGCTTCTTCATGTGGTCTCGAACACAAAATTATTGGGTAGATGGCAAGTTTTAGGTCAGAATCCGAAGATAATTACAGACACTGCACATAATTCTCATGGGTTAACTATCGTGATGAATCAGTTAAAACACGAAAATTACCGTGATTTGTATGTTGTTTTTGGTGTAGTGAATGATAAAGATTTAGATTCTATCCTTCCTTTATTGCCAAAAGAAGCAAAATATTTTTTTGCTAAGCCAGATAATTTACGCGGGCTAGAACCTGAGATTTTAGCTGCTAAAGCGAGAGAGTTTGGTTTGATGGGAGAGGTTTGTAGTTCAATACCAAATGCTTACGCAAAAGCGAAGGAGACAGCAGGTGCTGAAGACTTGATATATATAGGGGGGAGCACATTTGTGGTAGCTGAAATTTTATAAAAAAAATATTCAAAAAAGCTTGCAAAGTAAAATCACAGTCGTATATTTGCACCCGTAATCAACAAACGATTACACGTTCTTAAAAAGGAAATGGGCGATTAGCTCAGTTGGTTCAGAGCACCTCGTTTACACCGAGGGGGTCGGGG
>NZ_JBBPHJ010000046.1:0-11573 GCF_038039665.1 Myroides sp. C4067
CCCGATGACAGATTAGCAATCTGCTCCGTTACCACTCCGGCACCTCTCCGTTGCTTAGATCATTACTTCTCTAATGCGGTGCAAACATACTACGAGTTTTTGAGTTCTGCAAATTTCGAGAAGATAAAAAAGCTAGTATTTCTATCATTTTCTTCAACCAAAATCATATTTAATTATAAATGAGCAAAGTACTTTAAAAATATTTTTTTTAATATTTTTAAATAAATAATCCGTTAGATCTCATCATTCTTTAAAATAGGACTCTTTTCTAGTGTTCAACTCTCTTTCCTCCTATCGACTCTCACCTTATAATCTTCATTTATCATAAACCTCGTAGGACTTTATTAAACTAACAATAACGAATCTAAATAACCTCAAGGCAATAAATAATGAAAATAAATCGTATATTTGTTATTAGAGTGTTCAGTTCACCACTACTATCTTTATGATATTAGTAGTTAATACAGGACATCTAAGTATAGATCATATTTAATAGATATAAAAACTATACACGCTAACTAATTCAATTAATCATTTGAAGTCAGATAAGTCTCTTATCTGACTTTTTTGTTTTACTCTACTGCATCTCTCTCATCAAGCTGTACATTAACACACCATCAGCACAAGTGTAGTGGTATTTCCCTAGGGTACATAATCCTATTAGCAGCAATGTTCTCTACTTGGTTTGTCTTAGGTTTTCTCATTAAGTATAGTGTTGGTTTGTAGTTCTTGATTAAATGAAAAATGTCTAACTTCGCTTACTAGAGAGCCGCTTCGCTGGGAAGTTGCCTACAGTTAGGGAACAGCGGTTTCACGACATCGCGGTTTCACAAAGCAGTTTACAGTCTTACCTTATGGACAGAATGTTCTTAGATGATGTGATAAACTATGTATTGATACAATAGACTAAACAGTTTCACGGTTTCACAACATCACGATTTCATGAAAAAACAAAAAGACAGTTTCCTTCTTGATTAAGGAATTACTACTTTTGTTATTTACTATTTTAAATGCCATGGAGAATATAAAAGAACATTGGGAAGGTGTATATAAAACTAAAACACCTGATCAGGTAAGTTGGACACAAGTAAAACCGATTAACTCACTTCGCCTAATAGAGAATAGTAATATCTCTAAAGACGCTAAGATTATCGATATCGGTGGTGGAGATAGTAATTTAGTTGACTACTTACTAGAAGAAGGATATACTGATATCACAGTATTAGACATCTCTGGAGAAGCACTAGAACGTGCTAAGAAGAGATTAGGTAATAAGGCTTATCAGGTAAAGTGGATAGAAAGTAATATCACTACTTTTACCCCTACTGAGCAATACGATGTGTGGCATGACCGTGCTGTGTTTCACTTTTTGACAGTTGAAGAGACTCAAGTTTATACGCAGTTAGTTGCCAAGGCAGTAAAAGAAAATCTTATTATTGCTACGTTCTCTAAACAAGGACCTCTGAAGTGTAGTGGATTAGAGATTATTCAATACAATACAGAAGATCTAAATGAGCTATTTAAAGATTCTTTTACACTAAAGGACAGCTTTTATGAAGATCATATTACACCATTTGACACCAAGCAGAACTTTGTGTACTGCCATTTTAAAAAGAATAAATAATAACAAATATGGGATTTAGTAGAGATATCCAATTTTCTTCTGATAGACTGTCTTACCTAGTAGTAAACGACAGCTTTAAAGAAGATATTTTTCGTGAGTTAACACCTACAGTAGCTAAGTTTTTACCTTTTATACCAACAGGTAAAATCGAAGATACACAAGGTTTTATTGATTATAGTTTAGGTGTATTAGACCAAGGTACTGATATCACTTTAGTAGCAGTAGATAAAGAGACAAAAGAGTTTATCGGATGTTGTGGTATACACGATGTGAATGAAGAGTCTATCTCTCTTGGTATCTGGTTAAAAGAATCTGCTTTTGGCAAAGGATATGGACAAGAACTTATCACTGCATTAGAAACTTATGTAAACGAAAACCTTACAGTGGACTATCTAATCTACAATGTAGAGAAGAATAACCATGGAAGTATTAAGATAGCTGAGAAATTAGGTTATGTTTACCATAGTGATTTCGTGAGAAATATCAGTGAAGAGAAGATACTTAATATGCTTCAATACCGCAAGGACAATAAAAAGAAGTAATAAATAAGAAATTTAAAAGTTCAAAGAGCACAATGTTTTTTGAACTTTTTTTCAATAATTGAATACAATATAGATTATGCGTTATAAAATAACAGAATTAGAACAGATCGACTTTAATACCATTCCTTGGGAATTTTTAGTACACTATAATGGACGTGCAGATGATTTGCCACCATTGCTAGATCAGGCTATAAGCAGTGATATTAGAGACAGTAGATATGCTCTTTTTTCTCTAGCGAATAATATAGAACACAAAGGTGGAGTGATTACCACTACTCCTGTTGTATTAATACGCTTATTTCAGTTATCTAAAGAAACGCCTTATAATCAAGATATGTTATTGCGTGTTATCCTAAAAGTCGCTAAGGCAATAGGCTTTCAATGGGAGCTTTTTAGAGATAGCAATGAATTTGATAACATCCCTTCTATCCAAGAGCTATATAGTACTCAATCTTCGTTCTTATGGCCTGAATTCGAAACAAGGGAACAAGATGCTATGATATGGGCTGCTACAGATATGCAAAAAGTCTTTGACTATGCGTGGTATTATACAAAAGAGGTCTTATGTGCTTATCAGCCTGTCTTAGAACAATTAGTAGCTCGTGATGACATAGAACAAGGGCTGATATACGACATACTCACTGTAGTTAAGATGGTAAAAAATCAACAGAGAAATATCATTTCTCTTGATAAGACTTGGACTAGTGAACACCTAAAATACGTTATCGTAGAAGATACCTATCTAGAAGACTTTTTAACTAATCTAACACCTGAAATCACAAGATTCTTAAGCTTTGACGCTAATGGTAATCAACCTTTGTTAAAAGAGTATATCAGACGTTCACGCATCGAAATAACCAATGGTACAGCCTTAGTATTAGTGCTATTAGACAAAGAAACCAATGAGTTTATCGGAAGCTGTGGATTAAGCGATATCAATGAAGAATCTGTTGAAATAGGCCTTTGGATTAAAACTTCTAAACAGAGCAAAGGATATGGCACAGAGATTACTAAAAAACTGATAGAAATAACCAAGTCAGAGATCAATACCTCGTCTATACTTTATGCAGTAGAGAAAGGTAATGAGGCAAGTGTAAGCATTCCTAATAAATTCGGTTTTATCCATGCATATGACTTTATCATAGAACCTAGCCCTTTAAAAAACAGAATGAGAGAGATGCAACAATTCATTTTAACGCTATAACATTATGAATACTATTCTACCAATCACTTATTCTATCAGCAAGATTAAAGTAAGTTTATACCTTATAGGATCTTTATTACTTGTAGCAGCAGGAGTACTTGTATTCTATAACTGTCTGTATCACAAGGGAAGGTATTTCTTAGGTTCTATAGAACTGACCTATGTTATAGCTGTATTGGCTATAGTATTCTTTGGATATGCTTCCATAATGTTTATTAGTAAATTATTTAGTAATAAACCAGGTATTGTCATTAATGAACAAGGGATACTTGAGAATGCCACTGCAGTAGTGAATGGATTAATCCCTTGGCAAGATATTACTTCTGTTGAACTCTATAAAATGCAGAGTCAGAAGTTTGTATTGATCTATGTGAAGAATCCTGAAGAATATATCGCCAGACAAAAGAATATGATCAAGAAGAAATCAATGCAGGCTAACTTAAAGACACATGGTACTTCTATATTTATCAATACCAATATGCTTAACGTATCAGATGTAGAATTGGCAATTGCTATTCAACAACAACTAGATAAGAATACGCTTAAATAAACTACCATGGCAAGACCAACTAATAAAACAGCATTAATAACACTGTCTAATGATTTGTTTAATAAACTTATATCTACAACTGAATCATTAGACAACCAACGTTTAAACGACAATTTTACAGAAGAGAGTCTCAACAAAAATGTGAGAGATGTACTCATGCATTTACACGAATGGCATAGCATGTTTTTGTCTTGGTACCAGGTAGGAATGTCAGGTGGTAAGCCTGTTATGCCTGCCGATGGTTATACGTGGAAGACTACTCCTGAATTAAATATTGCCATTAATCAGAAGTATCAAAATACTGATGTACTTGACAGTATTCAAAAAATTAAAGAATCTCATAACGCTGTATTTCAAATCATTCAACAGCACAGTAACGATGAATTATTTGAGAAGAAGAGATATCATTGGACAGGAAGCACCTCATTAGGCGCTTATCTCGTATCCGCTACTTCTAGCCATTATGATTGGGCATTAAAGTTCCTGAAGAAAAACGGTATTAAATAAGTTACTTGATATTATTTTGAATTAAATACCGTCAACTCTTAATTCCTAATTCCCCCGTGTAGGGCAAAGCCGTCAACTGTCAACTGTCAACCGTAAACTATAAGCCATAAACTTCTTCGCTTTATTCTGATAAGCAGCTGTTCGCTTAGGATAATTCAGTTCTATCACCTCGCCGATTAGCTTCATATCCTCTTTATACTGATGTCCTAATAACATCAAAATATCCATCGCAAAAGCCTCTGTTGCCACTTTAGAATCAGTAGACAGCCACAGTAGAGAGACCTCTACTAGTTTTTTTTCTTGTACAGAAGTACGGACTAACTTTTTACTTTTAGCTACCAACCAACATATACGACTTATCAGACGCTTACTTGATTCATTAGTAACAAACTCTACATTATCTATAAAAGTGTCTAAATAAGGCTCTAAACGTAGGATATCCCTATCTAAAATATCTTGCAACAATACAGTAGACATCACATGAATAGCATCATCGTATTCGAAGCTATATTTCAGCAAGAACTGTAACACTTCTTCATCACTACCAATAACTGCTAAAGTGTCCATACGACTCTTAACGTGTATATCTGTTGCTAATACGATTTGATATAGTTCTTTATGTGTCATTTTAATTATTACTGATGTTCAAATATAATCATAAATGGAAATATACTAATCCTCTAAACATACCAAATACCGCAACTAAAAACCGTACAATACACTGTCAACCACAAACCGTAAACCGTCAACCGCAATATATATCCACCATCCATGTCGTGCTGACAAAGTCTATGCAAGCAGAGTATGTGAAAAGCATCTCTCATAAAACTCTACAAAGTAACCACAATACACTGTTAACTGTTAACCGAAAGCCGTTAACCAAAAAAAGCCCTAGTATTATTTACTAGAGCTTTTTTACTTTTATTTTAAAAAACTGATTATCCTAATACAGGAATGATATGCTCCCAGTTTAACTGCTTAGCGTAGTCTACTGGAGTCTTACCTTCATTATTTGGTTCGTTCTTATTAGCTCCTTTTGCTAATAATACCTCAACACTTGTAAGGTTACCTGAGATAACCTCTTTGTGTAAGAACGTATATCCAGCCTCATCCTTATTCGTTACCTCATCAGGGTTCTCATCTAAGAATTTCTCTAAACTCTCTTTCATATTCTTACTCATAGGGTGTTCTATAAGGTTCTCAGGGTGTTCTTTTTGTTCATAAACATAAACCACATCATTAAAATCGCCGAACTCTAATCCCCAAGCAGCATCGTGTTCTGCCCTCTCTTCGTCAGTCATCACAGAGCGCATAGCCTGCACAGTAAAACCTCCAAAAGCTTTACCTTGACTAATAAACATCCAATCACTGATTTGATCAAGAGTTACTCCTATTTGCTCTCCTTCTTCTATATTCGTTAGTATATTAGGCTGATTTAATAGCTCTCCATAGATAATATCTCCATCGAAGTCTACATCACCGATCCACATATGCTCTACTACAGGCTCTTCTTCTCCTTCTACCTCTTGTGTGAAAGCCACTTTAACACTAGCCATATCGAAAGCAGGTACTATTCTTCTATATTCCCAAGACAACTCTCTCCAAAAGTACTTGAAGGTATCTTGAGCTTTTTTATATGCCTCTATTAAGATAGGGTCATCTCCTTTTGCATAAAAAATCGGGTTCTCTTTTTCCATAATAAGTGTTTTATCTATTTAATAAAATAGGCTACTAGAACTCTATAACCTACCGTGCAAAAATACTTATCTCTTTTACATATTCAAGTAATCAAAACAAGTATAGTCCTGCATTAACACAATTTTAATGCTCTTTATTTAGAGATATACTTCGGATCGATATAATCTGTTAGCCACACCCCATTAGCAGATTGATAGAACTCTATTCCCTCTTCATGCATCTTACTCGCTAAGATAGTTAACACTACCACTCTACCATGACGAGACCCCACACTGATAGCAGTCTCTTTATCCTGGCTTAGATGTACATGCTGTCTACTCATCTTCTTAATCCCCTCTTTCCCAATACCGCTCAAGAAACGATCGACTGTACCATGATATAAAAACTGTGGTGGCTCTACAGGTGTAAACTCTAAGTCAACAGCGATAGAATGTCCTTGATTAGCTCTTATCTTAGTACCATCAGTACTATAGGCATATCTCTTCTTATTGTTAGTCTCTACGATCTCGTCAAGCTCTTTCTTGGTAAATGAGACTCTGTGTTTACCACATTTACTGATTAATTCCTCTACATCAGCCCACCCATTCTCGTCTAATTGTATTCCTATTTTACTTGGTTCATGTCTAAGTACTAAACTTAAAAACTTACCTATGCTTTTCTTTCTACTTTCGTCCATTATCTTTCTAATTCTTCTAAACTTAGGCCTAACTCTTTAAGTCTATGCTCTAAATTTACTATAATATAATTCTCCGTTTCACTATTTTTATACTTCTTATATACAGAGCTATAGCATGATAACAACCTTTCATCGTTTACTTCTTTTAAACCTTGTAGAGCATATAAAACCACTCTCTCATCATCGTCATGTAAACATTGAATGAATTGACTTAGATATTTCTTCTTGTTCTTAGCTTCTCCTAGCGTATAGATAGCCGTTGCACGTATGGCCTGATTAGCAGATTGAAGACCTGTTAACATTAAATCACCGTAATCATCTGTTGCTTTTGACACAACGTAAGTATAAAAACGAAAGGTCTCCTCATCATTGATAGTATTACTTAATGGAGTAATGAACGGCAACCAATACGCCTTGTCCTCTGCATACCAATGTATTATTTTTAAAGAGACAAGAAGGTTTTGCCCTATTAATTCTTTGACAAAAGGAATAGCTCTTTTAAATGCTACTTTTGCCAAAATCATCGTAAGATAACTCCTTATGTCATCGTCTCTCTCCTCAGAAAGAACATATTCTATCTCTTGAAGAATAGCTTCACTAATCTCTTTCTTTTGACTTAGACCGACTAGATACTCTAATTTCTCCTCTTTATCTTCAATGGTTTTAAATGATTCCCATAGTGATTCACTACTTCCTCCTCTAGCATATCCAAACCATCCAGCATCTTTACTTACTAACTCTCCTGATATAATCTCATCTAACCATCGCTCATACCAGTCTAAGAAATGTTCTTCATAAGCAAAGCTTGGTTGAAAATCTTCATTTATATATACAATTCTTCCTCGATGCTCCCCATTCATCACAAGGCAAGTCGTAATAGCACATCCTTGTGTACCGATAGCTAATAAACCACTAAATAGTTTGTTTTGAATCTCGTAGTAATCTTCATCAGACAAATCGTCTTCTTGTAAAGTAAGAGTTAATGCTTCCCATTCCTCCTTAGTCATTTTGGGATCTAAAATACACGCTTGTGCTATAGATCTCTTTATATCCTCTACAAATACATCGATTAAATTGGTTCCTAAAGGATATATACCATAATAAGGTCCTGCAGCACTACCCCCATAAGCATCTTCTTGATTAGTTCGATTTCCTACCTGAGTAAGAAAAGCGACATAAGCCTCAGGCAACTCTACATTGTACTCTTGTTCAAAGTGTTTAATATCTGTATGACGTACTACTTCTCCTATTCCGTATTGATGTGAACTTGCTCCAAAAACTTGATATTCCTTATCAAAATCCTTAATCGTACTAAGCTTATCTTTTATTCTCTCTATCTGTACATTCATAATTTTCTTTTTCCTACTACAAAGAAAGTGAATTTAACCACATAATTATATCGCCATAAAAAGGTATCTTAAACGATAATACTATTGGTAATAACAATTTTAAAAATTACTTGAAAAGATACTTAAATCACTCCCATCATAATCTGGCATAAAATATTGAAGTATTGGGATATAAGCATTGTGCATCCCACTGTGTTCTTTTATTTTTTTCTTGTTTTTCATGATAAAACCATCGTAGAAACAATTCTTTTCTTCTCCTAATACTTGCAAAACAGCTATATCTAAATAAGGATGTCTTCTACTGAAGGATTCTATCCCATTGTCATACGCGAATACCTCTTTTACTTCCTTTGCCCCATTGACTAGAGTATCGATATCTCTATATACAACCAGGAATTGTTTCTGATGGCATACCACACTAACAATATTACTAAAAGGAAATAACTTACTCAATTCTTGATTAAAAGCATTCTCATTACAATCCACTAAAGGCACTACGATATAAGACATTTCCATATACAACTCAGTTTAATGTTATCTTAATCCAAGTTACTATATATAATACACTGTATTGTAATCCAAATCTTAAGTAATTATAACTAAATTATTAAAATCACACTAATAAAGAAACAAATCAAACTTTTTAACCTTTATTCTATATAATATTAATATTAGACAAATATTAATCTATTATTTTAGTACTCTATATTTACCAATATCCTATAATAGCTTTCTGATCTAAAGTAAGAGATATATCATCAGACTCTTCATTAATGATTAATAAACAATCATATTGTTGCATTGAATAACACACATCATTAACCACTGCGATACTATCTACTAATGCGAATATAAATAGGTATACTGCTTTAGTATCTAACGCATCAGAGCTAATCTGTACTACTTCATCCTTTATAGATTGATGCAACATTAGATTAAAATCTTTACCTAAGGAATAAGAAGTAATATCTTCTTCAGAACCAAAAGAGAAAAGAGTATGAGTAGTATAATATTCCTCTTTCCCTTGCCTATATAGCTTTAAATCTCCTTCTAGCATAGATAGATATCTCCTATATCCATTAAAACGGGTAAACTCAGAAGGAACTACTTCTATAGTAGCGCTGCTTATTCTAAATATAAAATCCTTATCTGCATATTGAGCATTGTATGGATATATCACATATTCATTCGTCTTACCTCCAGACCAAACACTTGTTTTGATCTCTTCTTTTTTTATTACTTCTATTATCATACTAGCTACAGTTCACTATTTATTCAGCTATAAAACGAACATCTTTCTCATTCGTTTTATCCACCACTAATATAAGACATGGATGTATAGTAAAACTCCTATTTTCACCACTTTGTTTAATTGTATAAGACAACTCCAATATATCACCTTTCTCTACTAATCTATTTATCTCAAAAGAGGTATCTCGTTCAGTACGTTGTCCTACTAATGCTAAAACGAATGACTTTTTAAAATCTATAGGTGTAGGTGTCCCCTGTTCTCCCATTGTAGTTGCAGTACCAAAATAAGACTCAAAGTGATCTTGTGAAGTAATACGTAGACTTTCTACTTTAGCATTCTCTATAGTATTAAGCACAAAGTAGTTTTTAGCCTCTATGTAAGGCACATCTTTAGTCATTACTTTCTCCATTTCTTTTACTTCTTCTATCGCTATTTTATTAGTATTTCCAATATTACAACTTGTCAATACTATTGCTAATACAACTAATATCCATGTATTTCTTTTCATCTTATTCATTTATATAAATAACTATTCCTCAATAAATTTATTGTAAGTCGTTCAAGCTTTAACTATTAAAGTTTAACTATTAAATCCCAAATAAATTTGAATTAAACTTATATCTTCAACATAATGGCCTTACATAAGTACAAATTATAAGTTGTAAATAATATAAAATAAACAAACATATAACGCCATATCATGTCATTATTCAAAGATATTGCTATATTTAGGCTAACCAAATAATCAGAATAATTACAAAAACCGTTTAACTATGAAGAGAAAATCGTTCTTAATAGGAGCTATACTAGCTACTACATTCACCTTTACAATGCTTACATCTTGTAATAGTGATGATAATAAAAATAAAGTCGAAAACGAGAAAGAATATGTATCTGAAAAGGATTATACTCTAGACAAACTAGATGAGGCGAGCTCTATAAAGATAATGACCTATAATATGCCTTATTTAAATGGTAAGAACCAGCATGCTACTGCGCTTATTATGTACCCTAAAACACCTAAGCCAAAAGACGGTTACCGTATCGTGGTATGGGCTCATGGTACAGTAGGAGTAGCAGACGCATGTGCCCCTAGTAGTAATCCGTTAGGAGAAAACTTTAAAGTAACAGCCAAAGCCTTATTAGCACAGGGATATGTAATCGTGGCTCCTGATTATGAAGGACTAGGTACTCCAGGTATACACCCTTACTTACACCTAAAGAGTGAAGCACTATCTGCCACTTATGCTATCAAAGCTGTAAAAGAAAAATACACTAGCGAATTTAATGGAGACTGGATGTCTGCTGGACAATCTCAAGGTGGTCAAGCTTCCCTAGGTATAGCGGAGTTAGCGAATAATGATACCACTTATAAAGGAGCTGTAGCTGGTGCTCCTGCCTCTAGTTTAGGAAAGATCATTCTAGAAGTAGCTCCAGTAGCTCTTGCTAAAATAGAAGCTATGGAAAACGCTAGTCCTACTCCTATACCTTTAGAAAAAAGAAGTTCTGTTACATCTTATGCTACGCTATTAGCTTATGCTGCCTTAGCAGGAGTAGGTATCAAAGCAGAAACTCCTTCTTATGACTATACTGCTATATTCGAAGATAGAGCAAAGAACTTTGCTAAACTAGCTGAGGGAAGCAATGGAGATAATGGAGACTGTCTAGACGGAGTACGTCAAGCGTTTATGGCTGATATCATCAAGTATATGAATGAAGATCCAAGCAATAAAGTAATGACTTACCCTGGTCTTAATAATGAGAAGTTTAAGAATGATCCTATCATCCAAAAGTTCTTACAAGATAGTCAACCTGGTACTCAAAAAATAGACAAACCTATCTTAGTCATCCAAGGACAAGCGGATACTAATGTACCTGCTATCGTAACTCAAGGAATGGTAAAAGGACTACAAGATTTAGGTTCTCCTAGTGTAGAGATCATCTTAGTAGAAGGTGCTGGACATACTCAAGCTATCGTATGGAAGAATGATGAGCTAGTGAAGTTTATCAATAAATACATGCCTGCTCAATAATAGATAAACATCAAACAAAAAGGTCACTAGCATAGTGTTAGTGACCTTTATTATATCTTTAAATCAAGTACATTAAGTCAGAAAATTCTTAATTCTTAATTCTTAATTCTTAATTCTTAATTCTTAATTCTTAATTCT
>NZ_JBBPHJ010000047.1:0-11516 GCF_038039665.1 Myroides sp. C4067
GTTTACAGTTGCTCTCGACATCTATAAACAGAACGTTGACCTGTGTTCTTATTTTGATTTACGGTGAACGGTATACAGCTTACAGCAAGCGGTTTACAGTTTACAGTTAAATGTACCCGATAATTCTATTAATGTTCTATTTATAGAATAAACAATATTATAGTTTACTTTTTACTATCCATTGTTTCTCTTATTCTTTTAATCAACACTACAAGCATCTTTTTAATACTTACAATATCATTCTGAACTGAGTAAAAATCATTCTCATTCAAGTAACCTAAGTCTTTTGATAAAAATATTAAATACTCAACTTCATGTGCTGAACCTGAGGCGATATATAGATATCTAACAAGTTCTTTTTGTGTATCCTTACCACATCCTTCTGCGATATTGGTAGGAATTGATACTACTGCCCTTCTTATCTGATCTATTAAATTTCTTTCCTCATACTTAGGATATAAATTTAATAATGGATAGATCTTTAATACCAATTCATGGCTCAGTTTCCAAACATTATAATTTCGATAGTCTATCATATAATTCATGGTTATTTATAGTACCATAAATTGCAACAACAAACATTCCATTATACACAAAATCTAATAACTTAATAATTTGTTTATATAACTAATTATCTCTATTAAGTAGTTTTATACTGTAAACTGTTAACCGTGAACTGTAAACTATTTCATCCAATCAACAGGATTAGCTAATACCTTCAACAGCTTTTCTTCCCAACTGTTTTCTTCTGGATGGTGGTCATATACCCATTGTACATGTGGTGGCAGACTCATTAGGATAGATTCGATACGTCCATTGGTTTTTAATCCAAATAGAGTTCCTTTATCATGAACAAGGTTAAACTCTACGTATCTACCTCTTCTGATTTCTTGCCATGTACGGTGCTCATTGCTATAAGGGGTATCCATACGACGTTCTACAATAGGTGTATAAGCATCTAAGAAGCTATCTCCTACTTCAGTTACGAAGTCATACCACTGTTGCATAGACATTTCTTCTGTTGCTTCTAAGCGGTCAAAGAATAATCCTCCGATACCACGCGCCTCTTCTCTATGTGCATTCCAGAAATATTCATCACATTGCTTTTTATACAATGGATAAAACGCTGGATTATGTTTATCACAAGCTGTCTTACATACAGTATGAAAATGCGTAGCATCCTCATCGAATAGGTAATAAGGTGTAAGGTCTTGTCCTCCACCAAACCAAGAACGCACTACTGTACCTTCTTTGTCATACATTTCGAAATAACGCCAGTTGGCATGTACTGTAGGTACCATAGGACTCTTCGGGTGAATCACTAACGATAATCCGCAAGCGAAGAAATCTACATCTCCTACATTAAAGTACTTTTGCATCGCTACTGGTAATGGTCCGTGTACGGCAGAGATATTCACTCCTCCTTTTTCGAATACCGCTCCATTCTCGATCACACGTGTGCGACCTCCACCACCTTCAGGACGTTTCCAAAGGTCTTCTTGGAATTTTGCTTTTCCATCTATATCTTCAAGTCCTTTCGTAATGGTATCTTGAAGCTGTTGTATATATTGATAAAATTGTTCTTTCATATTATAAATAGTACATATCCTCTCTCTGTCAGGATACTCATCATTAAAAAAACTATTGTTCCGTAGTTCAGCCAATACATTATATTACACCTCTCTACCTTATCTTTAAATAAACAATAGTAAGCAGACTCCTCTAGTCCTACATATCACTATCATAGTGCGTATGACACCTCAACCTGTTTCTGCTGTAAATAGTGATCTCTTAAAGGCGACTAATCTTAGTCATGATATTAAATGAGAATGCTTTACTCTCATCTTGTATATATTGATAGACAGCCTTTGCTTTTGCTTTTAATGAAGGCTCTTGAGAAGACCACTTCACTAATAGATCTGTGAACTCTTCCATCTTATCCCAAGAGAAGTTGAATTTATGTAAGTGTAAGGCTAAGTCCTTACCTTCTGTTATCAACAGTTGTTCATAACTCAAGCCTACCTTCTGAAGCTCTACGTCTAGATCTTCTATAAATTTCTTGTCCTCTGGTGTAAATCCAATAGAAGACAACTTCTGAACAATAGACTCTATACGTCTTTCTTCTTCACTTTTTGTTCCTTTGTTTAACATAGGTCAAATGATATAGTAAAACAAAAAAGCCTACGTCATACTTCGGCAGGCTTTTCTGTCAATATTTTACTTGTGTTCGTATTCTTTTACCGCTTCGATAAATGCTTTTGCATGATCTACTGGGATATGAGGTAAGATACCGTGACCTAAGTTCACTATATACTTATCTTTACCGAAAGCATCGATCATCTCGTGTACCATTTTCTTAATAGTAGGGATCGGAGACATTAGACGGCTTGGGTCAAAGTTACCTTGTAATGTGATATCTCCTCCTGTGAATAGACGAGCGTTCTGTGGGCTACAAGTCCAGTCTACTCCTAATGCAGACGCTTTTGACTTCGCCATCTCAGGTAATGCAAACCAACATCCTTTTCCAAATACAATAACTGGAGTGATATCAGCTAATGCTTCTACTATTTGGTTAATATACTGCCATGAGAACTCTTGATAATCTACTGGAGATAACATTCCTCCCCATGAGTCAAATATTTGTACTGCATTTACACCTGCTTTTACCTTTTCTTTAAGGTATAAAATAGTTGTATCTGTAATCTTTTGTAATAACGTATGTGCAGCTACTGGGTCAGAAAAACAGAAGCCTTTCGCTAAATCAAAGCTCTTAGAACCTTTTCCTTCTACTGCATAACAAAAGATAGTCCAAGGTGAACCAGCGAATCCAATCAATGGTACCTCATCGTTTAACATCTCTTTCGTTACTTTAATAGCATCCATTACATATCCTAATGTCTCTTCGATATTAGGTACGATAACTTGCTCTACATCTTTAGCAGAACGGATAGGATTAGGTACCCATGGTCCTACTCCTGGTCTCATCTCTACATCAATGTTCATAGCTTGCGGTACGACTAAAATATCTGAGAATAAAATAGCAGCATCTGGTTTTACAATACGAATCGGTTGTACTGTAATCTCAGCTGCGATTTCTGGCATTCTACAACGTGTAAAAAAATCATACTTATCTCTTAATTCGCGAAACTCTGGTAAGTATCTACCTGCTTGACGCATCATCCATACAGGTGGTCTCTCTACTGTTTCACCTTTTAACGCTCTTAAGAATAAATCATTTTTAATCATTTCTATTCGATTTTAATACGTCAATTTTTAGCTGACTCTATTTATAATAATCCACACAAGCTTGTAATGTAGCTTCCACTGTAGGTTGCTTCGCTATTACAATATTCTGTGTAACTCCTTTTAATGGTTCTGCTGTAGTATCTCCTATACAGAAGCACACTTCTGTCGTGATGCTGTTCTGCTGAAGATAACTCTCTATCGCTGAAGGACTGTAAAAGCACAATCCATCTACTTTATATTCATTCTTTATAGGATTAAGCACAGTCTGATATACTGTGAACTCATTAAAGACCATACCATTTGCTCTAAAAGCATCTGGCAATAGATCTCTTCTGATACTTCCGCTAAAGAATGTTATATTTCTATCTTTATAGTCTTGAACAATGATAGGAGCTAATTCTTTTGCATAATGTGCCCAAGCCTTAACTTCCCAACCGTTCTCCTCCAACAATTCTTTTGTTTTTATCCCCACACATAGCGCTGGTTTCTTATTCAGAACTTCTCTATATCCCTGACTAATCACACTCTTCACTGCATTCTGACTCGTAAACAATACATACTCATGTACAGCATCCAAGTCGAATACTAAGTGTTCTGTCAAGATATAATCTTGTTCTACTAAATGCACCTTCCCTAAAGCTACAGCATCTAGTACACTCGCTTTAATCTTCCGTGTAGATAAAATAGTTGGATTAAAAGACATTTTATTTTTTTAATTGTTGACGTAGTGTTTCCATTAATTCACTACCACCATTCTCAAGAATTTCTTTAGCTGCAAAGAATCCAAGCTTCTTCCACTCTGCGATATCCACTACTTTGTTCACTTCGAACTTCTGTTGACCATCTAAAGAGAATAATACCCCTTTAAAATTAATCGTGTCATCATGATCATTATAAGTAGCTAAAGCACCGATAGGAGCTGTACATCCACCTTCTAATGTTCTTAAGAACTGTCTTTCTATATAAGTAGTCATCTCTGTTTCATAATCATTTAACTGAGCTACTGCGTCTAAAGCATGATTATCATCTGCATTTACGACTACTACCATAGCTCCCTGTGCAGGTGCTGGTATCATCCAGTCAAGATTAATGAAGTTCGATGGTTTCTTTTTAATACGATCTAAACCAGCTGAAGCGAAGATTGCTCCATTCCAATCGCTGTTTTGTAGTTTTTCCATACGAGTATTTACATTTCCTCGTAGGTCAACTGTTGTATGCTTTGGGAAACGGTTTAACCATTGAGCTTTACGTCTTAAACTTCCTGTAGCTACTACTGCCTCAACCTCTTCTGACATAAAAGATGTATCTCCTTTATGTAATAAGATATCTACAGTATTAGCACGTTTAAGTACTGCTCCTTGTACGATTCCTTGTGGTAGAGCTGTTGGTACATCTTTCATAGAATGTACTGCGATATCTACCTCTTTTTTAATCATTGCCACATCTAGAGTCTTAGTAAAGATTCCTGTGATTCCCATCTCATATAGTGGCTTATCTAACACTAGATCTCCTGTAGATTTAACAGGTACTAACTCTGTTTTGTACCCTAATTTCTGAAGAGATTGTTCAACTGTTTTTGCTTGCCACATTGCTAGTTCACTATCACGTGTACCTATACGAATAATTCTACCCATTTTAATTTGATTCTATATGAAACACTTTTTCTATCCATTCTATACTCTGATCCACTACTGTATCTTCATGACGAAGATGGTTTGCAAAGTGCGTAGTGATCTTCTGTATGATGCGCATACTGATTAGTTCAGCCTGCTCAGAATCAAAGTTATCATATTTCTTTTTATGATAATCTAATTCCCCATCTTTTATCTGCTCTAGCTTAGATTTAAGAGCATGTATAGTAGGTGCGAATTTTCTCATCTTCGTCCAAGCGATAAACTCAGACATGATCTCTTCTATAATTTCTTCTGCTTGTGGAATGAACTCTCTTCTTCTCTCAATCGTCTTATCTGTCATTTGAGATAAATAATCAAGGTGTATTAATTCTACTCCTTCTATCTCCGTCACATCATCACTCACGTTCTTAGGAATAGATAAATCTAAAATAACAAGAGGTTTTGTCAAGTTAAGTAACGCCTTATCTACTGTAGGTTTCTGCGCACCAGTCGCTACGATAAGCACATCTGATTTGCGTATTTCTGCTTGTAAATCTGCATAATCCTTTACGATAAGATTAAATTTACCTGCTACTTCTAACGCTTTCTCTTTTGTTCTATTAATAAGTGTAATATGATCATTCTTAGTATGCTTCACTAAGTTTTCACATGTATTTCTACCAATTTTACCTGTTCCGAATAACAAGATATTCTTATTAGATATATCTTCTACATGATCCATAATATATTGTACAGAAGCAAATGATACAGAAGTAGCTCCAGAACTAAGCTCAGTCTCATTCTTGATACGTTTACTTGCTTGGATTACAGCATTGACTAATCTCTCGAAGTAATTCGTTGTCAGTTCTTTCTCCTTAGCTAAGTAGAAAGCATTCTTAATCTGACTGATAATTTCAAAATCACCTAATATCTGACTATCTAGTCCTGTTCCAACGCGGAATAAGTGTTCTATCGCCTCCTTAGTCTTATATACATAAGCCACATTGCGGAAGTCATCCACTGTACCATTACTGTTATCACATAATAATTTAATCAGTTCGAAAGGGTGTTGTGCGAAACCAAATATCTCCGTTCTATTACATGTAGAAATCACGATTAAACTCTCAATTCCTTCATTTTTAGCTTGAGTTAATAAATTGTCTTTGGCCTCATCACTTAGACTAAACTTACCGCGCATTTCAGCGTCCGCTTTCTTATAACTTAATCCCACTGCATAAAAAGTCGCAGGTTTAGTCTTATCTATTTTGTCCATACCACAGAGTTAATTCAAAAAAGTAAACAAATTTAAGATTAAAGAATCGACAAAAGTAACGCTAGAAGGACTATTTATATCGCTAAGGGATTTCTCAAAAAAAAAGCATTGCATTTCATTATAATACAGTACATTTGCAACAATGACAAGGGTTAAAAGACACTCTATATAGAATCATTCTAAATAAAAAGTAACTAGATAAGTTTCTAGCTTAAGTTTAAAAAGTATCGCTATGAGTCCTACGGAAGAAATAATAATTGATGATAATTTTTCGATATTAAGATTCGAAAACAACTTAACAGAGAACATAACATTTCAACGAGAAATGGGAACAGATGTTATCCAATTTTACTTTGGTCTAAAAGGGTCTGCCAAATTTGTATTCAATCAAGGAGCATATTCTCTTCCGCTTAATGAAGAAAAATTCTTGATCCTTTACAATCCTCAAAAACAGCTTCCTGTACACTTAGAGATATCTCCTAATACATGGGTCATAAGTGTTTTAATTTCTATTAAGAAGTTCCATGCTCTTTTTTCAACAGAAGCAGAATTCATCGGTTTCTTAACTGGTGAAAACAGAGACAAGAAGTATTACTCTGAAGAAGAAATTACTCCTTCTATGGCTATAGTTCTGAATCAGCTATTTAACTTCTATATGAACTCAACTATCAAGAAGTTATACTACACTGGTAAGACATACGAGTTACTTAGTTTACTATTTAATCAGAATGAAGATCAAAATATAGAAAATTGTCCATTCTTATCTGATGAAGACGATGTCGTTAAAATCAAAAAAGCGAAAGACATCATCATCAGTAAAATGGCAGAACCACCTACTCTTCAAGAGTTAGCAGACTCAGTAGGTATTAACATTAAAAAACTAAAAATGGGCTTTAAGCAGATTTACGGTGACTCTGTATTCAGTTTCTTATTTGATTATAAGATGGAATACGCACGCAAGCTCTTAGACAACGGTAGTTATAATGTAAACGAAGTAGGTCTAAAGATCGGTTATAGTTCTGCTAGTCATTTCATTGCTGCCTTTAAAAAGAAGTTTGGCACTACACCGAAAAAATACTTAATGTCTCTCAACACAAATAATTAACAACATGCAAGGTATATTATTAGTTAACCTAGGCTCACCTAAAAGCCCTACAGCAAAAGACGTAAAACCATACTTAGGAGAATTCTTAATGGATGAAAGAGTAATAGACATGCCATACATCCTAAGAAGTTTATTAGTTAAAGGAATCATACTGAATACTAGACCAAAGAAATCAGCAGAAGCTTATTCTAAAATATGGTGGGAAGAAGGTTCACCACTAATCGTAATTTCTGAAAGACAACAAAAGAAAGTACAAGCAAAAGTGGACATACCAGTAGCATTAGCTATGAGATATGGAGAACCCTCTATCCAAACAGGTTTACAAGAATTAAAAGACAAAGGTATAGATGATGTACTAATGATCCCTCTTTACCCTCAGTTTGCCATGGCAACTACAGAGACTATTAATGTATTAGCAGAAGAAGTAAGACAGAAATACTTTCCTCAAATGAAAGTTACGAGCTTCCCAGCTTTCTACAACAAGAAAGAATATGTAGATGCTCTAGCTCATACTATACAAGGTCATCTAGAAGGGTATGACTATGACCATATCGTATTCTCTTATCACGGGGTACCTGAACGACATATCCGCAAATCAGATGTAACGAAAGGACACTGTACTATAGACGGCTCTTGCTGTCAGACAGCTTCTAAAGCACATGAGTTCTGCTATAGACACCAATGTTTAGAAACAACAAGACAAGTAGTAGAGAAATTAAACATCCCTGCTGATAAATACACTAACTCATTCCAATCTAGATTAGGAATGGACAAATGGCTACAACCTCCAACTGATGCTACTGTAAATGGATTAGCTGAGAAAGGCATTAAAAAGCTAGCAGTAGTTACTCCTGCCTTTGTAGCCGACTGTCTTGAAACACTAGAAGAAATAGGCATGGAAGCACATGACGAATTCTTAAAACACGGAGGAGAAGAGTTTAGAACAATCCCTTGTATGAATGATGATGACATGTGGATAGATGCAATGGTTACTTGGATTAAAGAATGGCAAAACAAATAATAGCATGTTATACCTATATCTAAAAGCTCTACATATTATTTTTATAGTATGCTGGTTTGCAGGACTATTCTATATCGTACGTCTATTTGTATATTACTCCGAGACGAAGGATATGCCTGAAGTACAATCCAACATCCTAAGAGATCAATACACCATCATGACTAATCGCCTGTGGAATATCATCACATGGCCTGCGGCAGTATTGGCAACTATTTTTGGAATATGGATGCTGATAGCAATACCTGCTTGGTTAAGTCAACCTTGGATGCATGTAAAACTATTATTTGTAGTAGCATTAATTGCTTATCATCTAAAATGCCATCAGTTCGTCAAACAAATCAACAATAGAACGATGACTAAAACATCTTCCTTTTTTAGAATTTGGAATGAAGGAGCAACCTTGATTTTATTTTCTGTAGTATTTTTAGTAATTTTAAAAAGTACTTTTAATTGGATATTTGGAGTTGTAGGTCTAGTAGGATTATCAATACTATTAATGCTAGGAATACGCTTATACAAACGAATTCGCGATAGCAGAAAATAATGAAAGATGACTTTATATTAAAGAACTTTTCTCTGAGAAATAGAATATTTTTCTCACTTATATTTTTGAGTATTATCTCATCTGTATTGATATCAGCTGTATCAGTGTATCAATTCAGAGAAGAAGCACGTACTTATCATCAATATAGACTAGAGAGGACAGAAAACTCTATCAATGAGAATATAAACTACATCTTAACAACCTCAGAATACCCTCTAACAACAGAGAACATCCCTCGCATTTTTAGAGACAAAATACATGAGCTAGCAGCCATACACAATACAGAGATCAATATACACGATCTACAAGGACGCCTCTTGATTACCTCAAGAGGTACCTTTTCTGTAGATAGCATCTCTAAAAACATCTCTCCTTTAGTTTTAAAGACAATACAGTCCTCTCCCAACAAACGCTTTGTAGATATAAAAACGGTAGATAGCAACCGCATACGTATCGCATACAGCTTCTTAAAGGATTTAAAGTACAAGCCCCTAGGTATACTTAAAATACCGTATGAAGAGAAAACAGAGTTTTACGAGAACGAGATTCAGAACTTCATGGTTAAATTTGGACAAGTATATATCATTATGCTGATTATGTCTATTGCTATCTCTTACTTCTTGTCAAACTATATTACCCAAAGTCTAAACAATATTAGTGTCAAGATTACAAGTACTAAGTTTGGGCAAAAAAACGAAAAGATTGATTCTAGCAACACTAGTAAAGAGATCTCAGCTCTTATCACTGCATATAATGATATGGTGGAGAAACTCGATGATTCGTACGAAAAACTAGCTCAAACAGAAAGAGAGCAAGCTTGGAGAGAAATGGCTAAGCAAGTTGCACACGAAATAAAGAATCCTCTTACACCTATGCGACTAACTGTTCAAAGCTTTGAAAGAAGGTTTGATCCTAATGACCCAGAAATCAAAACAAAATTAAAGGACTTCTCACAAGTATTAATACAACAGATAGATACGATGACTTCTGTTGCAACAGCTTTCTCTAGCTTTGCTGCAATGCCAGCTCAACAAGACGAAACACTTGACATTGTCAATACTGTAAGGCTAACACTCGACATCTTTAATGAAGATTATATCTGGTTCGAAAGTACTGATCAGGAAATCATCTCTAAAATAGATAGAACACAACTAATCAGAATTATTACTAACTTAGTCAAAAATGCAATACAAGCTATCCCTTCTGAACAGAAGAACCCACAGATAAAAGTGAGCATATCTAGAACAGAAGAAAGCGCTATCATCAAAGTAGCTGATAACGGAACAGGTATAAAGCAAGAAGATCTAAACAAAATATTCCAACCTAAGTTCACTACCAAAACAAGTGGCATGGGATTAGGATTGGGAATCATAAAAAACATAATTACAAATTACAACGGTACAATAGTCTTCGAAACAGAAGAAGGTCTTGGCACCACATTTATTGTTACCTTGCCTATTATAAATAATTAATCAAATAAAAGATATTATGGATTTTGAAAATATTCTAGTAGAAAAAGAAGGAAGTCTGGCCATTATAACCATTAATAGACCAACTAAATTAAACGCTTTAAACAAGCCAACAATTGAAGAGCTTCACCAAGCCCTTAAACACTTTGAAAAAGACCGTGAAACACGTGTTATCATCCTTACTGGAAGTGGAGAAAAAGCTTTCGTTGCAGGTGCTGACATTAAAGAATTCTCTAGCTTCAACACTAGTGAAGGTTCACAGTTAGCTGCCAAAGGACAAGAGCTTCTATTCGACTATGTTCAAAATTACAACAAACCAGTAATCGCTGCTGTTAATGGATTTGCCCTAGGAGGTGGATTAGAGTTAGCGATGTCAGCACACTTCAGAGTAGCTTCTAATAACGCTAAAATGGGACTTCCAGAAGTAACACTTGGACTAATCCCAGGATATGGCGGAACACAACGCTTACCTCAACTTATTGGAAAAGGAAGAGCAATGGAGCTAATCATGACTGCAGAGATGATAACAGCTGATAAAGCTCTATCTTATGGATTAGTGAACCACGTTGTAGAACAAGAAGAACTATTAGCATTCACAAAGAAAATAGCGAACAAAATAGCTTCTAACTCTGCTTCTGCAATTGGAAGAGCAATAAAATCTATTAATGCTAACTTTAAAGATGGTGTAAACGGATATCACGAAGAAATCAAGAACTTCGGAGAATGCTTCGAAACAGAAGACTTCACAGAAGGAACTACTGCTTTCTTAGAAAAAAGAAAACCTGAATTCAAAGGTCAAAACTAATAACAAAAAAAGGTCAGAGCGTGCTCTGACCTTTCTTATTTCAATTCCTTATTCTTGAAATAAAAAAACCTCTTGAATGATCAAGAGGTTTTTTGTTGGCCTACTAGGACTCGAACCTAGAACGACTGAACCAAAATCAGCTGTGTTACCATTACACCATAGGCCAGTACCATTTCATTACTTTGGCATAATTACTTCAGTAATGCGGATGCAAAATTAGCACATTTTTTGATTCTTCCAAATATAAAATGTCTTTTTTAATCACTCTCAGCCCCCTATTTTGCTAAGATACTCATAGTCAAGAGAGAGTAATGATAATTTTAACATTTTATTTTTACGTACAATTAAAATAAAAAAAGCCTCTTGAAAAATCAAGAGGCTTTTCTGTTGGCCTACTAGGACTCGAACCTAGAACGACTGAACCAAAATCAGCTGTGTTA
>NZ_JBBPHJ010000048.1:0-10788 GCF_038039665.1 Myroides sp. C4067
AATTGCCTATTTCTGTATGTTTGTTGTTTTGATAAGTAAGCGTTAGTTCTTGAGGGACTTCCCCTGATATAGTAAGTGACTTCGGTTTACCGTCATATATAAACGACTCACTTTTTAGTTCTACTAATTGAGTGATATCAGCAGGTAATATGATTAACTCGTTTGATCTAGTGCTTGTGATGTAGTTGTCTCCTTCTAGTTTTACAGAAGCTTTATAGATACCTGCATTAGTAGCCTTATTATTTTTATAAGTAGCAGTTACGCCTAAAGGCAATTCCCCTTCTAGTAATAAATCGTGTTCTTTACCATCATAGGTTATTTCTTTCTTATTAAACTTGACTCCTGTGATACGAGCTTTTTCGATAATCAGTGTAGCAGACTTAGTTCCTAGTAAGATATCTTTGAAGTAGAAAGAAGCTACTACTTGATAAACACCTGAGTCAATATATTGGTTCTTATCATAAGAGACTCTTACGTTATTTGGTAAATTAGTAGCTTCTATAGTAATTATTTCTCCAGTGTACGTTTCTGTTTTGTGTTCAAATATTACACTATCAAGAGATGGTAATTCTTCTTGTGCTTTAGTAATTGATAAAGTTGCAGATACTCTATATGGCATTGGTGTGTAGTTATCACTACCAGTAATAGTAGCTTCTATTTGATGGTTTCCTATAGCATTCTGTCCATTATTTTTATAGGATACTTTTAGTTCTTTAGGTAAAGGAGAGGTGATTTTTAAGAACCTAACAATCCCATCATATTTAAAAGTTTGACTTTTAAATTCAATAGTTTGAGTTAAGTCAATAGGCAATATTGTTAAAGTGTTTGTTCTAGTACTTGTAATATAATTTTCTCCTGTAAGTTTTACTGTTGCTTTGTAAGTACCAGCATTAGTGTGTTTGTTATTAGAGTAAATAGCAGTCACTCCATTAGGTAAATCTCCTTTTAGTAATAGAGTATGAGGTTCTCCATTATATAAAACAGATGTTTTATTAAAGGTAACTCCTGTAATTCTAGCCTTTTCGATTGTAAGAAAAGCTGTTTTGGTACCAAGGAGAATGTTTTTAAAATAGAAAGAAGCCTTTATTTGATAATGACCAACTTCTCGATAGTCATTTTTACTGTATTTTACAATAACATTATCAGGTAGATTATTAGCTAATATAGATATAATTGATCCAGTGTATGGAGTGGTAAGGTTTTCAAAAGTAATATTTTCTATACCAGGAAGCTCTTCTGATACTTCCTCTTTAGTAATTGTTATAGTAGCTTTTAGTTCTAGAGGAATTGGTGTGTAATTTTTACTACCTGTTATTGTAGCAGTCACTAAGTGGGAGCCTATTTCTGATTGATTATTACCTTTATAAGATATATAAAGACCAGAAGGTAGTTTTTGATTTAGGAAAATAGACTTTGATTGTCCATCATAAACAAACATCTGACTAGTTAAGGTATATTTACTCGATATATCTATTGGGAGTATAGTAAGGGTGTTAGAACGAGTACTAGTAATGTGATTTTTTCCTGCTAGTCGAACGCTCATTTTATACACTCCTGCATTGGTATGAGAGTTATTTTGATAAGTAGCAGTGACTCCTTCAGGTAATTCTCCACTTATTTCAAGAGAATGTTTAGAACCATCATATACAACTTCTTTTTTTCGTAAAGTAACACCTGTAATTCTAGCTTTGTCAATATTAAGCCTAGCGGATTTTGTTGTAATTAAAATATTGTTTTCATTGTAAAAGTAAGCTTTTACAATATATGAACCAGCATTAACGAAGCCATTTTTATCATACTTCACCGTTACATTATGAGGAACATTAGTTGGTTCATGATAAAATGTCTCTCCTGTATAGGTTACAGTTTTTTCTTTAAAAACGAAGTTATAATATTTGTAGTTAGAGTTATTTGTTTGGGAGATATGGGAGGAGGAATTATCAGATTTCGAATAGATATTACTATAAGAACGTTGTGAAAAAACACATAATAGAGTACACAACAGGAGGAATAATTTTTTAACCATAGTAAACATGTATTAACTTAAATTATTATATAAAATATAGTATATCAGATGGATATATATAAATATACAGTCAGTGCCTACATGTTTAAAAGTTAATATATTAAGTTGTTGTTACGTCAAGGTTATCAGGAGGTAAATATTTGTTTGATTAATTGTGTTAGAAGGTACTTTGTTTGTTTCTATTAATATTTAGTTTTTACGTGAAAGAGAATTATAAGATATAAGAGGTGATTTAAAGCAAAAAAGCGATGGAGATCTCCATCGCTTTTTTTTATTTCTTGGTAATTTCATTTTGTGTTTGTACTTCTTTAGCTTTCACTACTTCTTTAGCCTTTGTCCATTTGGAAGGGTCTTCTTTTAAGTCTAGGTAGTATTCATAGAGCATCTTGGTTAGCTCTACTTCTACGCGTTTGCCTACGAAGTGCTTATTGGTGCTGAAGTATCCATATGTAATCCCGTCTTTCTTTACGATAGGAGGTTTATCCGCATGTATATTCCAGGGAGAATAGCTACTAGTCTGGTCTCCATAGATACCATATTTATTCCAGATAGACTTTTGGCTGTATAAGTTTCCATACGTTCCGTAGGTATTCCATATAGAGTTAGCCTCTTTGGCATCACAGTTTAGACAACCTAGGTATTCTTCTTTACCATCATTGGTATATAACTCAAGCTTTTGGGCATAGGTGCCAACACTTAATAGAATAAAAAATAGTATATAATAGAATTGTCTTTTCATGTGTTCTTTTGTTTGTCGGCAAATTACAAAAAATTTCAAAATAAGAAATGTCAAATTTTAGCAATATGCTTAAAAATGCTGTAAACTGTAATATTATTTTGATGAACGGCTTTTATGTTGTGTTTTTTACACTTTATACACAGGATTAGAAGGGATGTTGTTATTCGATTTTTAAGGTAATAAAAAGGAATTGTTGCTTAAATGAAGTGGTTTTTGGAAGGGATTTAGAACTGTTTTATTAGGTGAAAAAAGAGAGATTTTGTATATTGTAAGCTTTGTTTTGTATTAAAAAACTTCTTAATCATGCTTTTCAAATTATTTTATCTCTTTACTAAAATAGGACTTTTTACCATTGGTGGGGGGTATGCTGTGATTCCATTAATCGAAAAAGAAATAGTTTCTCGCGATTGGTTAACTCAGGACGAGTTTTATGAACTTCTAGCTATAACTGAGTCTCTTCCTGGTGTGTTTGCTACCAATATAGCCGCCTTAGTGGGGTTTAAGATTAACGGGGTAAAAGGGGGAGTAGTCGCAGCACTAGGCACTATATTAGCTCCCTTTACTATTATACTTCTCATAGCAGTTTTTTTTAGTCGATTTCAAGAAAATGTTTATGTGATAAAGGCGTTTAAAGCCCTCAGACCTGTAGTAGTAGCTCTCATCGCGGCACCGTGTTATACTGCTATTAAGGCTAATAATATGACAGCAAAGACGTTGATATTTCCCTTAGTAGCTCTAGGCATGATGTGGGGATTAGGTGTGTCTCCAATTTGGATTGTAATAGGGGGATGTGTAGGAGGAATTGTATATCATAGTATAAGAGAAAAAAGTAAAGCATAAGATATGATATTTTTAAAATTGTTTTGGGTATTCATAAAAATCGGTACTTTTGGGTTTGGTGGAGGATATGCTATGCTGTCTCTTATTCAAGAAGAAGTTGTAGAGAAGAATCAGTGGATCAGTAGAGGAGAGTTTACAGACCTTATAGCAGTTTCTCAGATGACACCTGGTCCTATAGGGATTAATTCGGCTACTTATGTTGGTTATAGTGCATTACATGGTGCGGGATATTCTCCTATGGTAGCTATACTCGGGTCTGTCATTGCTACTATTGCCCTTTGTCTACCTTCTTTTATGATGATTTGTTTGATTTCATATTTCTATTTAAAGTTTCGATCTAATAAGTATTTTTCATATGCCTTAATGGGGATTAAGCCATTGAGTATAGCTTTGATTGCCCTAGCAGCTGTATCACTAATAGATCGAGAGAGCTTCTCTGATTATTACAGTATAGGCTTGTTTATTCTGGCTCTTATCTGTTCTATCAGGTTTAAGATACATCCTATCCTTATTCTTTTTGTTACAGCTGTCGTAGGGATATTGATTTATTGAGATTTTAGATAACGGAATAAATATATATGGTTATACTCCTTAAAAATTGCTGATTTTATAAACGGAGAAAGAATAAACTCTATTTCTTATGACTGCAGTCATAAAATGCGTAGTAGGTAAGCTTCTATATTTGGCTGTAACATTATAAAACAACGAAGACATGTTAACAGGTGAGCAAAAACAATTAATCTTGGCAACAGTACCTTTGCTAAGAGAGAAGGGATTAGAACTAACAAAACATTTTTACTTGAGAATGTTCGAATATCACCCAGAATTAAAGAATGTATTTAATATGGGGAATCAACGTGCTGGCAAACAACAGATGGCTTTAGCGATGGCAGTACTTGGCTATGCAGAAAATATTTCACAGCCAGAGCGATTAATGCCTGTAGTTGATCTAATAGGGCATAAGCACGCCAGCTTATCAATACAGCCAGAACAGTATGAAATAGTAGGAACTCATCTACTAGTGTCTATAAAAGAGGTACTAGGTGAGGCAGCGACAGAGGATATCGTACAAGCCTGGGCAGTGGCTTATCAACAATTAGCAGATATCATGATAGGACACGAACATAAGATTTATCAAGCTAAGGAGAATGAAGCGAATAACTGGATAGGGTGGAAAGCATTTACTGTGAAGAGTAAGGTAGTAGAGTCTGGAGAGATTACTTCTTTTTATTTGGTACCAGCTGATGGAAGTGCTGTTGTACAGCATCAACCAGGACAATATATTAGTATTAAAGTCTTTCTAGAACGAATAGGCCTAGAGCAGATCAGACAATATTCTATATCATGTGCTCCTAATAACGAGTACTATAGAATATCTATCAAACGCGAACTAGGTAAAGAGATTGATATGAATGGTATGATCAGTAATCATCTGCATGACCATATTAATGAAGGAGATACAGTAGAAATTAGTTCTCCATCAGGAAATTTTGTACTACAGGAAAACCAGAGAGATAAAGTGTTTATCAGTGGAGGAATAGGGCAGACGCCTTTATTATCGATGCTAGAGGCATTAGAATTAAGTGGAGTGGTAAATCACAATATTGTGTGGATTCACGGGTGTAGAAATCAAGAGGTACAGGCATTTAGAAATAAACTAAGCTATATTACGAATAACTGTTCTCAGGTGAAGCCAATCTTCTTTTATGACAGTCTAGATCAGGTGGCTGAAGATATAGAAACTTATCAAGGAGTTGTTGATTTATCTACGATTAAGGGATATGAGTTTACGAATGAAGCAGATTACTATTTATGTGGACCACATCCTTTCTTAGAGAAGCAACTTCGTGATTTAAAAGCTCTAAATATCAGTGCAGATCAGATCTTCTATGAAGAGTTTACACCAGCATCTGTTTAACTCGAAATAGTTAATTGACAATATTGGATGTAAGTCTATATTTTTTTAAGCGAAAATACTAAGTGTATTTTCGCTTTTTTTTAGCGTTTGCATCTATAGTTTATTAGTAGCTTTGGATATCAATATAAGTATATAAGGTAGATATTTAAAAGGCAATATGATTACGATAGAATTGTTAACGCAATATGGAGCTGAAATAAGAGAAGTGAAGAAGAATGAAATTATCTTTCAAGAAGGGAATTACCCTAGTCATTATTATCAAGTTGTGTCAGGCAAGGTAAAGATGAATAACTTTAGTGCTGATGGGAGAGAGTTTATACAGAATATTTTTACATCTGGACAGAGCTTCGGAGAGCCACCTCTATTTATAGAAGAGCGTTATCCTGCCAATGCAATAGCCGTGAGCAATGCGAAGATTATTCAATTGCCCAAAGGTGATTTTTATGAAATGATGAGACAAAATAATGAGGTGTCTTTAGCTATGAATAAGAGCCTGTCTAGACGCTTATACTATAAGTCTATTATGGCACCTGATATCGCTTCACAAGACCCTGATAATCGTATTATGACCCTGCTAAACTATCTAAAGTCTCATCAACAAGCTGTGGAAGAAACTTCTCGTCCACTGACCATTGATCTGACTAGACAACAAATTGCAGATTTGACCGGGTTGAGAGTAGAAACAGTTATTCGTACTTTAAAAAGATTAGAGAGTGATAGCAAAGTACAAATTATCAATAGTAAAGTCGTAATTTAATCAAGAACAATACAGAGGTCTTAGATACACCTGTTATTTATCCTAATAAACAAGATAATGAACTGATCGAAGAGTTGTCTCTACTTATCAGAAAACAGTATAGTCTACCTAAGACTTATTTGTTAGAACAGATGCTACAGTACCTTATTTACTCCTTGATTACAGTAGTGTCAAAGTCGTATTATTCTATGACTTTAAAAGAAAACTTACAGAAGAATAGAGTTAATGATATTATGGATTGTTTCTTTGAACTTCTCGATGAATATGGAGTGGTAGAACGCAATGTTTCTTTTTATGCCACACATCTACACTTAACACTACAGCATCTAAGTTCACTAATCAAGAAGAGAACGGGTGAGTCAGTTAAGTCATGGATAGGTTTTGCAGTTATAAACAAAGCTAAAGAGTATTTAAACACCACTTTTCTGTCTGTTAAACACGTGATCAGCTAGAGTTTGCAGATGCATCCTTGTTCTGTAGGTATTTTACGCGCTATATTGGACAGATACCTAATGAGTATAGAAAGAGTTGAGGTTAACGAACTTTGTTTCTATAACAAGACTATTCCTGTTATCTATGCTTGACTTTTGACTTTTTGAGGTACTCAATAAGCTTATTGAATCAGCTTTTTAGTTGACTCAGTAGCTTTTAGTATATAGAATAATAGAAACTTTATACTTTCGTTGCATAATGAGCGTTATTGGAGAAAGGAGGCTTAGAGAGGACTATATCTCTATTGGCTCATTCTTAGTTAATTATCGAAAGTACAATATTCATGAAAATAAAATCATTTATAGTAGACGCATTTACAACAGAACTTTTTAAAGGAAACCAAGCTGGAGTATGTTTATTAGAACAACCTATTTCTGAGGAAAAAATGATCCTTATCGCTAAAGAATTTGGTTTTTCAGAGACGGCATTTGTGATGCCTCTTACAGATAATAAGTATAGCATTCGTTACTTCTCTCCTAAGATGGAGATTCCACTGTGTGGACACGCTACTATGGCTTCTGCCAAAGCACTTTTTAGTGGAGAAGAGCAGTTACATAAGATTATATTTAATACACACTCAGGCTATACAGTAGAAGTGTACAAGCAAGGAGTGAATATAGAAATGTCATTTCCGCTTCTAGAGGTAGAGAACACGACTTTATCAAAAGAGATAGTGGATGCACTAGGTATAAAAGAGGTGTTGAGCTGTGGATATAATAAAGAACATAATATCGTCATGGTAGAGATACAAGATGGTGTAGAACTAGCAGCCTTGTCTCCTGATTTTAATAGATTAAGAAATATTGATACTGGGATTAATGGAGTGGTAGTCACTGCGAGCTCTTGTATAGAGGGATATGATTATGAGTATAGATATTTTTGGCCTTGGTCAGGTACAGATGAAGATCCAGTGACTGGGGCTGTTCAGAGTTTTTTAGCACCGTATTGGTACATCAGATTAGACAAAAAGGTACTGAAAGCATTTCAGTGTTCTGAAAGAACTGGTAGTATGGAAGTAGAGTTGACAGAAGATAAAGTGATTATTAAGAGTTGTGCTGTTATCTTTAGTGAAGGAATAATTACAATATAGAAGACTATATATATGCGAATTACATTAAGAGAAGTAACAGCAGATAACTACTATGAAGTAGGTCTGCTAACGACTAATCAAGATGGTAAACCTACTTTTGATGAGGAGTATATCTGTGGCAATGCAGTATCTATAGCAGAGTCTAAGTTTTATCCTAATTTAGAGCCACAGGCTATTTATAGCGATGAAGAATTAATCGGTTTTATTATGTCAGGACCTTATGATCGTGACCAAGACAATTATTGGATTATGCGATTTATGATTGATTACCAACATCAAGGTAAGGGATATGGGAAGAAAGCGTTTGGAGCCTTTTTAGAACAAATGCGACTTAGAGAGGATATACAAAAGCTTTATCTCGGATTAGATGAGAGTAATCTGAGAGCGATCCAACTGTATACCTCTTGTGGCTTTGTGAATACAGGTGTAGTAAAAGATGGCGAACAGGTTTATGTACTTCATTTATCACAATAATCACTGTTCTCTATAACCATCCATAATAGAGCGAAATAGTTCTCCATTAGATGGAGGAGTAAGAATGATAGCATTTACCTTTTTTTGTGCTATATTTTGAAGTGATTCATTTGTTTTACCTCCAGTAGAGATTACAGCTATATTAGGGTAGTTTGTTTTAATATAATCTACTATTTTTAGAGTATCTGCTCCACCTGTCACATTAAAACAGCTTACCCCTGCTTCTATACGTGATTTAAAATCAAAATTAAGGGTTGATACGCTAGATATAATAGGAATATTGATATGCTTCTTTACTTCAGCGATATCTTCATTTTTAAACGGTTGATTGACTATGACTGCAGCGGCGCCTAAAGCTTCTGCTTTTTTAGCCATGGTAATGGCAAAGTCCCCTTGGGTAATACCTCCACCTATTCCACAAATAACAGGTTTCTTAGAAAACTCAATTAAGGTTTTAATAATATTCTGTGAGGGAGCAAATGGGTACACTGCAAGAATAGCATCTGCATCGTTATTTTCTATTAAGGCAATATCTGTTGAAAATAGAATAGACTTGACTTTCAGGTTGTTTAATACTAATCCTTTACACGACTCTATAAGGTGTAGGGGAGTAGGGAGTTTGACATGTGGACAAGGTCTTTTTTTCCAGAACATAAGGAAATCCAGTAGGCTTCTTTTGCGCCGATTATTCACCCAAATAGAACTTATATTATTTGTAGTAGTCATCACTATAGATTTAGAATTAACAAGACAAAGATTTGTTTTTATCCCTTTAGAAGAAGGTGGAGTGTAATTAAACTTTGAAGAATTGTAATCAAATCAGGTTTTTATGTAAGGAAGTAGGTAAGGTAAAGTGTTATAATGTCTAAATATTGATCTTTAGGCTAGGTAGATGAAGTAAATAGTAGTTGTTAGATGATTCTGTGTAGTTAATATTTCACACAAGTATTGTTTTGTATAAGAGTGAATGGGTAAAGAGATGAATCAGTATTTAGTCCGTTGTTTTGTTTAGAATAACGGACTCACTACGGACTCATAACGGACACAGTACGGACTCACCCCAAATCAATCTAGTTCAAAAATCTATAGAAACCAAGAGATAGATTATAGGGAGTATTTGTAAAAACTGGACTAGGTAGGTGTGTTATTATCAATATACATTTGTATCACAGAATAAGGCTTAGAATAGCAATTGAAATGATAGAATTTTAATTGGATTGGAGCTGCAAGAGGATAAACAATGAGTGCTATACAAATGGTTGACTTACAACGTCAATATGAAAAAATAAAGGAAGAAATAGATAAGGGAATTGAGCAAGTGATTAGAACGAGTACCTTTATCAATGGACCAGCTGTGAAGGAGTTTACAGATAATCTAGCAACCTATACAGGTGTGAAGCATGTGATCCCGTGTGCTAATGGTACAGATGCATTACAGATCGCCTTGATGGCATTAGGCTTGAAGCCAGGTGATGAAGTGATAACTCCATCCTTTACTTTTGTTGCAACGGTAGAAGTAGTTGCTCTATTAGGATTAACACCAGTATTCGTAGATGTAGATAAAGATACATTTACTATTAATAAAGAGAGCCTGGAGGCAGCGATAACTGAGAGAACGAAAGCTATTATACCTGTTCATCTGTATGGTCAATGTTCTAATATGGGAGAGATTATGCCAATAGCAGATAAGTATAATCTTGCAGTGATAGAGGATAACGCTCAGAGTATAGGAGGAAGTTATAAACAAGGAAGTACTTCTTATAAAACAGGAACAATGGGAACAATCAGTTGTATTTCTTTTTTTCCTTCTAAGAACTTAGGTGCTTATGGCGATGGTGGAGTGATTATGACTAATGATGATTCATTAGCTCATACTATGCGTAAGATTTGTAATCATGGTTCGGAGAGACGTTATTATCATGAAATAGTAGGAGTGAATAGTCGTTTAGACTCTATTCAAGCAGCAGTTTTAAATGTGAAATTAAAATATTTGGATGACTACTGCAATAAAAGGAGAGAAGCAGCTGCTTATTATAACCAAACTTTTAAGGCTAGTTCTAATATCATTACTCCTTATGTACCAGATTATAGTCACCATGTTTTTCATCAATATACGATGATTCTAGAAGGGGTGAATAGAGATGAGGTACATGAAGAACTAGCAAAGTTAGGCATTCCTAGTATGATATATTATCCTGTGCCTTGTCATGAACAAGAGATGTTTAAAACATTAAAAGATAGAGAGTATAATTTGCCTAATACAATGTATTTGACTTCTAGGGTATTGTCATTACCTATACATACGGAGTTGACTGAGGAAGAATTGATTTTCATAACAGAAGGAGTATTAAGTGTAATTGAAAAACTGAAGAAAAGGTAAGATACATTGATAGTATTAAAGGTTCTGTGGCCGAGAGGATAGGCATGACTACGCAATGGTCATTAGATTGGT
>NZ_JBBPHJ010000049.1:0-7822 GCF_038039665.1 Myroides sp. C4067
ATAATGTAGAAGAATAATTAGATCTCACAAGATGTACTTGCTCGGGTGCATACATTAAAACAGAGATAATCTATTTTCAATAAATTCATATTAATTATCAACAAAATAATGGTTCTACAGTCATCTCTATTCAAAATTTGTTTAGTATATAATGAGTTAAGATAAAAACAGAAGTCCTTATGCCGTAATGTGCATAAGGACTTCTGTTTTTATCAGCGTAAAGCTTCTTTATCGAAGCTGTAAGTGATTATTTGCTAATCTGTTCTTTGTTTGTTTCTTTCGAATCATTGGACTTCTCTTTTGTTTTTGCTTCTTCATGCTCGCGCAATAAATTAAAGAACATCTCCTGTTGAGCTTTCATGTCTTCTTGCATCCCTTTCATCAATTGCATAAAATCTTGAGCAAAGAATTCTTCAAATTCATCATTTGCTTGCTCAGAATATAATGCTCTTTCTGCATGTGGATCATTTGCAGTATTTAGCATAGGGTTAGTTCGATTACCTAACTCTAAATAGCGTTCACCTGCTTCATTTTGATGTATTTTTACTGTGAAATCAGCTATCCCATTAGAGTTATACTCCGACTTTTGTTGAGAGGATCCTCTTTGGTCTTTAAAGCTTGTTTTAAGAGAAATAAGTTCTCCTTTAGCATTCCTCTTTATATTTGAGAAAGTAAGGTTTGCTATCTTTTCGTTGTTAACTTCTTTTTTAATCTCATCTAATTCACTATCTTTAGTATTCTTATTAATATGATATTCTACTGTAGTACTCTTAATATTTAAACCCTCTTTCTCTTGTGCGTTTATTGTACTACTAGAAAAGAATAGCACAGTAGCTAAGACAGGAACTAGTAATGTTTTAGTTGGAATAATTAACTTTTTAAATGCATTCATAATAATAGATTTTAAATAATAAAATGGTTTAAGGATAAAGACGAATTTAAGTCTTTAAGTTTTAAACTTTTTTTAAAGTTAATAGTATGAATGTTAAAAAACAAAAAATGATATGATTAAAGACTTAATAAAAGAAGAAGTATTAATAGAAGGAACTGCTCGTCCTTTCCTTTCTGACAGTAGTTATCTGAGAGGAGTAAGCTCTTTGCCTTTAGTAATATTCTGTCATGGATATAAAGGTTTTAAGGATTGGGGGGCTTGGGATAAAGCCATGGATTATATTGCAGAGACAGGATGTTATGCAGTTAAGTTTAATTTTTCTTTAAATGGTACAACAATAGATAATCCTCAAGAGTTTGATGATTTAGAAGCTTTTGGGCAAAACACATACTCTCAAGAACAACGCGATCTTACAAGTGTCATTGATTATTATAAAGAAAAGCCAGAAGTAGATAAAGAAAATATTTATCTAATAGGACATAGTAGAGGAGGAGGAACTGTAATCTTACAAGGGTATTACAATCCAGAGGTAAAGGGGATAATTACCTGGGCAGGAGTGTCTGATTATAGAAAACGTTTTCCAAAAGGAGATCGTTTTGAAGAGTGGAAAGCAAAAGGAGTATTCTATAGTGAAAATGGTAGAACAAAGCAGCAGATGCCACACTACTTTACTTTCTGGGAAGACTATGAAGAGAATGAGACAATTTTAAACGTACAGAAAGCGGCTCAAAACTTAAAGAAACCAACTCTAATAGTACAAGGTACTAATGATCCTGCAGTACCACTAAAAGAAGCTCAATTATTACATCAATGGGTATCTAATTCTCTTTTGGATGTAGTAGATGAGGCAGATCATGTGTTTGGTTCTAGACACCCGTATACAGAAGAAACACTGCCTAAACATTTAGAGCATGTCGCTAAAGTTACGAGTCAATTTATTCATTCTACGAAATAGTTATTGATCTTAAATAAAAAAGGAGAGGTAAAATGATATCATTTTACCTCTCCTTTTTTATGATATGACTATATCTTTTAGTCTAGATTACTTTTACCACAGTGATAGCATCTTCTTGCTTCTAGAATTAATTGGAATTGAACTCCAAAAAGGATAGAAGCTAATACTAGGTGAGCTGCTTGAGTTCCGAATGGAAAATGAACGTAATACATCATAATACCAGTGAATATCTCTAGAATTAATAATACCATTACCCACTTCATTTTATCAAAGCCTAAGTTAGATCTTCTATTGATGTAGAACAGATACATATTCAAAAACATAACTATGAAAGAGAAACTACGGTGGATATAGAATTCTACTGTAGGGTTATTTAACCATAAATACTCATTTCCTATACCTGCTTGCACTTGTTCGTCTATAAACTCACGTACTTGTGTTCCTAACACTACTTGTGCAAGAGTGAAGATAAGAGAGATTACTAATAGAATTCTAAAAGTACCATTGTACTTCTTAATCTCGGTTTCTTTTTTAGCGCTTTTAATGATTCCTATTATAATGGCAACAATAACTAAAGCCATGACCATGTGCACTGTAATCTTAATAGGATTTAATACTGAATATACTACAGTAGCTCCTAACCAAGCTTGGAATCCCATTAAGAAAACTACTAACCATGATGCTAATACTAATCCTTTGCGGTCTCTCCAGAAAGAAAACGAAGCTATCGCCATTGCTAAACAAGCTAATCCAGCTAATGCTCCACAAAGTCTATTTACATACTCTGTCCAAGTATGACTAGTGTTGAATTGAGCGTAGCTGTGTTTAGTGTATTTCTCCCAGTGACTCTCATTATAAGTGTCTGTAGTTGTAAAGGTTTCTTTTGCTTTCCACAGGCTTTGATCGTGTATGATCATTTGCCCTTTTTCGTATTCTCTATTCGGTTCCCACGTGATCGTTTGTTCATCCGTAGGAGGGATGTAATATCCAAAACACTTTGGCCAATCTGGACACCCCATTCCTGAGCCTGTCATTCTTACTGCTGCACCTGCAAAGATTACTAGATAAACTAGTATAAGAGATGCTTTAGCTAATGGCAAAAAATAGTTTCTCATTATTCTTGTTTTTTATTTACAATTTCAAGTCCCATCTTAGATGCTTTTGCTTTCATAAATTCAAAAGCCGCATCGTATTCATTAGGGATAATACCTTCTAGAATAGCTTCTTTAATAGCTTCTTTGATCATACCGATCTCTCGACAAGGTTTAAGATCATAAAGCTCCATAATCTCTTCTCCTGTAATAGGAGGCTGAAAATTACGCACGTGATCGCGTTCTTCTACTTCGACTATTTTATCTCTAACTATTTTAAAGTTGTTGTGATATTTCTTAAACTTAGAAGGGTTTTTAGTCGTGATGTCAGCTTCACAAAGCGTCATTAAATCTTCTACATTTTCTCCTGCATCAAATACCAATCTTCTTACCGCTGAGTCAGTTACTTCTTTTTGAGCAAGAACAATAGGTCTTGAACTCATAATAACCATTTTTTGGACAAATTTCATCTTTTGATTTAATGGCATATGTAATCTCATAAAGATCTTTTTAACCATCTTACCTCCAAGGAATTCATGTCCGTGGAATGTCCATCCTTGCTTTTTAGAAAAGCGTTTAGTAGGTGCTTTTCCAATATCGTGAAGTAAGGCAGACCATCTAAGCCATAAGTCATCTGTATTTGGACAAATATTATCCACTACTTCTAAAGAGTGATAAAAGTTGTTTTTATGAGTATGTCCTTCTATCTCTTCTACTTGATTAAGAGCTGTAAGCTCAGGTAAGATCAAATCAAGTAGCCCTGTTTTATATAGCAATAAGAACCCTTTAGAGGGCTTCTTAGACATTAATATCTTATTTAGTTCATCTACGATACGTTCTCCAGAGATAATCTCTAATCTCTGATGATTAGCAGTGATAGAATCAAGAGAGTTCTGCTCTATCATAAAGTCTAATTGAGTAGCGAAGCGAATTGCTCTCATCATACGCAATGGATCATCAGAATAGGTAATATCTGGATCGAGAGGAGTGCGAATGATTTTATTAGCTAAATCAGCAACCCCATTAAAAGGATCTACTAACTCTCCATAAGTTTCTTTCTTAAGAGATATTGCTAAGGCATTGATGGTAAAGTCACGTCTATTCTGATCATCTTCTAATGTGCCATCTTCTACAACAGGCTTTCTGCTGTCGAAGTGATAGGACTCTTTTCTCGCTCCAACAAACTCAATGTCAATGTCATCATAACGCAACATAGCTGTTCCGTAATTTTTAAACACTTGTACCTTAGGTTTGTTAGGAAGTAATTCAGATACTTTTAAAGCTAATTCGATACCACTACCAACCGCAACGATATCAATATCTTTTTTAGAATCTCTTTTTAATAAAAAATCTCTTACAAATCCGCCAATTACATAGCTATCTACATTTAGACTTTCTGCTGCTTTAGAGATATAGTCAAATATAGGATGTGTAATGGCTTCTTTATATATAGGGGTCTCAGTCATAATATATTCAATAGGAGGTACTATTTTCTAATGATAGTAACTAGGCTATTATCTTTTAATTTAATAATTGTAGAAGGCTTTGCAGGCTTTGTGTCTTTTTGACGTAGGTTTACTACATAATCAACTCCTTCGATAATCTCTTTGCTAATTTCGCTAAAGTTAGCAGGAGAAGGTGCTCCACTAATATTGGCAGAAGTAGATACCAAAGGTGATTTCATTTTTTCGATTAACCTAAAGCAAAAAGGCTCTTCTACAATACGAACACCTAAAGAGTTATCCGCTGATACTACTTCTTTAGCTACATACTTAGGATTGTCTAAGATTAAAGTAGTAGGTTTTTCACTGCAGTCTAAGATATCCCATGTCACAGCTGGTGGAGCATTGAATACTCTGTGGAATATTCTCTCATTTACTAAGACAATCATACTTTTTGATTCTGCACGCTTTTTAAGTGCATATATTTTTTTGATAGCTTCAGGGTTATTTGCATCACATCCTATTCCCCATACAGTATCAGTAGGGTATAAGATAATCCCGCCATTTTTAATGACTTCGTATGCATTGAAAACTTCTTGTTGGATATCTTCCATTATTTTGTTGTAAATAGTATCGTTATAATCAAGGAGGTAAAATTACTAAAAAAATAGGATAGAACTAACTGATAGAAGTCATTAAAAATGCGGACTGAGCCAATTTTAAAACAATTATAATATTTTTAAGAATTCAAGAGTTATTTTCCTTTAATTTTAAAGCCTCTATAAGAGTCTAAATCATATAGAAAATAGAGGAGACAACTGTAAAGTCGGTGGTTTTAGTTAGTATTCTATAAATTTGATTTAGTATATTTAAACAGCGATTTTTTAAACTCAATTCTTCTAGTTAAACTATCGTTCAATCTATGTTTTTAAAACTTCTAACAAACAATGAGCAAAAAGAATATGAAAGACTTTGATAAAGATAAATTATTAGCAATGTATGCCAAAGTGTGTAAGAATACACTTATGGAGACACTCGACATAGAATATATAGATGCTGGACCTGATTTTTTAGTAGCTAAAATGCCTGTCAATCCAAGAGTACACCAACCTATGGGGCTCTTACATGGAGGAGCATCTGTGGCATTAGCAGAAAGTCTAGGAAGTGGAGCTTCTCTAATGCTAATAGATCCTACTAAACAGGAAATAAGAGGTATAGAGATTTCTGCTAATCACGTAAAGAGTAAGCGATCTGGTTATGTAATCGGAACAGCTAGATTATTACACAGAGGACGCACACTGCACTTATGGGAAATAAGAATAACAGATGAGAATGATGTATTAGTTTCTATCTGTAAAATTACAAATATCGTTATCGATAAATAATTAAAGTGATTTTGTTATTTTGGTCTTTTGTGATGAGGATGATGTAAATTTAAGAGTGTAATTCGTGGAGCAAAAACAAAGTAACAAAAGCACAGAAAAACAAATCAACATAAAAGATGTATTTATTTAAATGCTTAGCGAAGCAGTATGCGGATCAAAAGCCTTTTGCAGTCTATCGCAAACCAAATTCTAAAACAATAGTAGGGTTATTTCAAAAAACGTATGCTCTTCATAAGGTGGAGACATTTGAAGAACAGGGTTTTGTATTTGCACCTTTTGCAGAAGGGACACGTTTTTATATTCCATTAGCAGAGTCTGCTATTATAAAGGAAGCACAAGGAGATCTTGCTTTAGACCTTCCTGAAGTGAACCTTAATTATGATGATAAGAAAGCTAAGGAGGATTTTGAAGATCTGGTAAGACGTTGTGTAAGTGCTATTAGAGATAAACAATTTGGAAAAGTAGTTCCTTCTAGAAAAGAAAATGTTCCTTATCAAGTAGAGGATTTAGGACAGTTATTTAATAAATTGTGTAATACTTATCCAACGGCATTTTGTTCTTTAGTATATCATCCAGAAATAGGACTGTGGATGGGAGCAACACCAGAAACATTATTATCTATAAAGAACAATACTTTAAAAACAATGGCTCTAGCAGGCACACAAGTAAATCATGGGCAAGAAGTAGTAGAGTGGGGGATTAAGGAACAAGAAGAACAATTATTTGTAACTGATTTTATTACAGAAACTTTAAAGCCTTTTGTCCAAGATATTACAACTTCAGAACCCTATTCTAAGCGTGCAGCTAAAGTAATGCATATTTGTACAGATATTACTGCTAAATTAAGCAACAACAGCCTTAAACCAATAGTTGAAGCACTTCATCCTACTCCTGCTGTTTGTGGGATGCCAAAGGATGTAGCACGCGATTTTTTGGTTAGAGAAGAAGGATATTATAGAGGGTATTATGCTGGTTATTTAGGAGAATTAAATTGCAATGTAGAACAAGAAAATACAGATGAAACGAATCTATTTGTAAATTTGCGTTGTATGAATATAGAAGAGGATAGTGTTAACCTCTATATTGGCTGTGGGGTAACTATAGATAGTGATCCATCAAGCGAATTTATAGAAACAGTGAATAAATCTTCTACCATGAAACAGGTATTCATTTAAGAATTGTGAATTATAGAATAATAAAAAACAACAAATGAAATTAGATATATTAGCGTTTGGAGCTCATCCAGACGATGTAGAATTAGGATGTGGAGCAACTATTGCGAAGGAAGTTTCTCTAGGGAAAAAAGTAGGGATTATTGATCTTACCCAAGGAGAATTAGGTACTAGAGGTTCTGCGGAGATTAGAAAAATAGAAGCAACTAACGCTGCTGCTATATTAGGAGTGTCTGCAAGAGAGAATTTAAAGTTTAGAGATGGATTCTTTATTAATGATGAAAAGCATCAGTTAGAAGTTATTAAAATGATTCGTAAGTATCGTCCAGAGATAGTATTGTGTAATGCTATTGACGATAGACATATCGATCATGGAAAAGGGAGTAAATTAGTGTCTGATGCTTGTTTCCTTTCAGGATTGAGAAAGATAGAAACTAGCTTAGATGGAGAAGAACAAGAAGCATGGAGACCTAAGGTAGTATATCATTATATACAATGGAAAAACATAGAGCCAGACTTCGTTGTAGATGTAACTGGCTTCATGGATCAGAAAGTTGATTCTGTTATGGCATATAGTACGCAATTCTTTGATCAAAATTCTAAAGAACCGAGTACTCCAATCACGTCAAAAAACTTCTTAGATAGTATAACTTATCGTGCGCAGGACCTAGGAAGACTAATAAATAAAGATTTTGCTGAAGGTTTTACAGTTGAAAGGTATTTAGCAGTCAATACTTTAGAAGATTTGATATAAAATTAGTGTAAAAAATAAGCAAAAAAGCTTGCGAAGTATAGAATAATCGCTAAATTTGCACTCGTTAAACAGAAACATGGTAGCTATAGCTCAGCTGGTTAGAGCGTCGGATTGTGGTTCCGAAGGTCGTG